>NZ_JBYBHH010000014.1:0-183210 GCF_059025405.1 Pseudomonas sp. 5.2
AGCCCGCTCCCACAGGGGGCCAGTCCCGCCCCAATAGGGGCGGTGTTCATGCCGCCAGGATCAGAAATCCTTGCACAGGCGCAAGGCGTCGTAGATCGCCGCATGCACGTTGCGCTGGGCCACGCAGTCGCCGATGCGGTACAGCAGGTAGCCCTCGCCCGGCTGGCTGAGGATCGGCTGCGGCTTGATGGCAAACAGCGCCTCCACATCGATCTGGCCCTTGTTGCGCGAGCCATCCTTCAGCGCGTAGTACAGCTCCTCGTCAGGGCGCACGCCGTTCTCGATCACAACCTGATCGACCACGCGTTCTTCCTTGGCACCGGTGTATTCGTTCTCCAGCACCGCCACCAGCTTGTCGCCTTCGCGGTAGACCTTTTCCAGCATCATGTCGCCGGTCATGATCACTTCTTTGGGGTACATGCTGCGGTAGTAGGTCGGGAAGGTCGTGCCGCCCATGGCCACGCCTGGCTTGATGTCGTCGGTGACGATTTCGACCTGGCTGCCCTTGTCGGCAATGTAGTCCGCCGTCGACATGCCGGTGAACTCGCAGATGGTGTCGTACACCAGCACGTTCTTGCCCGGCGCAACCTTGCCATCGAGCACGTCCCAGCTGCTGACCACCAGCCCCTCGGCCGCGCCCCAGTGCTCGTTCTGCTCGACGAACGGATGGCCGCCCACCGCCAGCACGATGACGTCTGGGCGCAGGTCCTGGATTGCGTCCACGCTGGCAGCGGTGCCCAGGCGCAGATCGACTTTCAGGCGTGCCAGTTCCAGTTGGTACCAGCGGGTGATACCGGCGATCTGGTCGCGCTGCGGTGCCTTGGCGGCGATGGTGATCTGCCCGCCGATCTGGTCTTTCTTCTCGAACAGGGTCACGTCGTGGCCACGCTCGGCAGCCACGCGGGCGGCTTCCATGCCGGCAGGGCCGGCGCCAACCACCACCACCTTGCGTTTGACACCGGTGGTCTTCTCGATGATGTGCGGCACGCCCATGTATTCACGGGAGGTTGCGGCGTTCTGGATGCACAGTACATCCAGGCCTTGGTACTGGCGGTCGATGCAGTAGTTGGCACCGACGCACTGTTTGATCTGGTCGATCTGGCCCATCTTGATCTTGGCGATCAGGTGCGGGTCAGCCATGTGCGCACGGGTCATGCCGACCATGTCGACATAGCCGCCTTCGAGGATGCGCGTAGCCTGGTTCGGGTCTTTGATGTTCTGCGCGTGCAGCACCGGGACCTTGACCACTTCCTTGATGCCGGCCGCCAGGTGCAGGAACGGCTCCGGCGGGTAGCTCATGTTCGGGATAACGTTGGCCAGGGTGTTGTGGGTGTCGCAACCCGAGCCCACCACGCCGATGAAGTCGAGCATGCCGGTCGCGTCGTAGTACGCGGCGATCTGCTTCATGTCCTCGTGGCTCAGGCCATCGGGGTGGAATTCGTCGCCGCAGATACGCATGCCCACGCAGAAATCGTCGCCGACCTCGGCGCGCACAGCCTTGAGCACTTCCATGCCGAACTTCATGCGGCCTTCGAACGTACCGCCCCATTCGTCGGTACGCTTGTTGACCCGCGGGCTCCAGAACTGGTCGATCATGTGCTGGTGCACGGCCGACAGTTCGACGCCGTCCAGGCCACCTTCTTTGGCACGACGCGCAGCCTGCGCGTAGTTGCCGATCACCCGCCAGATCTCTTCCACCTCGATGGTCTTGCAGGTGGCGCGGTGCACGGGTTCACGGATACCCGACGGCGACATCAGGGTCGGCCAGTTGAAGCCGTCCCAACGCGAGCGACGGCCCATGTGGGTAATCTGGATCATGATCTTGGCGCCATGCTTGTGCATGGCGTCGGCCAGGTTCTGGAAGTGCGGAATGATGCGGTCGGTCGACAGGTTGACCGACGCCCACCACTCTTGCGGGCTGTCGATGGCGACCACGGACGAGCCGCCGCAGATCGCCAGGCCGATGCCGCCCTTGGCCTTCTCTTCGTAGTACTTCACATAGCGGTCGGTCGTCATGCCGCCGTCAGTGGCGTAGACCTCGGCGTGCGCGGTGCTGAGCACGCGGTTGCGGATGGTCAGTTTGCCGATCTGGATCGGCTGGAACATTGCTTCGAATGCCATGACGCTATCTCCGGCTTACAACGGCTTTGTAACGAACAGGCCATCTTCGTGGCCTTCTTCCGACCCGCCATAGACCTGCTCGGCCACGGTGCGGATCTTGCTGCCACGGGCAGCGAGAATCTGGTCCATTGCGCCGGCGAACCAGCCGGTGAACATGTAGTCGACCTTGCGGCCAACCTTGCCGTACACGTAGACGAAGGCGGAGTGCTTGAGCTTGACGCTGCAGGTGCCTTTGTCCAGGTCGATGTCCTGGATCTCGAACAGGCCCCAGCCACGCTGGGACAGGCGCTTCATGTAATGCTCGAACACCGCCACGCCTTCCAGGCCATGGCACTCGGCTTCTTTTTCACACCAGTGCCAGGCCGACTTGTAGCCCGCCTTGTAGAGGATCTCGGCATAGGCGTCGGCGCCCAGCACTTCCTCGATACCGATGTGGTTGTTAACGAAGAAATGGCGTGGCACGTACAGCATCGGCAAGGCGTCGCTGGTCCAGACACCGGTCTCACTGTCGACTTCGATTGGCAATTGCGGGGCGATCTTGGCCATGGAAACTCAACTCCATAAAATTTTTTATTGGGATGCCCCGGCGTTGCTGGCAGGGGCTTTCAGGCTTGGAGAGCGGCTTACTCGCCCCAGACATCCTTGAGGACGTTTACCCAGTTCTCGCCCATGATCTTGCGCACCACACGCTCGGAGTGGCCGCGCTTGAGCAAGGTCTCGGTGAGGTTGGGGAACTCGCCAACGGTGCGAATGCCCAGCGGGTTGATGATCTTGCCGAAGTTGGTCAGGCGACGGGCGTAGCCCTTGTCGTGGGTCAGGTATTCGAAGAAGTCCTGGCCGTGGCCCTGGGTGAAGTCGGTGCCGATGCCGATGGCGTCTTCACCAACGATGTTCATGGTGTATTCGATGGCTTCGGCGTAGTCGTCGATGGTCGAATCGATGCCCTTGGCCAGGAACGGCGCAAACATGGTCACGCCAACGAAGCCGCCGTGGTCGGCGATGAATTTCAGCTCTTCGTCCGACTTGTTGCGCGGGTGCTCCTTGAGCCCCGACGGCAGGCAGTGGGAGTAGCAGACCGGCTTCTTCGATTCGAGGATGACTTCTTCGGAAGTCTTGGAGCCCACGTGGGACAGGTCGCACATGATGCCGACGCGGTTCATCTCGGCGACGATCTCGCGGCCGAAGCCCGACAGGCCGCCGTCACGCTCGTAGCAGCCGGTGCCGACCAGGTTCTGGGTGTTGTAGCACATCTGCACGATGCCCACGCCCAACTGCTTGAACACGTCCACGTAGGCGATCTGGTCTTCGAACGCGTGGGCGTTCTGGAAGCCGAAGAGGATGCCGGTCTTGCCCAGTTCTTTCGCCTTGCGGATGTCGGCGGTGGTGCGCACCGGCATGACCAGGTCGCTGTTGTCGCGGATCAGCTTCTGGCTGGAGGCGATCTGGTCGACCGTGGCCTTGAACCCTTCCCAGACCGACACCGTGCAGTTGGCCGCAGTCAGGCCGCCTTTGCGCATGTCTTCGAACAGCTCGCGGTTCCATTTGGCAATGATCAAACCGTCGATGACGATGCTGTCGGCGTGTAATTCGGCTGGGCTCATCAGGCTGTCCCCTTTTATTGAGTTGGGTCACGCCGAACGTTGTGCCGGCGCTTTGGGGCCAGCATATGCCTGTGCCCCGAGGCGCCCCGATGCAAAAACGACAGGGGGTTTGCCGAAAGCGTCAATGCGCGACAACAGGCCCTCTGCGACGCTATCTGGCGATGAGAGACAGTCTCGATAACGACATTTTGTTCGCTTTCATGAACATTTCGTCAGGGAGCTACCGCGTTGCCTTCGGCTGAGCGAGAATCCCTGCGATTCGTCAGCCTGTTGAGGAGATAAAGGATGAAATCAATGGCATGCCTGGTACTGCTGGCCGTCGTGTCGGGCGCCCAGGCCGGCGAGGAAGAAAGCACCCCGTGCGACAACGTCGAGACCGACCAACAGACGTACGCGTGCGCGGCCTTCAACAAGCAGACGGCCGAGCGGGAGCTGAAGTCGGCTTACGATGACTTGATCCAGCGCATTCGCGACCAGTATGCCGACGAAGCCGACCAGGCCAATGCCTTGGTGGGGCGCATGGAGGCGGCGGAAAAACTCTGGGCCCAGTTGCGCGATGCCGATTGCAAGGTCGAGACCTTTGCCGAGAAGCCTGGGAGCAAGGCGTTCGAGGCGGCGTGGGGCACCTGTGTGGCGCAGCGCAGTGATGACCGGTCGGAGTACCTGCAGTCCATCGGGCAGCAGTAAACCTGCACCGGCCTCTTCGCGGGCAAGCCCGCTCCCACAGGATCGGGTCAAGCCTGAGGTCAGTTAAGTACCTGTGGGCGGGCTTGCCCGCGAAGAGGCCGGTACAGGTTTACTTCACACCGCTCTGGCCAGCCGATCCTCCCGCGGGCACCGCTGATACCGCGCCCGGTAACAGCGGGTAAAGTACGACGCCGACTCAAACCCACACGCTACCCCCACCTCCAGCACACTCATGTCGGTCTGGCGCAACAACTGCCGCGCCTTGTCCAACCGCAGCCGCAGGTAAAACCCGCTGGGCGTGTCGTCCAGGTGCAGCCGAAACAACCGCTCCAGCTGCCGCCGCGTTACCTGCACCGCATCGGCCAGCACTTGGGTATTCAAAGGCTGTTCGGTATTGCGCTCCATCTCGCCAATCACTTTCACCAGCTTCTTGTTGCTGATGCCATAGCGGCTGGCGATCTGCATGCGCTGGTGGTCTTGTCGCGGGCGGATACGCCCGAGCACGAACTGCTCCGACACCTGCACCGCCAGCTCACTGCCGTGGGCTTGCGCAATCAGGTCGAGCATCAGGTCGATCGAGGCGGTGCCGCCTGCGCAGGTGATGCGCCGCCGGTCGATTTCGAACAACTCTTGGGTCGCCTGCAAACCTGGGTAGTTTTCCTTGAACGCTTCAAGCGCCTCCCAGTGCACGGTCGCGCGGTGGCCGTCGAGCAAGCCCGCCTCGGCCAGCACCACCGCCCCGGTATCGATGCCACCCAATATCACCCCGTCATGATCGAGACGGCGCAGCGCCTGCTGCAGCGGCGGCCCATAATAAGCCAAAGGCTCGAAGCCGGCGACGATCAGCAAAATGCCCCCCGCCTCGCCCGCGCCCAATGCCGCATCGGCGTTCACCGACATCCCATTGCTGGCCTGCACCGCGCCGCCATCCAGGCTCAGCACCTGCCAGCAGTACGACGGGCCCTTGAAGCGGTTGGCCACACGCAGCGGCTCCAGGGCACTGATAAAGCCCATGGCCGAGAAGCCGGGCAACAACAGGAAATGAATGATCTGCGGCATTGCTGTGCTCCACAGTGAAGGTGGTCGCCTGGGTGCAAGTGTTGGTCGCCAGGGTGCGATTTTCCACCCCGACAGCAGCGTAGCGTGTTCACACGGTCCAGAGAGACCGATCCCCATAACAATATGCACTGCCGATGGAGAGCCACCATGCACAGCTTGATCCGCCGCAGCCTGTTGACCCTTGCCGTGAGCAGCATCGTCTCTACCCCGCTTCTAGCCGCCGAGCCCGCCGCCTGCCAGAACGTGCGCCTGGGCGTGGTCAACTGGACCGACGTCATCGCCACCAGCGCCATGGCCCAGGTACTGCTCGACGGCCTGGGTTACCAGACCAAGCAGACCAGCGCTTCGCAGCAGATCATCTTTGCCGGCATCCGCGACAAACGCCTGGACATGTTCCTGGGTTACTGGAACCCGATCATGACCCAGACCATCACCCCGTTCATCGACGCCAAGCAGGTCAAGGTGCTCGACAAGCCGAGCCTGGAAGACGCCCGGGCGACCCTGGCAGTGCCAAAGTACTTGGCCGACAAGGGGTTGAAGACCTTCGCCGACATTCACAAGTTCGAAAAGGAACTGGGTGGGAAAATCTACGGCATCGAGCCCGGCTCGGGGGCCAATACCCAGATCAAGGCGATGATCGCCAAGAACCAGTTCGGCCTGGGCAAATTCCAGCTGGTCGAGTCCAGCGAGGCCGGCATGCTCGCCGCGGTCGACCGTGCCGTGCGGCGCAAGGAGGCGGTGGTGTTCTTCGGCTGGGCGCCGCACCCCATGAACGTGAACATCGACATGGCCTACCTGGGCGACAGCCAGGACGCGCTCGGCCCTGACGAAGGCCGCGCCACGGTGTGGACAGTCACCGCGCCGGACTACGCCGAACGCTGCCCCAACGCTCACCGCCTGCTGGCCAACCTGAATTTCAGCGCCGAGGACGAGAGCCGCATGATGCAGCCCCTGCTC
This sequence comes from Pseudomonas sp. 5.2, assembly GCF_059025405.1. NCBI lineage: Bacteria > Pseudomonadati > Pseudomonadota > Gammaproteobacteria > Pseudomonadales > Pseudomonadaceae > Pseudomonas > Pseudomonas sp. 5.2. Next base: position 6,426 of record NZ_JBYBHH010000014.1, read on the forward strand.
GACCACAAGGACGCGCTGGAGTCGGCCCGCCAGTGGCTCAAGGACCACCCCGAGGACAAGGCCCGCTGGCTTGAAGGTGTGACCACCTTCGATGGCAAGCCCGCTGCGGACAACCTCAAGCTTACCGCCAACTGATCCGGCCTCTTCGCGGGTAAACCCGCTCCCACAGGTACAGCGCATGCCAGGGACATCACGATCCCCTGTGGGAGCGGGTTTACCCGCGAAAAGGCCAGAACCGACATCACAAGGAACCGCCATGAACCACGACGTCATCATCACCTGCGCCCTCACCGGTGCCGGCGACACCGCCTCCAAAAGCCACCTGGTCCCAGTCACCCCCCAGCAGATCGCCGAAGCCGCCGTCGAAGCCGCCAAAGCCGGCGCCACCGTGGTCCACTGCCACGTCCGCGACCCGCAAACCGGCCGCTTCAGCCGCGACGTGAACCTGTACCGCGAAGTCATGGAACGCATCCGCGAAGCCGACGTGGACATCATCGTCAACCTCACCGCCGGCATGGGCGGCGACCTGGAAATCGGCCCAGGCGAAACGCCCCTGGAGTTCGGCCCAGGCACCGACCTGATCGGCCCGCTGGAGCGCCTGGCCCACGTCGAAGCGCTGCTGCCAGAAATCTGCACCCTCGACTGCGGCACCCTCAACTTCGGCGACGGCAATTCGATCTACGTCTCCACCCCGGCCCAACTGCGCGCCGGTGCCAAGCGCATCACCGAGCTGGGCGTAAAAGCCGAGCTGGAAATCTTCGACACCGGCCACCTGTGGTTCGCCAAGCAGATGATCAAGGAAGGCCTGCTCGACGACCCGCTGTTCCAGCTGTGCCTGGGCATCCCATGGGGCGCGCCGGCCGACACCACCACCATGAAGGCCATGGTCGACAACCTGCCCGCTAACGTCACCTGGGCCGGCTTCGGCATCGGCCGCATGCAGATGCCCATGGCCGCGCAGGCCGTGCTGCTGGGCGGCAACGTGCGCGTCGGCCTGGAAGACAACCTGTACCTGGACCGTGGCGTGCTGGCCAGCAACGGCCAGCTGGTCGAGCGCGCCGTGGAGATCATCTCCCGCCTCGGCGCCCGCGTGCTGACCCCGGCCGAGGGCCGGGAAAAAATGAACCTCAAACGCCGCTGATCCCACAGGAGACCGCTATGCCTTTCATCACCAAGATCAAGACCTTCGCCGCCCTGGGTAGTGGCGTGATCGGCAGCGGCTGGGTCGCTCGCGCCCTCGCCCACGGCCTGGATGTCGTCGCCTGGGACCCAGCCCCCGGCGCCGAGCAGGCCCTGCGCAAGCGCATCGCCAACGCCTGGCCGGCGCTGGAAAAACAAGGCCTGGCGCCAGGCGCATCGCCGCAACGTTTGACCTTCGTCAGCACCATCGAAGCCTGCGTGCGGGACGCCGACTTCATCCAGGAAAGCGCGCCAGAGCGCCTGGACCTCAAGCTCGACCTGCACGCGAAGATCAGCGCTGCGGCCAAGCCTGATGCGATCATCGGCTCCAGCACCTCGGGCCTGTTGCCCAGTGAATTCTACGAGTCATCCACCCACCCCGAACGTTGCGTGGTTGGCCACCCCTTCAACCCGGTCTACCTGCTGCCGCTGGTCGAAATCGTCGGCGGCAAGCGCACCTCGCCAGAGGCCATCGACGCGGCAAAAACCATCTACACCGCCCTCGGCATGCGCCCGCTGCATGTGCGCAAGGAAGTCCCCGGCTTCATTGCCGACCGCCTGCTCGAAGCGCTGTGGCGCGAGGCGCTGCACCTGGTCAACGACGGCGTGGCGACCACCGGCGAGATCGACGATGCAATCCGTTTTGGTGCCGGCCTGCGCTGGTCGTTCATGGGCACCTTCCTCACCTATACCCTGGCCGGTGGCGATGCCGGCATGCGCCACTTCATGTCGCAATTCGGCCCGGCGCTGAAACTGCCCTGGACCTACTTGCCAGCCCCCGAGTTGACCGACAAGCTGATCGACGATGTTGTGGACGGCACCTCGGACCAACTGGGCGATCGCAGCATTGCGGCGCTGGAGCGCTACCGTGATGACACCCTGCTGGCAGTGCTGGACGCGGTGAAAACCAGCAAGGCCAAGCACGGCATGGCCTTTGGCGATTGAGGAGACTGCAATGCCTGCACTGATCACCTACCGCACCCCGGTCCAGGAGGACTGGGTGGATTACAACGGGCACCTGCGCGATGCTTATTACCTGCTGATTTTCAGCTATGCCACCGATGCATTGATGGAGCGTATCGGCCTGGATGCCGACAGCCGCGGGCAAAGTGGGCATTCCCTGTTCACCTTGGAGGCGCACATCAACTACCTGCATGAAGTGAAGCTGGGTACCGAGGTGTGGGTGCAGACGCAGATCATCGGTTTTGATCACAAGCGCTTGCATGTTTATCACAGCTTGCACAGCGAAAATGTTGAGGGGCCTTTGGCAGCCAGTGAACAGATGTTATTGCACGTCTGCTTGAAAGCATCGAAGGCATCTCCATTCGGTGATGTGACCACCGAGTGCATACAACGCCTAACGAAGCTCCAATACGGCATTCCACCACCCGCCTACGTCGGCCGCATCATTGGCCTGTTGCCACGGTAATGCGGGTGGGGCGACGTCCAAACCAGGAACGGCCGCCCCACCTGCTCCCTAATAGGGTAGAGCCATCCATAGAACATCATCCCTCTCAGAGCAATTGCTGAATAGAGGGCCGTCACTTCTTTCATTACCTTCCAGGCAGTTGGAGATACCGAAGACTGAAAACTTAATCAACCCGCCACCAGAAAAAATAAAGCTTGAATTCATACCTGAGCATGCACCCATGCCTGCTGCAGCACCATTTGCCGTCCATTGAAGGCATGATGAAGCATCGCCTTGCTGGACGCGGATTGTCGTCCGCGCATTGTTGCTCCAGTACCAAAAATCACCTTCACGCATACTGTCGCAATCCGCAAAAGTCAGCGCACCACTTGAGGTAACCGTCAAGCAGGCTGGAAGCCCTAATTTGAATCGTGCGATATTTAAGAGTTTCTTTCCAGCAAAGGGAGGATAGAAGTTTTCTACCGTTTCTCTGCGTTCATTCATCGCTCTAGCAACATCATGGTTCGCTACCGTACCCAGTGCGTGCCCTTGATAACTCAAGCGTGGATTGGAGAAGAACATTTGCCTAGGGCAGGCCGGACTGCAATCGTAAGCCATCTGTGTGCGGAACCTGAGGGAGCCCGACGCAGATTTATACTGATATCCATGCGTGTAGGTATTACTTTCACCGTTCCAGCTATGGGACATACCGAAGTTGTGACCGATCTCGTGCGCCAATGAAGAGATGCAATTGATTGCCGAAAACCCTAAATGTTTTTCTGGGCCCGGTTTACCGCCACCACACAGCTCGTTATTAGCCACTAACATCGAGACGAGATCAGCGCGCAGCCGATCCCGCACAACTTTCACCTCCGGCATGCGGTACGTCAAATCATTGAGAAGCGTGACAAAATCTCTGCCGGTCTCATCGTGATTAGCGTCCATAAAACCGGCTAATTCATACGTTATAGCGACCTGGCTATTTTTTGCGATTTGATTGGCATCCCGCAATCCCAGGATCAGCGCAGCACGGTAGTTTGGATTGTTAGCGCGGGCCTGATTGGTAGTGACAAACAGCAACCTGATCGTACTGTGTGCCGATTTCGGCGGTAGATTAGTCTTGACCGCCGATACTTCATTTGCATGCCCCTGTGGACCCTGACTGTCTTCAGGCGGCAACTTCGAACTGTCAACCTTTATTAACGCATGCTGCCTGCCTCCGAGGTATTCCAGTTGATAGCGCTGGTTATCAACGATCAAGTTACCGACCAACTGGGTGCCGTGGCGCACGATCGACAGGTAATAGCGAGGGTCAAAATCGATCTCAGCAGGTGAAGGGTTATTCAGCTTCCACGCTGAACCTTTATAACCCACCCAGCCTTCGTAACCACCGGCCATAGAACTAAAGTCGCGCACGTTGAATTGGGCTGTTTTACCATCGGGCAATGTCACTGCCAAATGCTGAGTGCTGTTGTTGATCAACTCCGCATTGGCCTCAACCAGCGTTATTTCCTCGTTAGCTGGATTCGCCAACAGAGTCGCCAGATACCCCGTGGCTGTTTTCTGCAGCGTACTGCGATCTGGGGTGGGTTCAAGCGTGAACAGTTGCGTAACCGCGCTTGAAGTGCCGCTCTCTAGCGGTGTCGATGACGAGCAAGCCGCGAGCAACGCGCACCCTGCTATGACGAGCCATGCCCTATAGGCAGATATTTTCATAATCCCGCTCCACTGGAAGTCCATCGCCTCTAGCAGAGCAGGTAACACGCAGGCTAGTCACCTGGCAGAAATGTCAGGTAGCGGCATGGAAAACAGCGAAGTATGGGCAAAAAATAACCCCGGAAAGCCGTGAGCATCCGGGGCCAAGAGCGAGCAACATCCACTGTGCACGAGCGAGGGTGACCAAACCCTCCGTTGCGGCAGATGGCTTGAGTGTGCTCACTTCAGGGCCGGGTGATTTAGCCGTAAACGACCTGTTCTTAGCCAAAGCAGCCATTGCGACATTCTGCCCTTGCGGGCATGTCGCGGTGGACACAGAATCGGTCGTAAATCACAGCAGCACTCGCTTAGCGATAAAAGGGACAACAGCCATGATGCATGCGGATTTGATTGACCAGGACGACCTCGCCGGCCACCTGCGCGCGCGCGGTTTCGACATCCCCGCCGGGGCCAGCGCCGAGCAGGCCTGCGAGGCGGTAGTGCGTGGGCTGACCGAGCCCAATGCAAAGGCGCTGAAGGGCATGGTCGAGCAGATGTATACCGGCAGCGCGACAATATTGCCGGCGGTGCGCCAGGCGATCGACAAACAGCTTTTGCCTGCGCTGGCACAGTTCAGCAAGCGCACCTGACTGATTAATCCTGCACCGGCCTCTTCGCGGGTAAACCCGCTCCCACAAGGACTGCACGATCCTGTAGGAGCGGGCTTGCCCGCGAAGAGGCCAGCACTGGTTCACAGAGGTTCCAGTTCCACCGTTTTCCCGAATACCTTGGCCAAGCCTTCCTGGTGGGTCACCGCCACAACAGTACACCCCGGCAACTCCCGCTTGAGCATCTCCAGCAAACGCTGCGCACTGCCGATATCCAGGTGACTGGTCGCCTCATCCAGGTACAACGTATCCGGCCGGTACAACAGCGCCCGCGCCAGGCTCACCCGCTGCTGCTCGCCGCCAGAAAGCACCCGTTCCCACTCCACCTGCCTGTCCAGTTGCCCAATCAACCCGCCCAGCCCCACCTTGCCCAGCACATCGACCAACTGCACATCGTCTATCGACCGCACCTGTGGATAAGCCAGCAAGCCACGCAAGCTCATCTGCGGCAGATACGGCTGCTGCGGCAACAACAGGCTGCGCCCCGGCGGCAATTGCCAATCACCCGTGCAATGGGGCCACAGCCCCTGCAAGGTGCGCAGCAAGGTCGACTTGCCCAACCCGCTGTGCCCGGCAAGCCGCACCCACTGCCCCTGGCCGACGCGCAGCTTGAGGCCGCGGAGCAAATGACTGCCGTCGGGCCGGCATACCGTCAGCCCTTGCAAGCACAGGCAATGGCCCTGCGGCGCCTTGATCACCTGCTGGCGGCTGGCGGCGATGGCCTGCTCGAACTGGTCGAGCCGCTCCAGCGCCGCGCTCCAGCGCACCAGCTTGTGGTACAGCTTGATGAACCAGCTGAGCGAGTCGTGCACGGCATTGAACGCGCTGCGAATCTGCATCAGGCCACCCAAGGTGATGGTCTTGGCCATGAACGCGGGCAGCGCCGCGAATACCGGCACGATCAGGCTGAAGCGCTGGTAGGCGACCGTGAACAGGCTCAGGTCACGCTCACGGCCCATGAGTTGTCGCCAGTTCTCGGCAATAGCTTGGAAGCGCTGTGCCAAGTGCTGGCGCTCGACCGCCTCGCCTCGGTACAGGGCAATTTGCTCGGCGTGGTCGCGCTTGCGCAGCAGGCCCGCGCGAAAGTCTGCCTCCCGTTGCTCACGCGCATAGTTGAGCGCGTGCAAGGGTTTGCCGATCAGGTGGGTCAGGACACTGCCGATCAGGGTGTAGGCCAGCACGATCCACAGCAGGTAGCCATGCACGGTGAAGGGTTCGCCGAACAGGTGGAAGGTCTGCACCCCGGACAGGTTCCACAGGATCACCACGAACGCGCCGACCTGGGCCAGATTGACTACCAGCGAGGCCACCAGCTCGATGCTCAGGTCCACCATCAGGTCGACGTCCTGGGCGATGCGCTGGTCCGGGTTGTCGGGTTCGCCGCTGAGCCCCAGGCGGTAGAACGCCTGGTCGCCCAGCCAAGCATCGATCAAACGCCCGGTCATCGCTTGGCGCCAGCGCAGTACCAGCCCTTTGCGCAGGTAGTCGAGGGCGACAAAAATCAGCACGTAGAGCCCAAGATAGAGCGCGTACTCACCGGCCAGCGCGTACAGCCCAGCGGTGTCGAAAGACGCCAGCGTGTCGTAGAAGGTTTTACTCCAGCTGTTGATCAACACGTTGATCTGCACGATCAACAGGCCAAGCCCGATGATCGTCGCCAGCATCAGCCAGGCAAGCCACTGCTGGCGGGCTTGCCAGAATGGCCGGCTCAGGCGGTAGAACCTGCGCAGGGTATTCACAACGCCTGCTCCAGCGCGGCAGCCGATGGCAGCAGGCGCAGCTGCACCTGGTTGGCGACGGGGAACAACTGCCGCGCCAGTTGCTGCATGGCCGGCACGGTCAGTGCCTCGGGCAGCCTCGCCTGTTCGCTCAGGTAGCGAGGGTCCTGCCAGTGGCGCTCACTGAGGATCAAGCGCTTGAATTGGGTTTGCGGGTCTTCGCGGCGTTTGGCCTCCTGGCGCGCCAGCTCGCGACGCTCGGCCAACAGCCACTGCTCATCCACCTTCAGCTCGGCCAGGGTCTGCTGCGCCAGTGCCCATAACTCATCCACACGCGCCGGGTCGCAGGTAAAACTCAGGGTGCTTTCGATGCGCTGCGAATCGGGGTCGAGCTGGGCATCGAAGCTCAGGCGATAAACCCCCGAGGCCTCGCCACGCAGTTGCTGTTTGAGCTGCTGGTTGGCCAGCTCACGCAGCAGTGCGACGCGCATGGCGGCCTGCGGTTGCCAGGCGTGCGGCTGGTAGCTGCTGGCCTGCAGCACAGCGCGGGGCTCGAGCGCGATCGCCAGGTCGCTGCGGCGCTGGCCGGGTTGCTGCAACGCGGCTTGCGGGTTTGGCGAGACGCCGCGCGGCAGGTTGGCCAGGTAGCCGCGCACCAGCGGTTCGAGCTGTTCTGCGGGCACATCGGCCATCAGGTAGTAAGTCACCGGCGCACGGGCAAGGCGCTGCCAGTCCGCCTGCAACTGCTTGCGATCGAGCTGTTGCAGCGCAGCCTGGTCAGGGGTTTGCCAATGATCGGCCCCGTACTTGAGTACGCGCTGCTCGCGCTCCTGGCGCGCACGCACATCCTCGGGACGACTGCGCAAGCGCTGCAGCAGATCGCTGCGCGCCTCGTCGAACAACGTGGCGTCGATGCTCGCCTGTTGGCTCAGCCGGTAGCTCTGCAGCAAGGCCGGAAGTTGCTCGGGGCGGGTGCTGAGGTACAACTGCAGGCGCTGTGGCTGATGCTCAAGGTTGACGGTGGCACCTTGCGCCTGGCGCCACGCCTGCGCACCGTCCGGCCCGCTGCGCACGGCCAGTTGGGCAGCCATCTGTAAGCGCCAGGCAGGCGCATCGGCGAGGCGGTAGCCGGCGGACGAGTCCGCTTGTAACAGCCACTTGCCCTCTGGGCCGTTACGGCGCAGCCATACCAGCCGGTCGCCGTTACCCAAGCGCCAGTGTTCGACGTGCTCAGCAGGGAATGCCTTGCGGTCGACAATGTGCCCTGCGGTGCCCGGTGCATCGGGCTTGTAACTGGCTACGCTCGGGGTTTCAGCTGACTGCTGAACAGGTGGCGAAAGCGTCTGGCTGGCAATCTCCAACCGCAGTGCCTCGACCGCTGCCACGCTTGGCAACTCGACCTGCGACTGCCCAGGCACGCTGAACTGCAACACGCGATCGGCACTGCCAAGCCAACGCCGCAGCCTGTGATTGAGGTCTTCCCGCTCGATGCCTGGCAGCACCTGCAGGTAACGACGGGCAGCAGCATGACGCTCGACCACGCTGCCTTCTGCCGCGGTGGCGTTGTTGAGCTGTTCGACCCACTGCTCGAACGTACGTGGCGCGCGGTTGGCCAAGGTCTTGTCGCCCAAGGCGCGAATATGGGCTTGCTGTTTTTGGTAGTCCTGCGCGCTGAAGCCATGCTGACGCAGGCGCTCGATCTCGGTCAGCAGCTGGCGCAGCGCCTGTTCGTGCTGCTGGCCTTCGACGCCAGCAGCGATACCCAGCACCGTCGACTGGCTGCCGATCAGGGTTTTCTGTGCCACCAGGCTGCGCACCCCGGGCGCCAGCGGCTGGCGTCGCAGGCTGTCGAGCAGCGCGGCCAAGGCCATGCGGTCGATCAACCGCTCACGCAGCGCCGCGCGGGTGGTGCCGCGGCTGTCCGGTTCATGCAGGCGGAACAACAGCGCCACCTGGTTGCTGCCAGACTGCGGGTCTTGCAGGCGGAAGATTTTCAGCGCGTTGTCCAGCGGCAGGTCGCGGTAGTCGCGAGCCGGGCTGGCACCACCTTTGGCCCTGCCGAAGGTGTGCTCGATCTGCGCCAGCATGGCCTTGGGCTCGAAATCGCCTACCGCCGAAATCACCATGTTCGGCGCCTGGTACCAGCGCGCCTGAAAGCCCTGCAAGCTGGCCAGGCTGGCACTGCGGATGGCCGCCTCGTTGCCGATGGTGCGGTGCTCTGGGTAACGTGAGCCAACCCGTTGCGAGGCGGTGCGTTGCTGGTTCATGCGCTGGGCCACACCCAGGCCGCCCCGCCACTCCTCGATGACGATCGGCCGTTCGCGCTCAAGGTCGGCAGCACTGTAGTCGCCGGCGAACGCCAGGTCGGCCAATGCTTGCAGAGCCTGCGGGGCGTGGCGCACGCCGGCCGGCGGGCTGAGCATGAACTGGGTGCGTTCGTAGTTGGTCACCGCATTGAAGTGACGGCCTTGCACCCAGCCCAACGCCGTCATGCGCTGGCGCAGGTTGCCCGACTGCCCGGCGCGGCTGTGGAACACCAGGTGTTCGACCATGTGCGCGACGCCCACCTGGTCGTCGGTTTCGTCGATGGAACCGGCATTGACCGTCAGGCGCAGGTCGAGCCGGCCAGGCTGGGCGGTCTCGCGTACCAGCCGGTATTGCAGGCCGTTGGCCAGGGTGCCTTGGCTGACCTGGGCATCCCAAGGCAATGGCGAGTCAGGTTCGGGTAGCGCGGTGCAGGCGCCGAGCAGCAGCGGGCCGAGCAGGCCCGCAATGAGCTTTTTCATCAGGGTGTCCACGGTTTTTTATGGGGTCAGAAGCGGTAGCCGACTTCCAGCCAGTACTGGCGGCCGACTTCATACGTGGTGCGGACGGTGCTGCTGTTACTGACGATCGAGTTGACCTTGTCAGTGACGTTGGTCACGTCCACAGCAACAAACAGCGCCTGCTCCCTGGCGGTGGGCATTTCCCATTTCACGCGCATGTCCCAGGTGGGTGCGCCAGCCACCGAAGCGGTGTCGTAAACGGCCAGGGCCTCGCCGTCCACATCGGCGGTGCGGCCGGTGTCGATGATCTGGTCGTACGCACCCCGGTAACGAAAGAAGTTGCTGATGCTCAGGTGCCAGCGCGGGATCTCGGTAATGGTGGTCAGGCGCGCGGTCCAAGGGCGGTTGAAGTCGCTGGCCGGGAGTTGGCTGTAAGCCATGCGTTTGCCGTCGTAGAGCACATCACCATCCGCGTATTCGGCGTCATTGAAGCCAGCTTCATAGGTGCTGTAGGCATTCTTGCTGCGCGACCAATCCAGTGCCAGTTGCAGGCTGGTGACACTGCCCAGCACCCGCAATGGCTGATTGGGCGTAACGGTCAGGGACAGGTTGTCGCTCTCGCTCGCACCCGCATTCACGTAGGTGTAGTAAATGGCCTGGTAGCCCTCAAGGGGATCAAGGCCAAGCACCCGCGACGAGGACCGCACCACCTGGTCCTTGCCCTTGCGGTGTAAGTACTTCAGGCGAAAGTCAGTGTTCAGCCAGCGCTGTTCCAGGCCGAGCATCAGTTCATCGTCGTAAGGGATGTTCATGTCTGAAAAACGGTTGGTGTTCAGCGTTTGCCGACCGACCCACTCACTGGTCTGGCTGCTGCGGGTATAGGTGGTGTTGAAGCCCTGGCGGCCATCGGCAAGGCGGTACTTGAACAGGTTGCGGCCGTAATAGCGGTTGGCGCCGAAAACCAGCACCGTGCTGCGGTCGCCGAAGAAGTCGTAGTCACCGGCAAAGCGCGGTGAAAGGGTCTTCTGCTGCATGTAGTCATCGCCTTCGAAGCGCACGCCCGGGCGCAGGCTGAGCTTGCCTATCTGCATTTGGTCGTCGATGAACACGGCGTAAGCATTTTCGGTCAGGTCCAGCTTGCCTGCGTTGTACTGGGTACGCAGGTTCGCCCACTGGCGGCTTTTCCCGTTGAGCAACGGGCTGACGGAGCACCACGGATCGTCGCCTGCGCAGCGGGTTTCGTCGTCGCGGCTAAACCCGCTCACGCCCTGCCCGGTTGCTTCGCGCTCCCACTCCGCGTGCTTTTGCGACAACTCAAGGCCTGTCGTGAACGCGTGGCTGGTACCGGCGAAATCGAACGTCTGCCATTGGCCCTTGAGCGTGTAATCAAGACCGCGCTGACGCTGGTCCAGATTGCCGAACGAGCCCTCACCGCTGCGGGCTGTATTGCCGGTGGGGTTGCCCCAGTTCTTCTCATCGGAGTAATACCAGAACACCGTGTCCTTGCTGTCGGCCTCTCGCGAGCTGTACAGGTTGGTAAGCGCCAGCGTGTGCGTCCAGCGCGCTTGGTCACCTTCCCAGACGGCCTTCAGCGAGCCCTGCCAGCCGCCATTGGTGTTGGTGAAATCGGAGTCGAGAAAATTCTGCCGGAAAAACACGTTCTCCTGAGGCGCGTGGATGAACGAGCCTTCCAGCGTCAACCGCTCGTTGACGTCCCAATAGGTCTTGAGCATGTAGTTGTCGAGCTGGCGGGTCTGGTCCGCGCTGCTGTCGGCATTAGGGCTGCTGTAACCATTTTCGTAACGGTTGAGCGGGATCACCGAGCGGCGCTGGGAAAAGCTCAGGATGGCACCGAAATTGTCGGTCAGGTGGCCCTCGAGCATGCCTCGCAACGTGGTCTTCTCGAACTCCGGCTGGTACTGCTCGGAAGAGGCGTGGTCGAAGCTCTCCTGATCGGCTTCGGTAATGTGGTAGCGGGTCCACTCCGAGCGGGTCAGTGCATAGGAGATCTTGCCGTGCAGTTCTCTGCTCGGGCGACGGGTGATGGCATCGATCACGCCGCCATTGAAGCCACCGTATTCGACTGGGACGTTGCTGTCGTAGACCTTCACTTCCTGCAGCAGGTCAGCGTCCAGGGCTATGCCGTGGGGGTTGCTGGGCGCGGCATCGAATTGGCGGTTTTCACTGTAGCCATGGGCGCCAGGGTCCAAGTCGTTATTGATCGAAATGCCATCGATCATGAAGTTGTTCTGGTAGAACTTGGCGCCGTTGATGCTGATGTCGGCGGGGTCGATTTCGCCCGGGGTGTTGGAGCTTTTTTGCGCGCTGGAAAATTGCACGCTCGGGTGCATCTGCAGCAGGGTCGTGATATCGCCATTGGCCCCAGGGAAGGCACGGATGGCCTGATTGCTGATGACCGTGGCACCCAGGTAACCATTGTCGCCGCTATCGCCCAGCACCAAGGTGTCATGCAATTCCATAGGGCCGGCATCTGCATCGCTGTGCAGGAGGCGCAGGCTTACCACACCACCGTCGTAGTCCCAGGTCAGGCCACTGCCAGAAAGCAGGCGAGCCAATGCCGCTTCGTTGCTGAAACGCCCCTGCACGGCATTGCTTTGCGCGCCCTCTAGCAACTGCGCATCGGCGGTCATTTGCAGACCGCTTTGCTGGCCGAAGGCGATCAACGCGCCAGCAAGGTCCTGCGCCGGGATAGCAAAAGCATGCACTTGCGCCAATTGCGAAGAGGCGGCGGCCTCACCTGCCGACACTGCAGGCACGATCAGGACACAGCCTGCGCCAAGCAGCGTACTGCGGGCCAAATGCTTCAGGCGCAACGACCACCCCCGCGCTTGGCGAGGCATACGGCTTGTTGTTTCAGTCATCCCACATCCCCACCCCGGGCAATCGCCGGGCTGCAAAATTGAATACGAATCGGTATCAGTTATTGCGCGCGGGGAAGAAGACGGGGCAGTGCGGGGATTTTTCAGAAAATTGTGAAATTAGTTTTTTTGTGACGCGTTTTTTGGGGCCGCAAAGCGGCCCCCGGCAATCTCAAGGCTTACTCAGCACCAATAACCAAGGCCCATAGCTACGCAGCTCTCCGCCATGCGGCCGGACCACCGCACGCAGCGCCGCCTCGGGTTTGCGCAGGTCATACACACCGGTGACGCGCTTGGCCCCCAGCGCATCGTCACGCAGCAGCACCTTGCCCGGCAGGTAGCGCGCCAGCTCCGCAACCAGTCCGGCCACCGTCTGGTCATCGGCAATCAGTTGCCCTTGACGCCAGGCGGCCGCCTGCGCGGGCACGAAGGTGTGCACCTGTACCAGCCCGTCGTCATAGCGCAGCCGCTGCCCTGCAGTCAGCGCACCGGACAGCACATGCCCATCGCCGCTGTCCTCGACCCGCACCGACCCGTGCTGCACATCCACCCCTACCCTGCCTGGCCGCAGTGCGACGTTGAACGCCGTCCCGGTCACCGTCACCTGCACCGCCTGGGCACGCACGTGAAACGGCTTGGCTTTGTCGGGGGTGACCTGGAAAAAGGCCTGGCCGGTGAGCAGGCGCACATCACGGTGATCACCCGCATAGTCCACAGCGATGGCCGTGTCGCTGTCCATCTGCACCACGCTGCCATCGGCCAGGGTGATGTCGCGTGTTTCGCCCTGGGCCGTGCGGTAGTCGGCCTGCAGCCGCAGGCTCAAGGAAGGCGCCAGCGCCACCAACAGGCAGGCAGCGACCGCAGCGCCCAGCCACCAGCGGCGCCGAGATGTGCGCGGCACAGGCAGACGCAGTACCTCAGCTTGCGGCCATTGCGCGGTGGTAGCAGGGGCCAGTTGCCCCGTCAGCTGCCACACCCGCTCGGCTTTGCGGTAGGCCTCGGCGTTGGCCGAATCGCTGGCGCACCATTGCTCGAACTCGGCACGCAGCGGCCCATCCTGCGGGGCCTGCTGCAGGCGCAGGAGCCAGTCCAGGGCCTGCTCGCGGCGGCTGGATACGAGGTCTGCTGGCGTCATGTCCGGCACGTCTCCTGGGGGCTGAGGGGCGCGAAGGGTCGCGAAGGGTCGCACAGAGTCGGCCCGATGAGCAAAGGACGCGCCAGCGCCTGGTTTTTTCAACTGCCCCGTCAAAGGTCGTCCTCCAGCCGCGCCATGCAATGGCTCATGGCGTCGCGCACCAGTTGATGCACCAAGCTCACGGAGACGTTCAGGTGGTTGGCCACCTGCTGCAAGGTGAAGCCCCCTAGGCGGTGCATTTCGAAGGCGATGCGGGTGCGTTGCGGCAGCTCTTCGAGGGCTCGGCTGATGGCGTCCAGCTCGTTCTGCTGGCTGACCGCCTGCTCGGGCGAGGCACTGCTCGACGGCAGCTCGGCGAGGATTTCGTCGCCGTCTGGCTGGGCTTTTTCGGTGGCGGTGCGGCGGGTCTGATCCAGGGCCAGGTTACGCACGATACGGTAGAGGTAGCTGGCCGGGTGGCGGATGTCGGCATCATCCTGCTGCCCACTGAAACGCAGCCAGGCTTCCTGGACCACATCCTCGGCGCGGGCACGGCAGCCAACAATCGGGCGCGCATAATCGACCAACGCCGCCCGATGGGCCAAGTACAGCTGCAGTTTGTCGTCCGCCACGGGGTGGTATGCCAGGGAGTATCGGGGGCGGCGATGTTACCCGTAGTCGAGAATCATTATCAATACATGATCACGGGCGGTGTTCACGTGTAGGAGCAGCCTTGTGCTGCGAAGAGGCCGGTGACAGCTTCATATAACGAACCTGTTTTCACCGGCCTCTTCGCAGCACAAGGCTGCTCCTACAAACGGGCGCGTAGCGTTTACAGCCTTACGCTGGCGAACGTCGACTCGTTGCGTGCCTGGCTCAGGGCCGCCATCGGCCCGCTGTGCGGCGACAGGGTCATGGCCTGCGGGATCGGCATCATCGCCACCTGCTGCGCGGTGTTGGAGCCCACGCGCTCATCACGCGGCGGAATGCCGAAGTACTCGCGGTAGCACTTGGAGAAATGCGGGGTAGAGACGAAGCCACACACCGAGGCCACTTCGATGATCGACATCGGCGTCTGCTTCAGCAACTGCCGCGCGCGGATCAGGCGCAGCTTCAGGTAATAGCGCGACGGCGAGCAGTGCAGGTACTTCTGGAACAGGCGCTCGAGCTGGCGCCGCGACACCGACACATACACCGCCAGTTCGTCGAGGTCGATCGGCTCTTCCAGGTTGGCCTCCATCAGCGCGACGATTTCCTGCAGCTTCGGCTGGTTGGTGCCGAGCATGTGCTTGAGCGGCACGCGCTGGTGGTCTTGCTCGTTGCGAATGCGCTCGTAGACGAACATCTCGGAGATCGCCGCCGACAGTTCACGGCCATGATCGCGGCTGATCAGGTGCAGCATCATGTCCAGCGGCGCGGTGCCACCGGAGCTGGTGAAGCGGTTGCGGTCGAGGGTGAACAGGCGGGTGCTCATGTTGACCCGTGGGTAGGCCTCCTGCATGGCGGCCAGGCATTCCCAGTGCACGCTGCAATCGAAGCCGTCGAGCAGCCCGGCACAGGCCAGCGCCCAGCTGCCGGTACACACCGCGCCCAGGCGCCGCGACTGGCGAGCCTGCGCCTGCAGCCAGGTCACGTGTTCACGGGTAACGGTGCGCTGAATGCCGACACCGCCGCAGACGATCACGGTGTCGATCGGCGGCGCATTGTGCATGGCCGCGTCGGGGGTGATCTGCAGGCCATCACTGGCCCAGACCTGGCCGCCATCGACGGTCAGGGTGTGCCAGCGGTACAGCTCGCGGCCGGAAAGCTGGTTGGCCATGCGCAGCGGCTCTACCGCCGACGCCAGGGAAATCAGGGTGAAGTTGTCCAGTAGAAGAAACCCGATGGACTGGGGAGTTGTGCGGTTCTGGGTTGGATTCCCGGAGGTGTACGACGTCATCGCGATTTCTCCTCACACAAATGCAGGGTGTGCCTCAGGCGGGCACTGATTTTTTTGTTATGGCCCCCTCTTCGTAGGTAGGGGCTTGTTGCCAATCACAACGCAAACGCCGTGCCTGAAATTGAACGGCTATCCGAAAAAACCTGAAAACGACGCCTTTACTCGGCAAATCAGGGCCTTCGGCGCGGGCTGGCTGAACTTCTGGAACCGCCGTGCTAGGCGCGCTCCTTGTAACTGCTGAGCACTTTGGTGACACGTGTCTTGTGGGTTGCCCAGAAACGACACTCTTAAGTGTCACCGACAATGCCCACACTCATCGCGACATCTGACGGCCGGTCATGCACAAACGCCCCATAGTGGGGCGTCGTGGTGACCAGCAGCGCGTGATTAGCGCATCAGCATTCGATGGCGCTGACCGCCAGGCCGCCGCGTGAGGTCTCTTTGTACTTGTCGTGCATGTCGGCGCCGGTGTCACGCATGGTGCGGATCACCTGGTCGAGGGAAATGAAGTGTTCGCCGTCACCGCGCAGGGCCATCTGCACCGCGTTGATCGCCTTGACTGCGGCAATCGCGTTGCGCTCGATGCACGGCACCTGCACCAGGCCACCGACCGGGTCGCAGGTCAGGCCAAGGTTGTGTTCCAAAGCGATTTCGGCGGCGTTTTCCAGTTGTGGCGGTGTCGCCCCCAACACTTGCGCAAGGCCTGCCGCCGCCATGGCACAGGCCGAACCGACCTCGCCCTGGCAGCCGACTTCGGCGCCGGAAATCGAAGCGTTCTTCTTGCACAGGATGCCGACCGCTGCCGCCCCGAGGAAGAAGTCGGTCACGTTCGACTCGTCCACCACATCACTGAAGCGCATGTAGTAGTGCAGCACCGCCGGGATGATGCCCGCAGCGCCGTTGGTGGGCGCGGTGACCATGCGCCCGCCAGCGGCGTTTTCTTCGTTGACCGCCAGGGCGAACAGGTTGACCCACTCCATGGCGCTCATGGTCGAGCCGATCACGTTGGGCTTGCCGATCTCTTGCAAGCTGCGGTGCAGCTTGGCGGCGCGGCGCCGTACGTTGAGGCCACCGGGCAGCGTGCCTTCGTATTTCAGGCCGTTGGTGACGCACTCCTGCATGGCTTGCCAAAGCTTCTGCAGGCCGGCGTGGATCTCTTCCTCGCTGCGCCAGACCTTCTCGTTGGCCATCATCAATTGCGACACGCTGAGGTCGTTTTGCTTGCACAGTTGCAGCAGCTCGGCGGCACTGTTGAAGTCGTAGGGCAATACGGTCTGGTCGGCGTCCAGCACACCGCTGGCGGCCTGCGCAGCATCGACCACAAAGCCACCGCCCACCGAGTAGTAGGTGTCGCGGTGCAGCTCGCCCTGCGCGCCTTCGGCGATCAAGGTCATGGCGTTGGGGTGGTACGGCAGGTTCTCGTCCAGCAACAGCATGTCGCGGGCCCAGACAAACTCGATGGGCAGGCGGCCGGCCAGCAGCAGGGTGTTGGTTTCGCGCAGGTCGGCGATGCGAGGGACGATCTGGGTCGGGTCGATGGCGTCCGGCCAGTCGCCCATCAGGCCCATGATGGTGGCGTTGTCGGTGCCGTGACCGATGCCGGTGGCCGAGAGCGAACCATACAGCCGCACCTCGACCCGTTTTACCTGCTCCAGTTCGCCGCGCTCGCGCAGCCCCTGCACAAACAGAGCGCCAGCCCGCATGGGGCCGACGGTGTGGGAGCTGGAGGGCCCGACACCAATCTTGAACAGGTCGAACACGCTGATGGCCATTGTCGAATCACCTCTTGCTGGGCTTGTCTCTGCGCGCCATGCGCAGGGCGGGGCAACTGCTAGGCTGAAGCTGCGAGCCGCCATGAATGCACGCATCATCGGCCTTTTGCCTACCCCTTCGCCGTCTGCAACCGACGTAGTTTTGTCCAGCTGCGCCGTGCTGTTTTTACCTGAGGTACTGCCGTCTTCACGCCGTTTTCCAGCGGCCTGGTGACGCAAAAACGCGGCCGAGGGGGTGGAAAAATCCATATGCGACATCGCCAGTACTGGATACGACCCGTTCCGTACTGGATACGACCCGTTCCGTACTGGATACGACCCCACCAGTAGGCGATTGCCCGGCGCTGGAGGATTATCAAAAGCGACTCGTATAGCACGGCCACGCAACCTGCCCTCTGCAGGCCTGGTCGACCGGACCTTCAGAACGCCCGGCGACCCACGCGAACCCGAAGACAAAATCACAGGAGTCCATCCATGAAAGGTTCACCCTCGCTGTTGTTGGTTGCGTTGTTGTCCACCCCGCTGCTGGCCCAGGCCGCCGAGCCTGAGCAGTGCCAGACGGTACGTTTCTCCGATGTCGGCTGGACCGACATCACGGTGACGACAGCCACCACAAGCGTTGTGCTCGAAGCCCTGGGTTACAAGACCCACACCACCATGATCTCGGTACCGGTGACCTATAAGTCGCTGGCCACCGGCAAGGACCTGGACGTGTTTCTCGGCAACTGGATGCCGACCATGGAGAACGACATCAAGCAGTACCGCGACGCCGGCACCGTCGAGACCGTGCGCGCCAACCTGGAAAACGCCAAGTACACCTTGGCCGTGCCCCAGGCGCTGTATGACAAGGGCCTGAAGGATTTCAGCGACATCCCCAAGTTCAAGAAAGAACTGGACGGCAAGATCTACGGCATCGAGCCGGGTAACGACGGCAACCGCACCATCCAGAGCATGATCGACAAGAACGCCTTCGGCCTGAAGGACGCCGGCTTCAAGATCGTGCAGTCGAGCGAGGCCGGCATGCTGTCGCAGGTCGACCGGGCGCAAAAACGCAACGAGTCGGTGGTGTTCCTGGGCTGGGAACCGCACCCGATGAACACCCGCTTCAAGATGCAGTACCTCACCGGCGGGGATGATTTTTTCGGCCCCGAATTCGGCAAGGCAACCGTATTGACCAACACCCGCAAGGGTTACGTGCAGGAATGCAGCAACGTTGGCCAACTGCTCAAGAACCTGTCGTTCGAGCTCAAGGATGAAAGCACCATGATGGGCTATGTCCTGGACGACAAGATGAAACCCGAAGCAGCCGCCAAGAAGTGGCTTAAAGACAACCCCGGCAAGCTGGATACCTGGCTGGCAGGCGTTACCACCGTTGATGGCAAACCCGGCCTTGAGGCGGCCAAGGCCAAGCTGGCGCAATAACGCACCACGCAATAGCGCTACCTCGGGGCGGGACCGTGCCCGCCCCGGACTGATTTCAATCTTTGCAGGTGGAAGCTCGCTATCATGCTTATCGATCAGAAAATACCCCTGGGGCAGTACATCGCGTCGTTCGTCGAATGGCTGACCCAGAACGGCGCGAATTATTTCGACGCCATCGCGCAAGGCCTGGAGTTCATGATCCATGGCGTCACCAGTACCCTGACCTGGTTCAACCCGTTCGTCCTCATCGCCCTGTTCGCCGCCCTGGCGCACGTTATTCAGCGCAAGTGGGGGCTGACGGCGTTCGTTGCGCTGTCGTTCCTGCTTATCTTCAACCTGGGTTACTGGCAGGAAACCATGGAAACCCTGGCGCAGGTGACCTTCGCCACCGTGGTCTGCGTGGCCATTGGCGTGCCGCTGGGCATCGTCGCCGCGCATAAACCGATGTTCTATACCGCCATGCGCCCGGTACTCGACCTGATGCAGACGGTACCCACCTTCGTTTACCTGATCCCGACCCTGACCCTGTTCGGCCTGGGCGTGGTCCCGGGGCTGATCTCGACGGTGGTGTTCGCCATCGCCGCGCCGATCCGCCTCACCTACCTGGGCATTTGCGATGTGCCACAAGAGCTGCTCGACGCCGGCAAGGCCTTTGGCTGCTCGCGCCGTCAGCTGCTGACCCGCATCGAACTGCCCCACGCGATGCCGAGCATCGCGGCCGGTGTCACCCAATGCATCATGCTGTCGCTGTCGATGGTAGTCATCGCGGCCCTGGTGGGCGCCGACGGCCTGGGCAAACCTGTGGTCAACGCACTGAACACCGCCGATATCTCCCTGGGCTTCGAAGCGGGCCTGGCGATCGTGCTGCTGGCGATCATGCTCGACCGTATCTGCAAGCAACCGGAAGTCACGGTAAGGGGTGAAGCATGAGCATCATTCGGTTCGAAGACGTCGACGTCATCTTCTCCAACAAACCGCGCGAGGCATTGTCGCTGCTCGACCAGGGCAAGACCCGCGAGCAGATCCTCAAGCAGACCGGCCTGGTGGTGGGTGTCGAAAAAGCCAACCTGGATATCGAGAAAGGCGAAATCTGCGTGCTCATGGGCCTGTCCGGCTCGGGCAAGTCGAGCCTGCTGCGTTGCATCAACGGCCTGAACACGGTCAGCCGCGGCAAGCTGTTCGTCGAGCATGAAGGCAAGCACATCGACATCGCCCACTGCACCCCGGCCGAGCTGAAGATGATGCGCACCAAGCGCATCGCCATGGTGTTCCAGAAGTTCGCCCTGATGCCCTGGCTGACGGTGCGCGAGAACATCAGCTTTGGCCTGGAAATGCAGGGCCGCCCAGAGAAAGAGCGGCGCAAGCTGGTGGACGAGAAGCTTGAACTGGTTGGCCTGACCCAGTGGCGCAACAAGAAGCCCGACGAGCTGTCCGGGGGTATGCAGCAGCGGGTGGGCCTGGCCCGAGCGCTGGCGATGGATGCCGACATACTGCTGATGGACGAACCGTTCTCGGCACTCGACCCGCTGATCCGCCAGGGCCTGCAGGACGAACTGCTGGAGCTGCAGCGCAAGCTGAGCAAGACCATCGTGTTCGTCAGCCACGACCTGGACGAAGCGTTGAAGCTGGGCAGCCGCATTGCAATCATGAAGGACGGGCGGATCATCCAGTACAGCAAGCCCGAAGAGATCGTACTGAACCCGGCGGACGACTATGTGCGCACCTTCGTTGCCCACACCAACCCGCTGAACGTGTTGTGCGGCCGCAGCCTGATGCGCAGCCTGGACAACTGCAAACGGGTCAATGGGTCGGTGTGCCTGGACCCGGGTATCGATTCATGGCTGGACATTGGCGAAGGCGGCTCGCTCAAACGTGCACGCCAAGGCCAGAACGGCCTGGATATGCAGAATTGGGCGCCAGGGCAGAATGTAGAGTTGCTGGAGCGCAGGCCGACGGTGGTGCACGCCGATATCGGTATGCGTGAGGCGCTGCAGATTCGTTATCAGACGGGCAACAAGCTGGTGCTGCAGGATAACGACAAGGTGGTGGGGATTCTTGGGGATACCGAGCTTTACCACGCGTTGTTGGGCAAGAACCACGGGTGATGCCATTGGGGCCGCGTTGCGGCCCATTCGCAGCACAAGGCTGCTCCTACAGGGGGCGCGTATTCTTGTAGGAGCAGCCTTGTGCTGCGAATGGAGGGCAACGCCCTCCCAGCAATGGCTCAGCGAACGACGATCCCGCGCGAAGCCATGTAAGCCTTGGCTTCCGGAACGGTGTACTCGCCAAAGTGGAAGATACTGGCCGCCAACACCGCGCTGGCATGCCCTTCCAGAATCCCGTCCGCCAGGTGCTGCAGGTTACCCACCCCACCCGACGCAATCACCGGAATCCCCAGCGCATCGCTGATGGCCCGGGTAACGCCCAGGTCAAAGCCGTTCTTCATGCCGTCCTGGTCCATGCTGGTCAGCAGGATCTCACCGGCACCCAGGCCTTCCATCTTCTTCGCCCACTCCACCGCATCCAACCCGGTCGGCTTGCGCCCGCCATGGGTGAAAATCTCCCAGCGCGGCGTTTCACCCGGCGCGGAGACCTTCTTGGCATCGATGGCAACGACGATGCACTGCGAACCGAAACGGTCCGCCGCCTCGCCCACGAACTCTGGGTTGAACACCGCAGCCGTGTTGATCGAGACCTTGTCGGCACCGGCATTGAGCAGGTTGCGGATGTCCTGCACGGTGCGCACGCCACCGCCCACAGTCAGCGGGATAAACACTTGGCTGGCCATGCGCTCGACGGTATGCAGCGTGGTGTCGCGGCCATCGACGCTGGCGGTGATGTCGAGGAAGGTGATTTCGTCGGCACCCTGCTCGTTGTAGCGACGGGCAATTTCTACCGGGTCGCCGGCATCACGGATGTTCTCGAACTTGACGCCCTTGACCACCCGGCCGTTGTCCACGTCCAGGCAAGGGATGATGCGCTTGGCCAGTGCCATGGTTCAGTCCTCAGCCTTGGTAGTTGTCGCAGAAGGCCTGGGCCTCGGCGACATCGAGGGTGCCTTCGTAGATGGCACGGCCAGTGATGGCGCCGATGATGCCAGGGGCCTTGGCGTCCAGCAGGGCCTTGATGTCGCCCAGGTTGTGAATGCCACCCGATGCGATCACCGGAATGCGCGTGGCTTCGGCCAGGGCTTTGGTGAAGGGCACGTTGCAGCCCTGCATCATGCCATCCTTGGCGATGTCGGTGTAGACGATCGCCGAGACGCCATCGGCCTCGAAACGCTTGGCCAGGTCGATGACCTGAACAGTGCTGACTTCAGCCCAGCCGTCGGTGGCGACGAAGCCGTCCTTGGCGTCCAGGCCAACGATGACCTTGCCCGGGAAGGCCTTGCAGGCCTCGGCGACGAACTCTGGCTGCTTGACCGCCTTGGTGCCGATGATGACGTAGCTGACGCCCGCCTTGACGTAGTGCTCGATGGTTTCCAGCGAGCGAATGCCGCCGCCGATCTGGATCGGCAGAGTCGGGTAACGCTTGGCGATGGCGGTGACCACTTCGCCGTTGACCGGCTGGCCTTCGAAGGCGCCGTTGAGGTCGACCAGGTGCAGGCGGCGGCAGCCACCCTCGACCCATTTGGCGGCCATGCTCACCGGGTCATCGGAAAATACCGTGGAGTCTTCCATGCGGCCCTGGCGCAGGCGCACGCAGGCACCGTCCTTCAGATCGATAGCGGGGATAATCAGCATCTTGGGAACCTGTCTATTTGTTGGGTTTCAGGGCTTCTCGAGTGCCCACAGGTCGCTCTCGATGCTCTCGAACCGCTCCTTGAGGTGCAGCTGAACATCGGCAATCGCCCTGTTGTAGTAATGGGGTGCAATCTCTTTGCTGAACAGGTCGAGGACCTCGGCCACTTCAAACGACCCCAGCTGCAGCTCGAAACGGTCTTCGAGAAAACGCTTGAGCGTATCGAGCGCTTCGCGCTCCTGCTCGGGGGCCAGGGTAATGATCGGGGCCTTGGTCTTCGATCGGCTCATTTACCAGCGCCCGTCCCAGGCGACGAAGTTCTGCAGCAACTGCAGGCCATGGGTATGGCTCTTCTCTGGGTGGAACTGCACGGCAAAGCGCGAGCCGTCGGCCAGCGCGGCGGCGAAGTCGACGCCATAGTGGCCGCGACCGACCAATTGGCTCGGCTTGCCGGCATTGATGTAGTAGCTGTGCACGAAATAGAAACGTGCGCGGTCAGGGATGTCGTGCCACAGCGGATGGTCGTTGGCCTGGCTGACTTCGTTCCAGCCCATGTGCGGCACCTTCAGGTGCTCGCCATCCTCTTGCAGGCCCTTGCCGAAAAACTTCACCTGGCCTGGGAACAGGCCGATGCAGTCGACGCCGTTGTTCTCTTCACTGTGCTCGAGCAGCGCTTGCATGCCGACACAGATGCCGAGGAACGGGCGGTCCTGGCTGACTTCACGCACCAGGCTGTCGAAGCCCAGGCGACGGATTTCGGCCATGCAGTCGCGAATCGCGCCCACGCCTGGGAACACCACGCGGTCAGCCTCGCGGATCACCGCGGCGTCGCTGGTGACCAGTACCTTGCCGGCGCCGACATGCTCGAGCGCCTTGGCCACCGAGTGCAGGTTGCCCATGCCATAGTCGATTACGGCTACCGTCTGCATTTACAGGCATCCCTTGGTGGAAGGCATCTGCCCGGCCATGCGCTCGTCCAAGGTAATGGCCATGCGCAGCGCGCGGCCGAACGCCTTGAACACGGTTTCGATCTGGTGGTGGGTGTTGTGGCCACGCAGGTTGTCGATGTGCAGGCTCACAAGGGCGTGGTTGACGAAGCCCTGGAAGAACTCCTGGAACAGGTCGACATCGAAGCCACCGACCGTGGCGCGGGTGTACGGCACGTGCATCTGCAGGCCTGGGCGGCCAGAGAAGTCGATGACCACGCGCGACAGCGCTTCGTCCAGCGGCACATAGGCGTGGCCGTAGCGGAAGATGCCTTTCTTGTCGCCGATCGCCTGGGCAAATGCCTGGCCCAGGGTGATACCGACGTCTTCGACGGTATGGTGATCGTCGATGTGCAGGTCACCCTTGCACTCGATGTCCAGATCGATCAGCCCATGTCGGGCGATCTGGTCGAGCATGTGTTCAAGGAAAGGCACACCGATATCAAATCGGGCCTTGCCGCTGCCATCTAGGTTGATCGAGCACTTGACCTGGGTTTCCAGGGTATTGCGCTCGACGGAAGCCTTACGTTCGACCATCACCAGCTCCGCAAAATCATTGGGCGAAAAGGGCTCCATTATAGGCCCAGAACGCGCCAGCTTGAAACGCGGATGACATATGGCAAAGCAAGCAATCACGGGGGGTAGATGCCGTTACAGGTCTATACAAGCTGTGAATCTGGGGCTGCGTTGCAGCCCTTTCACCGGCAAGCCGGCTCCTACAGTGACCGCGCAGGGCTTGAGCAACTGAAGATCCTGTGGGAGCCGGCTTGCTCATCAATGGAACAGTACAGCCGTCTTCTGCAGCGTAATCCACACCCCCCAAGCCAGCGGCACAACCACCGCAGCCCAGGCGATCAGCACCAACGGCAAGCTGCCCGGCGCGGCATGCCACTCCAGCGAACGTGCGCCATCGGCACCCTTGTCATGGCTCAGCGCACGCTCGGCGGCCAGTTGCTGGTCGCTCATGAAGTGCTTGTCGGCCACCGGGCGAATCAGCATGTTGCAGATAAAGCCCAGCACCAGCAGGCCCGCAAGGATATACAGGGTCATGTCATACGCCGCCGCGCGCTCAACGCCCGCCGCCAGCTGCGACTCGCGCAGGTAGGTGATCAGCACCGGCCCCAGCACGCCCGCCGCCGCCCAGGCCGTCAGCAGGCGCCCATGAATCGCACCGACCATCTGCGTGCCGAACAGGTCGGCCAGGTACGCCGGCACCGTGGCAAAGCCGCCACCGTACATCGACAGGATGATGCAGAACGCCGCCACGAACAGCGCCACGTTGCCCAGGTGCCCCATGTTCGGCACCAGGCTGTAGAGGCCCACGCCCAAGGCGAAGAAGGCAAAGTAGGTGTTCTTGCGGCCAATGTAGTCAGAGAACGACGCCCAGAAGAAGCGCCCGCCAATGTTGAACAGGCTCAGCAAGCCGGTGAAGCCCGCTGCGATGGCGGCAATTTGCGCCAGCTGGGTGGCGTTCAGTTCGCTGAAGCTCAGCTCGTTGCCCAGCAACTTACCGGCGAACACTTCCTGCAACAGCGGCGACGCCATGCCCAGAATACCGATGCCGGCCGAGACGTTCAGGCACAGCACCAGCCACACCAGGGCGAACTGTGGGGTTTTCCAGGCCACGCTGACGTGCACATGGCGGTCGGTGACCATGCCATTGCCGGCCTTTTTCGCCGGGGCGGTCCAGCCCTCAGGCTTCCAGCCGGTCGGTGGCACGCGGTAACCCAGGGCGCCGGCCGTCATGAACACGAAGTAGATCGCCGCCATCACCACGAAGCTTTGCCAAACCCCGACGTCTTCTGCGCTGCCAAAGTGGCCCATCAACGCGGTCGCCAGGGGGGCGCCGACCATCGCGCCACCGCCAAACCCCATGATCGCCATGCCGGTGGCCATGCCGCGTTTGTCCGGGAACCACTTGATCAGCGTCGACACCGGCGAAATGTAGCCCAAGCCCAGGCCAATGCCGCCGATCACACCAGAGCCCAGCCACATCAGCCACAGCTGATGGGTCTTCACCCCAATCGCCGAGATCAGCATACCGCCGCACCAGCACAGCGCCGACACCAGCCCGGCCTTGCGCGGCCCGGCGTGTTCCAGCCAGCCGCCAAGCACCGCGGCCGAGCAGCCGAGGAACACGAAGAACAAGGTGTAGATCCAGCTCAGCATCGAAATCGGCCAGTCGCACTCGGCGCTGAACAGGCGGGCGATGAACCCCATGTCCGCCGAGCAGGCCACCGGCGCAGTGATGCCGATGGCTTGCGACAGCGGCAACCAGAACACCGAGAAGCCATAGGCCATGCCGATACACAGGTGGATAGCCAAGGCGGCCGGTGGCACCAGCCAACGGTTGAAGCCCGGACGGGCGATGATGCGCTCCTTCGACAGGAAGCTCGGCGCACCGGCCAAGGTGCCCGCCGTGACGTTACTGCTCATGGGTTTGATCCTTTTTGTATGGCCTTTACTGGGCGACGCACCGCGACAATGGGTCGCGGGCACACCGAAAGCGGCGCAAGGTTACCAGCACCCGGTGGGATGAAAGCAATCTGATATCGTGGATTTTTCTGTAGCTGAAACGGTATTTCGGTTCGCCTGTACCGGCCTCTTCGCGGGGCAAGCCCGCTCCCACATGATCGGATGAACCCTGTGGGAGCGGGCTTGCCCCGCGAAGAGGCCGGTACAGGCAACACAAAAGGAACTGCGAGAACTGCGGCTGTCGAAAGCCGCAACATCTGATCCATTCGTAGGGAAATGCCCTGTATCTCTTGCCGGATACGCAGGGATAAGCACTGCGGCGCTATACTCTGCCGCTGAAATTCAAATCGGACTACAAGGACTCGCCCATGAAAGCGTTCGGCAAAATCCTGGGACTGGGGCTTCTCGGGTTGCTGCTGATCATCGTGGCGCTGGGCTTCGCCCTGACCCACCTCTTTGATCCCAACGACTACAAAGACGAGATTCGCCAGCTGGCGCGCGACAAGGCTCATGTCGAGCTGACCCTCAACGGTGACATCGGCTGGAGCCTGTTCCCGTGGTTGGGCCTGGAGCTGCATGACGCGAGCATCGCGACCTTGAGCAAACCCAGCGAGCCGTTCGCCGACCTGAAGATGCTCGGCCTGTCGGTACGCGTGCTGCCGCTGCTGCGCCGCGAAGTGCAGATGAGCGATGTGCGCGTCGAAGGCCTGAACCTGACCCTGGCCCGCGACGAAAATGGCCATGGCAACTGGGAAGACATCGGCAAGCCATTGCCCGCCCCTAACGGCGCCCCAACCGATACACCGGCCCAGGCACCTGCCGAACAGGCCCCGGCGCAAGCCGACAGCGGCAGCGAGCGTGCGGTCAAACTCGACATCGACAGCCTGACCGTGAACAACGCCCGCGTGCAGTACACCGATGCCAAAAACGGCCAAAGCTACAGCGCCGAAAGCATCCAGCTGAGCACCGGCCCGGTCCACGAAGGCGCGAACATTGCGCTTAAGGCGAGTGCCTTCCTCAGTGCCACCCAACCGAGCATCAAGGCCCGCACCGAGCTTGCCGGCGAACTGCGCTTTGACCGCAAGCTCAAGCGCTACAACTTCGAAGACATGCGCCTGTCGGGCGAAACCTCGGGCGAGCCGTTTGCCGGCAAGACCGTGACCTTCGCCGCGCAAGGCCAACTGCTGGTAGACCTGGCAGCCAATGTCGCCTCGTGGAACGGCCTGAAAATTTCGGCCAACCAGCTGCGTGCACTGGGTGAACTCAACCTGCGCGACCTGGACAAGGCACCGCAACTCAGCGGCGGCCTGTCGATCGCCCAGTTCGACCTGCGCACCTTCCTCGACGGCATCGGCCGCCCGCTGCCCGCCACGAACGACCCTGCCGCGTTCACCAAGCTGGAACTGGTCACCCGCCTGCAAGGCACGTCGAACAGCCTGGCCCTGGCAGACCTGGCCGTGAAGCTGGACGACAGCACCTTCACCGGCCGCGTGGCCGTCGAAGACTTCGCCAAACAGGCGCTGCGCCTGCAACTGAAGGCCGACACCTTCGACGCCGACCGCTACCTGCCCGCCAAGAGCGAACAAGCCAAAGGCGCCACCGCCGCCCGCCAGGCCGAGGTCAACCAACAGGAAGCCAGCGCCGTGGCCGGTGCCAGCAGCTCCCCGCTGCCCAACGCCCCGACCCAGGTCGCCTGGAGCGACGACAAGCTGCTGCCGGTGGACCGCCTGCGCGCCCTCGACCTGCAGGCCGACCTGACATTCGGCGCACTGACCCTGGACAAACTGCCCATTCAGGATGCCCAGCTCAAGGCCACCGGCCAAGGCGGCCTGGTGACCCTACAGACCCTGCGCGGCGGCCTCTACAATGGCAGCTTCGAGGCCAAGGGCACCGTCGATGTGCGCCCTGCCGTGCCGCAGCTTGGCGTCAATACCAAGATCAACCGGGTACCGGTGGAACACTTCATCAAGGCCGAGGGCAAAGAGCAAACGCCACCGGTAAAGGGCCTGCTGACCCTGACCAGCGACCTGACCGCGACCGGCAACAGCCAGAAGGCACTGGTCGACACCCTCAATGGCAGCGCCAACTTCACCATCAACGATGGCGTGCTGGTCAATGCCAACCTTGAACAGCAACTGTGCCAGGCCATCGCCACCCTGAACCGTAAAACGCTCAGCGGCGAACCGCGCGGCAAGGACACGCCCTTCGAGGAACTGCGTGGCAGCCTGGTGGTGCGCAATGGTGTGGCCAGCAACCCAGACCTCAAGGCCCGCATCCCAGGCCTGACCGTCAACGGCCACGGCGACCTCGACCTGCGCGTGCTGGGCATGGACTACAACGTCGGCGTGGTCGTCGAAGGCGACCAACGCGCCATGCCGGACCCGGCCTGCCAGGTCAACGAGCGCTATGTCGGCGTTGAAGTGCCGCTGCGCTGCCGCGGCCCGCTGGAGCTTGGCGCCAAGGCCTGCCGCCTGGACCAAGACGGCCTGGGCAAGGTCGCCGCCAAACTGGCCGGCAACCGCCTGAAAGACAAGATTGATGAAAAACTCGACGAAAAACTCGGAGACAAAGTGAGCCCTGAACTTAAAGACGCGCTCAAGGGGCTGTTCAAACGATGAGCCCCGAGCAGTTCTCCAGCGCCGTGCTGGACTGGTATGACGCGCACGGCCGACACGACCTGCCCTGGCAACAGGGCATCAACCCGTACCGGGTATGGGTGTCGGAAATCATGTTGCAGCAGACCCAGGTCAGCACCGTGCTCAACTACTTCGACCGCTTCATGCAGGCCCTGCCCACCGTGCAGGCCCTGGCCGAAGCGCCGGAGGACGAAGTGCTGCACCTGTGGACGGGCCTGGGCTATTACACCCGCGCGCGCAACCTGCAGAAGGCCGCGAAAATCGTCGTCGAGCAGCATGGCGGCGAGTTCCCGCGTAGTGTCGAGCAACTGACCGAACTGCCTGGCATCGGCCGCTCCACCGCCGGTGCCATCGCCAGCATCAGCATGGGCATCCGCGCGCCCATCCTGGACGGCAACGTCAAGCGCGTGCTGGCCCGCTTTACCGCCCAGGCCGGCTACCCCGGCGAGCCCAAGGTGGCTAACCAGCTGTGGGCCAGCGCAGAGCGCTACACCCCACAGACCCGCGCCAACCACTACACCCAGGCGATGATGGACATGGGCGCCACGCTGTGTACCCGCAGCAAGCCCAGCTGCCTGATCTGCCCGCTGCAACGCGGCTGCGAAGCGCACCTGCACGGCGAAGAAACCCGCTACCCCGAGCCCAAGCCACGCAAGGCGCTGCCGCAACGCCGGACGCTGATGCCACTGCTGGCCAACCACGAAGGCGCGATCCTGCTGTACCGCCGACCGTCCAGCGGCCTGTGGGGTGGTTTGTGGAGCCTGCCGGAGCTTGAGCACATCGAACAGCTCGACGACCTCGCCTACCAGCATGGCCTGCGCCTGGCAGAGAGCCGCGCCCTAGACGGCCTGACCCACACCTTCAGCCACTTCCAGCTGGCGATCGAGCCCTGGCTGGTGAAGGTCGACCCGGTCGGCCAGCACGTGGCCGAGCCCGACTGGCTCTGGTATAACCTCGCCACCCCGCCGCGCCTGGGCCTCGCTGCCCCGGTCAAGAAGTTGCTCAAACGCGCGGCCGACGAACTGATTGCAGGAGATGCCCGATGACCCGCACCGTGATGTGCCGCAAGTACAAAGAAGAACTCCCAGGCCTGGAGCGCCCGCCCTACCCAGGAGCCAAGGGCCAGGACATCTTCGATCACATCTCGCAGAAGGCCTGGGCCGACTGGCAGAAGCACCAGACCATGCTGATCAACGAAAAGCGCCTGAACATGATGAATGCCGAGGACCGCAAATTCCTCCAGGCCGAGATGGACAAATTTTTCGCTGGCGAAGAATACGCCCAGGCCGAAGGCTACGTTCCGCCTGCTGAATGACCCCAAAAAACGTAAGCGACGGAATTAATTTAAAATTTTTTCAAAAAGTCGTTGACGGACGGTCTGGAAATCTATTTAATTCACCTCGTCGCCCAGATAGCTCAGTCGGTAGAGCAGAGGATTGAAAATCCTCGTGTCGGCGGTTCGACTCCGTCTCTGGGCACCACCTTCAGCTTCTGGTGGTTGCAAAGTTACCCGAAGCGACAACAAGAAACCCGCCTAGTGCGGGTTTTTTGTTGCCTGCGATTTTTGCAGTGGCCATCTGTAACCCCGCCAAATAAAAAGCCCTCTGAGCAATGCACAGAGGGCCTCGTCACAAATCAGCCATTACGCCTGGCTATCGAATTCCTCGGGGGTCATCTGCCCCCGATAGGAAATGGTCAGCAGCGCCCTGGCGTCATCAACAGATGCGACCGCCTTGGCCAACTCCGCCTCGGTGATCTTGTACTCATCCAGGGCCAGGGTAAGCCAATCGTTGTAACCGGTGCCGTCGTTGCTGACACAGCTCAGCACCAGGTGAAAGTAATGCTTCATGGGTAAGTCTCCTGTTAGCCCCACCTAAGAGTAGGCAGATCAGGCTATTGCGCCCGCCCTTTGAGTATCAGGTGGAAACCACCCACCTGAGGCTGGGGCCGAGCCCACCTATCCGGGTAAATTGACCCGCATCAATAAGCGCCAGGCCTGTCGCCCCTAGCATGGGAAAAGCACATCAGAACCGACAGGACCTCCATGAGCGACGACGCCACCCTGCTAGTCACATCCACCTCGAACGCCACGCCAAACGCCACGCCAACCAGCCCCAACCGCCGCGCACGCCCGCGCAAACCCGCCATCAAAGCAGTCGCCGACCCCGTCATCACCCAGGTCAGCCAGCAACCGGCAGCCATGGAAGTGGCCAGGGCGCCCAAGGGCAGTAACGAAGACAGCACCCGCGCACGCCTACCGGCCAGCTACCCGTACCGCACCCGCATGCACCGCCAGCAATACGAAAAGGCCAAGCACGCGCTGCAGATCGAACTGCTTAAAGTGCAGAGTTGGGCGAAGGAAACCGGCCAGCGCGTGGTGATCCTGTTCGAAGGGCGCGATGCGGCGGGCAAAGGGGGCACCATCAAGCGCTTCATGGAGCACTTGAACCCACGTGGCGCGCGGATCGTGGCGCTGGAAAAGCCTTCTGAGCAGGAGAAGGGCCAGTGGTACTTCCAGCGTTATATCCAGCACCTGCCCACTGCGGGTGAAATGGTCTTCTTCGACCGCTCCTGGTACAACCGCGCCGGGGTCGAGAAGGTGATGGATTTCTGCAGCCCACTGCAGTACCTGGAGTTCATGCGCCAGGCACCCGACCTTGAACGCATGCTGTGCAACAGCGGCATCCTGCTGTTCAAGTACTGGTTCTCGGTGAACCGCGAAGAGCAGCTACGGCGCTTCATCTCACGCCGCGACGACCCGCTCAAGCACTGGAAGCTGTCGCCCATCGACATCAAGTCGCTGGACAAATGGGACGACTACACCGCCGCCAAAGAAGCGATGTTCTTCCATACCGACACCGCCGATGCACCCTGGACGGTGATCAAGTCCGATGACAAGAAGCGCGCGCGCATCAACTGCATCCGGCACTTCCTGCACTCGCTGGATTACCCAGGCAAGGACCTGGCCGTAGCGCACGCCCCAGACCCGCTGCTGGTGGGGCGCGCATCACGCGACTTCGAAGAGGATGAAGCGCCTACCGCCGCCCACTGACAGCGGCAATCAGAAGTTGGCCATGGCGCTACAGTATTCAGCCTTGGTGGTCTGTACGGGTTGCTCCACCCCAAGCTGCCGCAGCTTGACGCCGCAGGCGCTGTAGCCGCGCACCACCACTTCGTAATCGGCGCCTTTCTGCGGCACGAAGTAGAACATGCCCAAACAGTTGGTCACGCTGTTGTAGCTGCTCCGGCCACCATCTAGAAAGTGCAGGGTGAACGGCTTGCCGGCCGGCACCAGCACTTCGCTGACCGCATCGCCCTGCATGACCGGGGCGCTGGCGGGCATGCCCAGGGTTTCGCCATTGCGGTCGGCAAAACCCTCCTTCGGCACCGCGATTACCCCGGCGCCGGGGCTGTACCAGTCAACGCAATCCTTGCCCGGCACAGCACGCACCATGCCGTCGGCAATCACCCGCAAGCGTGCGGTATCGCCTGAAGTCGGTGAGCCATAAGGCGTGTTGAACGATTTGACCGCGGCAATATTGCCGCAGCCGGCCAGCGCCACTGCCAGCAGGCAAAGCGAGATCGGTGTTTTCATCCCTGAATTCCTCATGAGTAGATGCCGGACATCCGGCCGCTTGCCTGAGACCCTCGCATGTCGCTTGGGTTTCGCGGGCAAGTGCGATTCAATACGCGCACTTTTTCAGGCACACCCAAGGATTCACCCATGGCCACCACGACCAAGCAACAGAAACGCGCCAAGCGCGCCGCCAGCAAGGCCAAGCAAAACCGCATGGTGCGCAGTGGCCAGGCGGTCAAGGCCAGCGCCGGCGACAGCGCCAGCATCGAGCAGGTGTTCAACAAGGCCATGGAGTCGGACAGCTACAAGGAGCTGTTCGACAAGATGAAGGCGGCACAGGAAACCAGCCTGGTCGCGATGATCTCGGTGTTCCTGGTCGACCCGCTGCTGGCCCTGGTGCTCAAGGGGCACAAGGAAGAGCACGCCACCGACTACATCGTGCTGGTGTTCAATGCCTACCGCACCTGGCTGGATGGCGCAGACGAAGACACCACCATGGCCTGGCTGGAAAGCGACGAGTTCCAAGAGGCTTATATCGCTGCCTCGGAAGTTGTGGCCAAGCAACAACAGCAGCAGAAGCAGTTCGGCTAAAGAAGCCAGCACCGGCCCTAGGGTAGGAGCAGCCTTGTGCTGCGAAGAGGCCGGTGAATGCACCGCAACTATTGGCTGCTTTCACGGGCCTCTTCGCAGCACAAGGCTGCTCCTACAGCGGGACGCAGAATTCGCTAGCGGGCCGTAACATGCAAAAAGGCCGCGCCCTACACAGGGCGCGGCCTTGTCATTCAAAGCAGCGCAGATCAGTTATCCAGCGCCACCCGCCCAGCCGCTTCGCGCTTGCGATGCACCAGCAGCCCGGCCGCCACCACACCAATGCTCAGCAAGGCAGTGGCGATGATCTCGGCGCGGTGATCTTCACGCAGCCCCATCACCACCAGCACAGCAACGATGAAGGCGATGGTCGCCCAGGTCAGGCCCGGGAACAGCCACATCTTGAAGTCGATCTTCTCGCCACGCGCTTCACGCTGGCTGCGCATGCGCAGTTGCGATACCGCGATCACCAGGTACACCAGCAGCGCAATGGCGCCGGAGCTGGCCAGCAAGAACTCGAACACCTGGGCCGGCGCCACATAGTTGGCGAACACGCACAGGAACGCTGCCGCAGTCGACATCAACACCGCCACATGCGGCGTACCTGCCTTGGTGGTGCGTTGCGACATGGCCGGGGCATCGCCACGCTTGCCCAGGGAGAACAGCATGCGCGAGGAGGTGTACAGCGCCGAGTTCAGGCAGCTGGTGACGGCTACCAGCACAACGATGTCGACGATCAGCTTGGCATTCGGCACACCGATGCGGCTCAGCACAGTCTGGTAAGAGCCCAGTTCAGCCAGGGCCGGATCGTTCCACGGCACCAGCGCCACGACCAGGAAGATCGACACCAGGTAGAACAAGCAGATACGCCAGATCACCGAATTGGTCGCGCGGCTGATCTGCTTGCCCGGGTCTTTGGACTCGGCAGCGGCGATGGTGACGATTTCGGTACCCATGAACGAGAACATAGTGGTCAGCATGGCTGCCAGCACCGCGCCCAGGCCATTGGGCATGAAGCCTTGGGTGTCGAACAGGTGGCTGACACCGCTTACTTGGCTGCCAGGCGCCAAGCCGAACATGGCCACGCAACCCACG
The DNA here is from genome assembly GCF_059025405.1 of Pseudomonas sp. 5.2. Taxonomy (NCBI): domain Bacteria; kingdom Pseudomonadati; phylum Pseudomonadota; class Gammaproteobacteria; order Pseudomonadales; family Pseudomonadaceae; genus Pseudomonas; species Pseudomonas sp. 5.2. The sequence goes on from NZ_JBYBHH010000014.1 coordinate 40,083, forward strand.
ACGATGAAGCCAATGATCGCCAGGACCTTGAGCAAGGCGAACCAGAACTCGAATTCGCCGTAGTTCTTCACACTGCACAGGTTGGTCAGGGTCAGCACCAGCGTGATGATCAAGGAGAAGGCCCACAGATCAACAGCAGGGAACCAGGCATGCAAAATGGCCGCGGCCGCGTTGGCCTCCAGCGGAATCACCAGCACCCAGAACCACCAGTACAGCCAGCCAATGGTGAAGCCGGCCCAGCGCCCAATGGCGCGATCGGCATAGGTAGAGAAAGAACCGGTGTCCGGTGAAGCAATGGCCATTTCGCCAAGCATGCGCATGACCAGTACGACCAAGGTACCGGCGGCGGCGTAGGCCAGCAGTACGGCCGGGCCAGCAGCGGCGATGGCGTGGCCGGAGCCAACGAACAGACCGGCGCCAATCACGCCAGCGATGGACAGCATGGTGACATGCCGCGATTTGAGCCCCTGAGCGAGGTCATTGGAATTGTTACCGCTCATAAAACTACCTTTGTAAGGAGTGGACCACTCCGACTACGGGAACGAAGCGCGCCTGGGGTTAGTTAGGCGTCGCTGCAATCGGCGGTTTCCTACTGGCAATAAGTGAGCCATCTGCTGAATGCATTCGTCAGAAAAATCTGGCAACCGTAAAGGGCGCGGCTTGCAGGGCTTTCGGCCATGCCTTGACCGAAAGGCCGCCAAATCGCCGTGCAAGGTCCGGATTACTGAAATACCCACTTACAAATGCACCAAAGGTGCTCCCAGGTAACACCTATGCACCGCTGCAATGCAGAAAAGTACAACCGGCAGGTACAACCCTGCCTGGCAAGCGTCAGCAATGGCCTAGAGGGGGATTACCCGCGAATGGTCCAAAACCGCTTCCAAGCGCGGGCCAAAGCTGGCACCATCGCGCCTTTTTTCATCAAGGCTCTGGTGTTGGGCTAGACCTTCGCGGTCATCCTCGCGACGTTGCACTGCAGCGATGCGACAATCTGCCCCGACAGCGACCCGAGCCCCTAGCGACCCTGTTGGCCGCCATAATGCCGCTATGCTAGCTTGGCGCACGCCAGGAAGGCCGCCAACAGCTGGGAACGCACCCGAACACATGAGGACCGCACATGGCTCAGGCCACGCCCGCGCTGGAAATCCGCAATCTGCACAAACGCTACGGCGAGCAGGAAATTCTCAAGGGCATTTCGCTGACCGCACGCGACGGTGACGTGATCTCCATCCTGGGGTCGTCCGGTTCCGGCAAGTCCACCTTGCTGCGCTGCATCAACCTGCTCGAAAACCCGCACCAGGGCGAAATCCTGGTGGCCGGCGAATCACTCAAGCTCAAGGCCGCCAAAAACGGCGACCTGATCGCTGCCGACAACCGCCAGATCAACCGCCTGCGCAGCGAGATCGGCTTTGTCTTCCAGAACTTCAACCTGTGGCCGCACATGTCGATCCTCGACAACATCATCGAGGCACCGCGCCGCGTCCTCGGCCAAAGCAAGGCCGAAGCCATCGAAGCCGCAGAAGCCTTGCTGAACAAGGTCGGCATCTTCGACAAGCGCCACAGCTACCCCGCGCAACTTTCCGGTGGCCAGCAACAACGTGCCGCCATTGCCCGTACCCTGGCCATGAAGCCCAAGGTCATCCTGTTCGACGAGCCAACTTCGGCGCTCGATCCGGAAATGGTCCAGGAAGTGCTAAACGTTATCCGCGCATTGGCCGAAGAAGGCCGTACCATGCTGCTGGTCACGCACGAGATGAACTTTGCCCGCCATGTGTCCAGTGAAGTCGTCTTCCTGCACCAGGGCCTGGTTGAAGAGCAAGGATCGCCGCAGCAGGTCTTCGAGAACCCGACCTCGGCGCGTTGCAAGCAATTCATGTCCAGCCACCGCTAACGGAGCAACACGAATGCAGACCTATAAGAAATTCCTCCTGGCCGCTGCCGCCACCCTGGTGTTCTCGGCAAATGCCATGGCAGCCGAAAAACTCAAAATGGGCATCGAGGCGGCCTACCCGCCGTTCAACAACAAGGATGCCAGCGGCCAAGTGGTCGGCTTTGACAAAGACATCGGCGACGCACTGTGCGCCAAGATGAAAGTCGAATGCGAAGTGGTTACCTCTGACTGGGACGGTATCATCCCGGCGTTGAACGCCAAGAAGTTCGACTTCCTGATCTCGTCGCTGTCGATCACCGATGAGCGCAAGCAGGCCGTCGACTTCACCGACCCGTACTACTCGAACAAGCAGCAGTTCATCGCCCCGAAAAACGTCGACTTCAAAACCGACCGCGCCTCGCTCAAAGGCAAGACCATCGGTACCCAGCGCGCCACCCAGGCAGCGACCTGGCTGGACGACAACGGCGGCATGGACAACGAGTTCAAGGTCAACCTGTACGATGGCCAGGAAAACGCCTACCTGGACCTGACCTCCGGCCGCCTCGACGCCATCCTCGCTGACAAGTACGCCAACTACGACTGGCTGAAGTCCGCTGCCGGCAAAAACTTCGAGTTCAAAGGCGAACCGGTGAACGACAGCGACAAGGTCGGCATTGCCGTACGCAAAGGCGACGATGAGCTGCGCAACAAGCTCAATGCCGCACTCAAGGAAATTGTCGCCGACGGCACCTACAAAAAGATCAACGACAAGTACTTCCCGTTCAGCATCTATTGATTCGCCCCGACCGGCACGCCCTTGGGCGTGCTGGTCCCTAGAACGACCCTACCCATGAATATCGACCTGCACGGATTCGGTCCGGCCCTGGCGGCTGGCACCTTGATGACCGTAAAACTGGCGCTCTGCGCCTTGCTGCTGGGGCTGATCCTGGGCCTGCTCGGTGCCCTCGCCAAAACGTCCCCGGTCAAGCCACTGCAATGGCTTGGCGGCTTCTACTCGACCTTGGTTCGCGGCGTGCCCGAACTGCTTTGGGTCCTGCTTATCTATTTCGGCACCGTCGGCATGATGAACAGCCTCGGCGAGGCGCTCAACATGCCCGGCCTTGAGCTCAGTGCCTTCGCCGCCGGCGTCATCGCCCTCGGCCTGTGCTTCGGCGCCTACGCCACCGAAGTGTTCCGTGGCGCCATCCTGGCAATCCCCAAGGGCCACCGCGAAGCCGGCCTGGCACTGGGCCTGTCCAAGGCGCGCATTCTGTCGCGGATCATCCTGCCGCAGATGTGGCGCATCGCCCTGCCTGGCCTGGGCAACCTGTTCATGATCCTGATGAAAGACACCGCGCTGGTGTCGGTCATCGGCCTGGAAGAAATCATGCGCCACGCGCAGATCGGCGTGACCATGACCAAAGAGCCGTTCACCTTCTACATGGTCGCGGCCTGCATCTACCTGGGCTTGACCGTCATCGCCATGACCGGCATGCACTTCATGGAAAAACGCGCCGCTCGCGGCTTTGCGAGGGCTGAATCATGAATTGGGAAGTCATCATCAAATGGCTGCCACGCCTGGCGCAGGGCGCGACCCTGACCCTGGAGCTGGTGGCCATCGCCGTGGTTGCCGGGCTGATCCTGGCCATCCCGCTGGGCATCGCCCGCTCGTCGCGCCACTGGTACGTGCGCGCCCTGCCGTTCAGCTACATCTTCTTCTTCCGCGGTACCCCGCTGCTGGTGCAGCTGTTCCTGGTCTATTACGGCCTGGCCCAGTTCGACGCCGTGCGCAACAGTTCGTTGTGGCCTTACCTGCGCGATCCGTTCTGGTGCACCGTGCTGACCATGACCCTGCACACCGCCGCCTACATCGCCGAGATCCTGCGCGGCGCGTTGCAGTCGATCCCCAAAGGTGAGATCGAAGCGGCACGGGCGTTGGGCATGTCGCGGGGCAAGACCCTGTTCTACATCATGCTGCCGCGCGCCGCCCGGATCGGCCTGCCGGCCTACAGCAACGAAGTGATCCTGATGCTCAAGGCCAGCGCCCTGGCCAGTACCGTCACCCTGCTGGAACTGACCGGCATGGCGCGTACCATCATCGCCCGCACCTACCTGCCGGTGGAGATCTTCTTTGCTGCCGGGTTGTTCTACCTGCTGATCTCGTTTGTGCTGGTGCAAGGCTTCAAACTGCTGGAGCGCTGGTTGCGGGTAGACGCCTGCCAAGGGCGCTAAACCTTACTGGCCTCTTCGCGGGCAAGCCCGCTCCCACAGGAATGCCACCGGGCGCAAACCTTGCGCCCCCCTGTAGGAGCGGGCTTGCCCGCGAAGGGCTGCAAAGCAGCCCCAACCCTGCCGACCACAACCATGACCCCACTCCCCATCCTCCACAGCCACCCGCTAAGCGACCGCTTCCAGGCCCTAGACCAGTTCCTGACCGAGCACCAGCACCTGTGGAAACCCAGGCCATTCACCGCCCTGCGCCTGGAATGGGAAGCCCAACACCCAGCGCTCGCCGCCCACCTGCGCCAATCTCCCCTGGCCGATGCCGACGCCGAGCCCGACCCAACCACCCTGCCCGCGCCCTTCCCACAACTGGCCCGGCAAGCCCACCACCTCAGCGCCCTGGATACACTCCCCGACGCCGGCCTACCGCCCGCCGCCCACCGCCTCGACGTCGGCGTACCCGGCCGCAAGTGGCAGCAGATCGAAGCCTTCACCCGCCGCCTGGCCTTCAACGAGCAACCCCAGCACTGGCTGGACTGGTGCTCCGGCAAAGGCCACCTTGGCCGCCGCCTGCTGCAACCCGGCCAGCAACTGAGCTGCCTGGAATACGACGCCGAGCTCGTCGCCGCCGGCCAAGCCCTGAGTGACCACCACCACCTGCCCGCGCGCCATGTGCATCAAGACGTGATGGCCGCCGACAGCGCCCGCCACCTCGACAGCGACAAAACCGTGGTCGCCCTGCACGCCTGCGGCGACCTGCACGTACGCCTGCTGCGCCTTGCAAGCCAGCAAGGCTGCCGCCAAGTCGCGGTTGCCCCTTGCTGCTACAACCGCATCGAAGCACAGCACTACCAGCCGTTATCCACAGCCGCCCACGCCTCCAGCCTACAGCTTTCGCTGGACGACCTCGGCCTGCCATTGAGTGAAACCGTCACCGCCGGCGCCCGCGTGCGCCGCCAGCGCGACACCTCGATGGCCCGTCGCCTGGGCTTCGACCTGCTGCAACGCCAACAGCGCCAGTGTGATGATTACCTGCCCACCCCCTCGCTGCCGGTGGCCTGGCTGGACAAGCCCTTCGAGGCGTATTGCCGCGACCTGGCCGCACTCAAGCAACTCCCGCTGAGCGGCACCCCAGACTGGGCTGCCCTTGAGGCCGCCGGCTGGCAGCGCCTGGCCGAAGTCCGCAACCTCGAGCGGGTGCGCAACCTGTTCCGCCGCCCGCTGGAACTGTGGCTGGTACTCGACCGCGCCCTGTTCATGGAAGAACAAGGCTATGCCGTGCGCCTTGGCTTGTTCTGCGACTATCCACTCACGCCACGCAACCTGCTCATCCTCGCGGAACGCGACCGTTAGCCGCAGCACAACCTGTGGATAAGTCTGTGCACAAGCTTTTGATGAATGGTTGGATCCAAGCGCTATTTCAAGCGTTTGGCTTATTCCTGCAGGCAGTTCAAGGCCCGCAAAAACAGGCATTTGCGCAAAGACCAGCGGCGTATGGGTTCGGCATGCCTTTCGCGCAAGTTGGCAATGCTACTTGTGCATAAACTTTTGTTGTGCTTTCTGCAGGGGCCACAAAGCGGACCGATGCGTCAACGGTTTTTGTTCTTGGCCAGCTCGATATCGTTCATCAACGCCTTGGCCAACGCCGCCAGGTAATCGGCTGCGCCCAACAGCTTGTGGTCGTCTTCCATATCGCCCTCCCTGAGCAGGTGCTTGATATAGCCGAGCAGGATCGACACCTGCTCGTAGGCGTCGTCGATGGGGATGCCGGGTTGTACGCGCAGCAGGTTAACCGGTGGGTTGCCGACTTCGAGGAAAGTTTCCAGGCCTGCGGTGGTGATCTCAATGTGGGGCTGGGGTGGATCGGGGACGATCTTGATCATGGCGTAAGTCCTTATTCAATTAAGGTACTGCCACTGAATCTTTCTCACGGATTTAGGTGGCAGCCGTACGCGGGGTGAGAAACCGAGTGAATAAGGAAGCCCGGCCAGACCGAAGCCTGCCCGCGTACAGCCACCATTACGAGGTAGCACTCATTCATAATCGGGTTCTCACACCCGGTCGCCGAAACGACCCGAAAACGGTATCCGTGAGGCACTTCCCCGACAACAGCGATACTTCGGCAGCGCGCGTAGGATAGGTCCGAAGCAGGCCAACCCCGAAGCATTTGGTTTCAGGTTCAGAAATGCCTTACAGGTCACGCACCGCCTCCCCTTCCAGGGTGTATCATCCGCCCCCCAAATCATTAAAAAGACACGTCGCACGCTGACCGCCAGCCCTGCGACCTTCTGGCGTTGCGCCAGAGCCGACAATGGAACAACGGACCCTTATCGTGACCCAAGCCAAGCCCCTTGCCCTGTTGACCCTCGCCATGGCCCTGACCGCGTGTGCCGGCGGCACCCCAAGCCAGCCTTCCAGCAACCTGGGCTGGGACACCCCCGCCATGCAGCTGGGCGGCGACCGAGGCCTCCCCCTGCGCGCCGACACCCCTTGCCGCAAGCGCGGCTGCGACAACGACAAGCTGTTTTTCAACCCCGGCAAAACCGAGCCAAACGTCAACACGATCCACCGCGGCTGGTAGGAAAAATCTCCTTTTAAGCCGGTGACTTAGCTCATTTGCAAACAATCGCAAGGAAGTGGTTTACAGGCGCCAAACGATCGTTATAATGACGCCCCATTGCCGGTATAGCTCAGATGGTAGAGCAACTGACTTGTAATCAGTAGGTCCCGGGTTCGATTCCTGGTGCCGGCACCATACGCAGTATCAAAAAAGGCTCACCGAAAGGTGGGCCTTTTTTGTTTGTGTGTCCGCTGCGACGCCCCATAGCCCCTCAGGGCAGCCCGATTGGCCCGCCACGGGATTGCCACCTTGCAGCGATCTGGATACGCACCAGCCTCAGTAATTTGAGCTACCCCATATCCAAAGGCCACCCATCCCCTTGAAAACTGCACGCCCCGTGTAGGAGCTGGCTTGCCTGCGATGGGCTGCAAAGCAGCCCCAAGTGCCTCCGCCAAAACGCCGTTCTAACCGCCAACCAGAGATTCCCCAGCGCCCAAAAGGTCGCCCGCGCATAGAACTCGTACCCAGCGTAGTAATGCCTATCAAACAGATTGCTGGCATTCCAGAACGGCTACCCAGACCAGCTGACGTCGGTAACCCCTCGCCCACGCCATTAGAGGTCTCGCCAATGGGACTCGCTACCGGAGAAATATGCTCTGCGCGATAGCCCTCCATGACTAATGTCCAGCGGCTCCCAACATCACGCCGAAAGTAATGGCTGAAATTCCTACTCTGCGCATAATCGCGGTAATCACCAAACGCGCCGTCCTCCAGCAAACTATCCGCTTTACCGAATCTGCGCCAACTGTTCCGAGCTCTTTCTCCTGAATAGAAACGGGCACTCCTACCAATGCTGCAACCCTGATCGCACAACGCTTTGCTGCAATCCCCACTACCGGCGTGACAAACACCGAGGTCACAAGCAACAGCCATGTAGATGATGGTGCCGCAGACCAGGGAATGGACTGCACCTGACTGACAGTCAGGCATGCCCCGGTCATCGCATTGCTGCTTGCACGTGACTCAGGATTTCGCGGCACTGGTCTCGTCAGCCAATGCAGCCTCCCCCCGCCCACCGGCAACGGTGCTCAGGAGGCCAGATCATGAGATGCCCTTGCTCCCGGACGTAAGGAGCCGCCAGCCCCCCGTAGAGGACATTCCCGACAGGTCGCAGGGGCCTTGATCCCTGATAACACTCAGCATTCTTGGCGGAATGACGTGGGGAATAGGTTTGGGACTTCGGCAAAACAGACCGGCCTGGATGACGTACGGGGCGGGCGCTGTGAGCCTTTTGAAAAATTCAACATTCACTTACTATAAGAGTACCTTGAGCTATTTCTTTGGAGACCTGGTTTGCTATTAACTGACGCTGAGATCCGAACAGCCGTACTCTCCGGAGAAATAGATTTCGGCCGTCTTTTCGATCACCGGCAGATCCAATCCGCTTCTATCGATCTGACTTCCGGAAAAATATATATCCCGGACAAAATAAAAGAAATAAACAAAGTCCAGAACTTCTCCGACCTAGCGATACACCAGTGCAGTATAGGAGCAGGGGAAGCGATAATTATCGAACTATCTGAAAACATACAGTTAAGCAAAGACATCGGAGGCATTCTCCTCCCTCCAAACTCTTTGACTAAGAATGGCATCATCATGACCAACCCAGGTCATATCGATCCAGGTTATAGCGGAAAACTCACGGTTTGTCTCATTAACATGGGTAAAGACGCAATTCCAATGGAGTCAAGCTCTGTCGTAGCAACTCTGCTCCTGTTCAGGCTAAATGCTCCTTCCTCTGGCTATCAAAAAGGGCCAGGCACCGGTGCAAACCTAACGCAGCTATCTAAACTTTCAAAAGATTTCGCAAACATTTCAGAAAGGTCGTACGACGATATCAAGCGAGTAATATGGAGACATTTCATCGCTGCGCTGGGACTCTTGTCGTTAGCTTTCGCAATTCTAGCGATCGCTGTACCGAGTTTACTTCCATTTGCAGCAGGCCTTCTAGAAAATAGACACAGCGAATCAAAAAATGGCGAAGCCATCAAAAAGTTGGAAGAACAGATAAAAACTCTGCAAAGCCAGCTAGAAAAAAAGCCGTCCGTAATTGATGCACCTGCACCTGCACCTGCACCTGCACCTGCACCTGCACCTGCACCTGCACCTGCACCTGCACCTGCACCTGCACCTGCACCTGCACCTGCACCTGACCATAAGGAGACAGAATGAAAGTCTCAAGTCCTATTGTGAGATGCGTTGCAAAAAGCTCTATTGACTTTGACGCGATTCAAGAATTCTTAGATTCTGAAAAAATGGTGTGGCAAAGAACGACTGACTCTAAAAGCAGCGATGACTTAGTCGAATTCTCAGGGCGAATTTGCTATATGTCTTTTGGTCAACGTCAATCGCCGAGAAGCAATCAGGAATACATACTCAACCTCATTGATAGCGGGCATGGCAGTGTGCTCGAGCATGCAAGTTGGACTTTCATCGTATCAGGTGTATCACGGGGTTTTACCCATCAACTTGTGCGACATCGCGCTGGCTTTTCGTATAGTCAGCTTTCACAGCAGTATTACGACGAGTCTGACGCGGACTTTGTTGCGCCTCCATCACTAAAAAAAGATTCTCCTTTATATAAAAAATGGCTTGATGCAATGCATTCATCAGTCGAGCTATATAGAGAACTCATCGCGAGCGCAAAGAAATTATCCATAAGCAACAGCTTTTCCAACAAAGAAAAGTTACGAGAACTCAGAACAACTGCAAGATCAATTCTCCCAAACGCCATTGAAACAAAATTAGTATTTACGGCAAACGCCAGAGCACTGAGGAACTTCCTAATTACGAGAGGGGCAATCGAGGGTGACTGGGAGATGCGGGATGTGTCAACTCAAATCCTAAAAATTGTCAAGCAAGACGCACCTTCGCTTTTCCAAGACTTTGAAACAATAAAATTAAGCGACGGAAGCAGTTCTGTCATAAAAAAGACCATATAGCCACGCCAGAACAAACCTTAGGCGACTTAATGCACTTTAAGTCGCTAGACCTCGACGCATCATATCAAACTATAAGCTTTATCGGGATCCAGAAAATGGGGGCTGATTTATCTTCCGAAACATAAATCAGTCCATTTTTGTTTTTGATCAAAAATCTAAACAACACCGAAAGCCGCCCCCCTGCAACTACAAACGGCAGTAGTTAATTCCGCATCTTCATGTCTGCTCTATAAAAATTATCCCTCGGGAAAACAGAAACGTACTCAGACTCTTCGGTCTCGTAGCGCACCCAAATATTATCCACGCTTTTATAAATGAGACATCCCGTCTGGCTGTCCTTGTCGTTTACATGAACGACCACAAAATTGCACCCATTAGTGACAGCAACCTCGCCACCACTTTTCATTGCCGAATTGAAAAGATAGTTAGAAAACCACACTATCCCAATCAGCAAAAAAATCCCTTTCAACTGCGAACAGGCGAGCAATAAATTTTCAGCCCTTGCAGATGCAATCTTCTTCAAATACAACGTACCCAATAACGCCGACAGCACACTAGCGACAACAAAAAATAAAAGCGGATACGCAACAGGGCTTACAACCTTGATTATTTCTCTACCACCCTCAAAGAAAATTTGATCCACAGCAACATCAACGAACGCGGGGTCTACTCTCACGCTTCGAAAGTAACCATTAAAATAGCCTCTTCCTGAAGCATATGTAATAGCCGTCAGTAAGAATGCACCACCTACGAATTCTAAAATTCCGTTTCTCACTGCCACCCCCTATTCCAAGTCAAGGCGGAACTGCTCGCCCGTTCCGCTGGAATGTTGTTTGGGCCCCATGGTTTTTTCTGAACCACTTTCAATATCTATTTGTGGCGAGAAGGAAATAGACGGCAATGCGCTATCGGCGTTAGCTAATTTTAGATCAAGGCTAGAGGTCAAACTTGTAACCCCTTTCTTGCCCATAATCTGCTTATACTCCTCAAGCATTTTATCTGTTTTATCCCTATCAGCAGGCTTTGCAGTTCGCTCCTGGGACATATCATCTTGTTTAAGAGTTGATACTATCTCTTCAGAGAGACTAGTCAGCGCATCAGACCCACCTTGACACCCAGTCAAGCCGAAGGCTAGTAAAGAAGCTAAGACCCGAGCATAGACCTCTGGTTTCACTCCATTCAACACCTGAACTGCGTGATGAAAGTAACCAGGCGACATAACTTCAGCCTGCGAGGTCAATCTTTCTTGGAAGTCGGTCCCATGCAAGCTGTCCTCTAGCAATCTCGCCAAGTCAAAACCCGGCATAGTTGGTTTCAGCAGAGCATCTGTCGTCAATTGCGTGCAAACTACGAAATCAAGCAACTTGCACATACTTCGAGTGCCAATGGGGCCAATTTTTGCAACGCGATTAGAGAAATAAACCACATTTGAACGAACAAAAATAGGATAAATCAAGCAATATATTTTATCCCAATACTCGTCCAAGCTGGAAACCGTATTCCTAGCTAAGAGAGGCTTCTTTAATCCGGCACTAAGAAGCTCCCGTGCAATTGGCTTACCCCAAGCAACATTCCTGCGTAGCTTAGACTCTAAATACTCAACCTTCGGCTCTTTTGAGCCTCGGTATATTTTATTAACCAACACAGTCTCATCAATGTAAGACTCTGACGTGAATTGTCCGATAGCTATATGGGTCTTACATAAAGTAACGACCAGATCACCCACGCACATTTGTTGCGCAAATTTATTCACCTGCGCTTCGCGGTTGGCTAGAGACATTTTGCTTTCGAAATACTCTTCCTCGGCCAACTCAACATCTTGCTCTAGCTCAGTGCTGGTGTCATCGAGTTTTTTCAGTACTGCTAAAGGTGAATCAAAGAAGCTATCAGATTCAGCTTCCAGATACCTACGCAAAATCTCTCTAGAAGGAATTTCGTCAAGCGCGTGTTTTTTGATTAGCTTGTCGATATGAGCGATTGCAACAACGCCGTGCTTCAGGAAATTCTGAAAATGCTTTCCGCCGGAAGCCCTAACCAACCATATCCGCTGTCCCTCAGGGTATACAAAGACTTTCGGAAGCACCTTCAATTCCCTCTGCAATATCAGAATGATGGCTCAGTATAATTTTCACGCCATCCGAAATGCAACAAAAAACACTCATGGTGTTTAAGCGCTCTTATAGCGCAAACTTAATACTGCAGGGAACACTTATACGCCGAGTGCAAAAACATCTACTACTAGATACTCAACCGCCCTTTGTTAGGCCCAACCCGGAGTATCACTCACCAGTTAAAAAACGGAAATAATCGCAACGGATAGCTTTAGAGATAGAATCAAAAAAATAACATCACAGAAAAATATTTATTTTCAGTTATTTACGAGCTTTTTCGACTCCTGGTGCCGCACCGTACGCAGTATCAAAAAAGGCTCACCGAAAGGTGGGCCTTTTTTGCTTGTGCCATCACTGAAACGGTAATGTGAAAGCCCCACCGCAAGACCCCACCCCACCTTGATCTCAATCAAAACCCAAACCACCAAACCGCATAGCGTGAAATCAGCCCCCACTTTCCGAGGACTGAACACCTTGCCCAAAAAATTCCCCACCCACCCCAGCCACCCCGAGCGCATCTGCTGGGGCTGCGACCTCTATTGCCCAGCCAAGGCACTGGCCTGTGGCAATGGGTCAGATCGGACCATGCATCCAGTGGAGTTGTTCGGCGAGGACTGGGACAGGTTTGAGGACCGGTTGGATAAGCCGATTGATGATGTATCGGGGGTGCAATGCAGTTGATTGTGGGTGGGAAAGGGGCCGCTTTGCGGCCCATTCGCAGCACAAGGCTGCTCCTACAGGGGGGCGTCAGAATGACGTGCTGAGCGTCAGCGACAGATTGCGGGGGTCGCCATAGATTGCCCCGGCATAGAAGCCGTAGCGGGTGTAGTAATGCTTGTCGAACAGGTTATTGGCATTGAGGCTAACGCTGGTCTCGTCAGTCAGCTGGTACTTGGCCATGGCATTCCAAATCGCATACCCCGACCAGTTGACGTCGGTCGAGCCTGCGCTTACGCCATTAGTGGGCTGGCCTGCGGGGCTGGATACCGCGCGGATGTTGCTCTGCGCGGTAACCCCTGCGCCAAGCGTCAGGCGGTCCAGTGGGCCGGACAGGCGATAGGTGGTGGAGGCCTTGAACAGGTGTGATGGGTCGCTGCGGCCGTCGCTGTCGATGCGGCGGAAGTGCAGGTAGGTGTAGCCGGCGTAGACGTTCCAGCTGGGGGTCAGTGCGCCGGCGATTTCCAGGTCGATGCCGTCGGTTTCCTGGCCGGAACCGGCCTTGTAGGCGTCGTTACCAGTGGGAGTGGTCAGGTCGCCGTCCAGCACGGCTTTGTTTTCCTGCTTGGTGCGGAAGTACGCGGCCGAGGCATTCAGGCGGCCATCGAACCACTCGCCTTTGATGCCGGTTTCGTAGCTTTGGCCGCGAATGGGTTCGACTTTGCTGCCGCTGCTGGTCTCGGCGGTTTGTGGGGTGAAGATGTCGGTGTAGCTGGCGTACAGCGAGTAGGTGTCGTTGAGGTCGTAAATAGCCCCCAGGTAGGGGGTGACGATGCCGTTTTCTTCCTGGCTGGTGCGCACGCCGGCGTTGCTGCGGGTAATGGCCGAGTAGTTGCTGGTACGCACGCCGACGATCACCGACAGTGGGTCGGTGATGCTCAGGCGGGTCGCTGCGTACATGCCTTGCAGGCGGGTGGTGGTTTTGCTGTGGCGGCCGGTGCGCGAGGCGAGCATGTCGTAATCGTCATCCACGCCATTGCGCCAGTCGGTCAGCGGGAAGCCGTTGTTGGCGCGGAACTGGCAACCCAGCGCTGCGGCGCTGACTTGGCTGTCGCTGACCATGTTGCAGGTGTATTCCGGCGACCAGGCCACGGTGCGGCTGTCGTTGTAGCCGACCATCGCTTGATGGGTGCGGCCAAACAGCTGGAACGGGCCGGACAGGTCGATTTGCGCAGACTGCTGGGTGGTGTCGCTGGAGCTGTGCAGGCCGTTGAGCACGGCGCCGCTGCCGTCCTGGTCCCAGTAGCCGCCAAAACTGCCGCGCCCGGCCGAGTTGACCTTGGCCAGGCCGCGGTGGTTGAGGGCCTCGGCGGTGCTTTGCGCGGCCTTGAGGTTCAGCGACCAGTCGTTGTCGAAGCGGTGTTCGAGGGAGCCGAAGGCGGTGCGGGTGGTGTACTCGCCAAAGCTCCAGCTCGGCACTACGTTGGTGCTGCGCGGCAGGTCGGTCTTGCTGCCGTCGCCGTACCAGATCGGGATGTTCGCGCCCCAGCCGCCGCCGACGACTTTGTTGTATTCGTACTGGTAGCCGGCGCCCAGGGTGGTGGCGTCGTCGAGGTCGAATTCGAAGTTGGCCAGCGCGGCGCGGGAACGTTCGGACTGGTTGTCGCGGAACGAGTTGGCGTCCTGCTGGGTCATCACGAAGCGCGAACGCAGGCGGCCGTCTTCGGACAGCGGCAGGTTAAGGTCGGCGCCCAGGCGGCGTTTGTCCCAGCTGCCGTAGGTGGCGTAGGCGCTGCCGCCGAAGGTTTTGGTCGGGGCCTTGCGGATCAGGTTGACGGTGGCCGACGGGTCGCCGGTGCCGCCGAGCAGGCCGTTGGCGCCACGGACGATATCGATGCGCTCGTACAGGTCCATGTTCAGCGCATTACCCCCGCCGCTGAAATCGGAGCCACCCTGGAACTGCAGGCCATCGACCTTCCAGTTGGTGATGGAATAACCGCGGGCGCGGTAGTCGGTGCGGCCGCCTACCTCGGCCTTGCTTGCGGTCACGCCTGGCGTGGTTTCCAGCGCCTGCTCGATGGTGTGGATGGCGCGGTCGTCCATCTGCTGGCGGGTAATGGTGGTCACCGACTGCGGTGTTTGACGCGGCGTCAGCTTGAGGCCGGTTGAACTGCGGCTGCTCTCGACCGTGTACCCTAGCTGGCCGGTTTCATCGGCAGGCACCAGCGCGCTGTCTTCGATCTGCGTGGCATCCAGCTCCAGGGGCTGGCTGTCAGCCGCCATCGCTCCACCGCTGATGGCCACGGCAATGAAGAAGGCCAGCGGGTTGAGGCGACTTCCGCCTCGGCTGATGGGAGAGAAGTCGTTCATGATGCTCCGAGGTTTCATTTGGGAAGGTTTCGTATTCGCAGATGATTTTTTGTTACGATTCTAGGGATCCGCCCTTGGGGCTCCAGGCCCGGCTTGTACGGGCTTGTAATCCAACGTAACGAGCGCCATCGGGCCTCATCGAACAGGTGTTTTTTGAAATGAGCACGACCCTGCTGGTTGTCGACGATGACGACGAGATCCGCGAACTTCTCTGCGATTACCTGACCGATGCCGGCTATACCGTGCTAGCGGCCGCTGACGGCGACGGGATGCGCCAGCAACTGGCGCTGCATAAAGTCGAGCTGGTGGTGCTGGACTTGATGCTGCCCGGCGAGGATGGCTTGAGCCTGTGCCGCCAGTTGCAATCGACGCCCGGGCTGGCGGTGATCATGTTGTCGGCCAAAGGCAGCACGCTGGACCGCATCATTGGCCTGGAAGTGGGCGCGGACGATTACCTGGCCAAACCCTTCGAGCCACGCGAGCTGATTGCCCGGATAAAAGCGGTATTGCGCCGCCCGCAGCGCCTGGATACGCCGGTTGCAAAGCCCGCGGTGGAAGCGCAGCAGTTCGCTGGGTTTCGCCTCGACCACGTCAAACGCCTACTCACCCGCCCTGACGGCGAAACGCTGACCCTGCCCCGCTCCGACCACCGCGTATTGCGCGAGCTGCTGGAGGCCAACAACCGCGTGGTGTCCCGCGATCAGCTGACCCGCAGTGCGTTCGGCCGTGACCACCTGCCTGACGACCGCTCGGTGGACATGTGCGTCAGCCGCCTGCGCCAGCAATTGCGGCGCGCCCCGGGCGGCGCAGCGCAGATCCTTACCATCCGCAACGAAGGCTACTTGCTGAGCCTTGCGCGCAGCGAGGCTGATGCCTGACATGCGCTGGCTTCGCCGGCTGTGGCCGCGCACGCTGTTTGGCCAACTGCTGCTGATCATGGTCAGCGGCACCGTGGTGATCCAGTTGATGTCGAGCAGCATCTGGTTCGATGTGCGTTTCGCCCAGGTGCTTGAGGCCCCTGTTCGGCTGATTGCCGCCCGCAGCGCGCCGCTGATTGCCAGTGCCAATTGCCATGGCAGCCCGATGCAGGCACCTGCCCACTATCAGTTGCGCTGTGCCGAAAACCTGCCCGCGGCGGAACACGACGAACGCAGAGGGCGCAAGCGTATCGAGCTGCTGCTGCAACAGGCCCTCAAGTACGAGCTTGGCCACGCCCAGGAGGTGCGCCTGCTGAAGGTGCACCTGACCGATGAACTGGGCCAGCCGATTGTCTGGCGCAGCCTGTTCGGTTTGCGCACGGCGCAGGCACATATCGCGTTTGCCGTGCCGCTGGCCGATGGGCATTGGCTGACCATCGATGGCCAGGAGCTGCAGGGCTGGAGCGGCGAGTCCGCCTGGGTGTTGATCAGCGATTACCTGCTGCGGGTGTATGCCCTGCGCATCGTCGCTGTGCTGTTGGTGTGCCTGGTGGCCGTGCGCCTGTGCTTGCGCCCGTTGCGGCGCCTGGCGGATGCCGCGCGCGGCCTGGGCAGCAACCTGGAACAGCCGCCTTTGGCGCTGGACGGGCCGGAAGAAGTGCGCCAGGCCGCCCAGGCCTTCAACGCGATGCAGCAGCGGTTGATTGCGATGGTCAACGACAAGGCCTACTTCCTGGCTGCCGTGTCCCACGACTTGCGCACCCCACTGACCCGCATGCGCCTGCGCCTGGAGCGCTTGCCGGACGACGAGCATCGCCAGCGCCTGCGGCAGAACATCACGCAGATGGACGACATGATTGGCCAAGTGCTCGATTACCTGCGGGCCGGGGAGCAGCAGAATCTGCAACAGGTGGACCTGGACCGGCTGGTGGCGCGGCAGTGTGCCGACTTGTCCACAGCCCGCGAGCCCCTGCCGGTTCATGGCCAGGGCGGCAGTTTGCGGGTTGATGCGCTGCTGCTGCAGCGTTGCCTGCAGAATTTGCTGGTCAATGCCTTGCGCTATGCCAAGGAGGTTTCGGTCACGCTGGAGCGCGCGACCACGGGGGTTTATATCCATGTCGATGACCGAGGGCCGGGGATCGCGCCAGGCTTGCTGGCGACGGTTACCGACCCGTTCGTGCGGGGTGAAGGGTCGCGTAACCAGGCGTCTGGCGGGTATGGCTTGGGGTTGAGTATTGCCCAGCGGATCGCGGCCAGCCATGGCGGCGAGTTGCTGTTGTGCAACCGCGACGACGGTGGGCTGCGGGCCAGCGTGCTGTTACCTCGATAACCTGTCACCGCTCCCACAAAGCGCTGAGCTGGGCACGGGATCAGGTAACAGTGTTTTACCGATTGCCCAGGTTTTCCGCAGCCCGCCATTGCCTATCCTAGGCGGGTCATCCTGCCTGCGATGGACCCATGAAACACTCACTGCCCAGCCGCTACGCCTGCCTTTTCATCTGCCTGTCGTTCACCTGTGCCAGCCTCCCATTACTGCCCCAACATGCCTGGCTCTGGCCATTCACACTGATCACCGCCCTGCTCAGCCTGGTCGGCCTCAATGACCTGCGCCAGAGCCACCACGCGGTGCGGCGCAACTACCCGATCCTGGGCAACATCCGCTACTTGATCGAAACCATCCGCCCAGAAATCCGCCAATACCTGATCGAAGGTGACGACGACAAGCTGCCGTTTTCACGGTCCCAGCGTTCCCTGGTGTATGCACGGGCGAAGAACGAGAGCGCCGAAAAAGCCTTCGGCACGCTCAACGATGCCTACAAACCCGGCTTCGAATTCATCAGCCATTCGATGCTGCCGGTGGCCACGCCCGACCCCGCCTCGTTCCGCATCGCCATTGGCGGGCCGCAGTGCCGGCAACCTTACTCGGCATCGATCTTCAACATCTCGGCCATGAGTTTCGGCGCCCTCAGCGCCAACGCCATCGCGGCGCTCAACCAGGGTGCACGGCTGGGGCGCTTTGCCCATGACACCGGTGAGGGCAGCATCAGCCCCTACCACCGCGAACATGGCGGCGACCTGATCTGGGAGATCGGCAGCGGTTACTTTGGCTGCCGCACCGAAGAAGGCCGTTTCGACCCACAACGCTTCGCCGAGCAAGCCCGCTCGCCGCAAGTGAAGATGATTGAGATAAAGCTCAGCCAAGGCGCCAAGCCCGGCCACGGCGGCATCCTCCCAGGGCACAAAGTCAGCCCGGAAATCGCCGCCACCCGTGGCGTGCGTGAGGGCGAAGACTGTATTTCTCCGGCCGCCCATAGCGCGTTCCGCACGCCGGTCGAACTGCTGCGGTTCGTTGCCAACCTGCGCGAACTGTCGGGGGGTAAGCCGGTGGGTTTCAAGTTCTGCCTGGGCCACCCGTGGGAATTCATGGGCATTGCCAAAGCCATGCTGGCGACGGGAATCACCCCCGACTTTATCGTCGTCGACGGCAAGGAAGGCGGCACCGGTGCGGCGCCACGCGAGTTCAGCGACAACATGGGCGTGCCCATGCGCGAAGGCTTGATGTTCGTGCACAACACCTTGGTCGGCCTGAATTTGCGCTCGAGCATCCGCATTGGCGCGGCGGGCAAGATCGTCAGCGCCTTCGACATCGCCAGTGTGCTGGCCATTGGTGCCGACTGGGTGAACTCGGCGCGCGGCTTCATGTTCGCCATTGGCTGCATTCAGTCGCAGAGCTGCCACACCAACAAATGCCCGACCGGGGTCGCCACCCAGGACCCGCTCCGCCAGCGTGCGTTGGTGGTGCCGGACAAGGCTCAGCGGGTGGCGAGCTTCCACCGCAATACCCTGCATACATTGGCTGAGATGCTTGCGGCGGCGGGCCTGGAGCACCCGTCGGAGCTCAAGCCCAAGCATTTGGCACGGCGTGTCAGCGCCAGCGAGATCGGCTTGTTTTCAGACCTGCATACGTTCCTCAAGCCTGGCGAATTGCTCAGTGGCTCGATTGAAAGCGAGTTTTATGCGCGGATGTGGCGGATGGCGCGCAGCGACAGTTTTGCGCCGGAGACTGGGGAGGGGGTGCTGGTAGCGAAGGCAACTGGCAGGCGCCGTGAGGAAAGCGTCCCAGCTTGATGAGCTGGGGCCGCTTTGCGGCCCTTCGCAGCGCAAGGCTGCTCCTACAACAGGGGCAGCGAGCGCGATGTCCATGTATTTGTAGGAGCAGCCTTGCGCTGCGAAAGGGCTGCAAAGCAGCCCCGAGGCCATGCGATCAGAAGATGCTGATCGGGTACTCGACGAATACGCGGACTTCGTTACCGTCGTCGTTGTAGCCGTTCTGCTGTACGGCATTGTTGGTGCGTACGAACGAGCTGCGCAGCTTGACCGACAGGTCTTTGGCCGGGCCGTCTTGAACCACGTAACGGATCTGGTTGAAGATCTCGCGCTCTTTACCTTCACCGAAACCTTGCGGGTTGGCGACGTTGCGGGTGTTGATGTTGTCACCCACTACGTAGGCCAGCTTGTAGGTCAGGCCCGGTACGCCGTAGGCGCCGAAGTCCAGGCCGTAGCCCAGCTGCCAGGAGCGCTCGTCTTCGGCGTTGAAGTCAGACCAGTACGAGTTGGCCAGGTAGATGGTCGAACCACCGTCACCCACGCCGCCAGCGTTCTGGTAGAAGCCGTAGTTGTAACCGGTGCTGCCGGTGCTGCGCTGGTGAGCGATGGTGAACGAGTGCGCACCGTAGGCGTAGGTCGCCGCCAGGCTCCAGATGGTGTTGGAGTCACCATTGAGCTCGGCCGCTTTGACGAACTTGTTGTTGATGTCCGACTTGTAGCCGTTGAAGTCCAGGGTCAGGGACTGGTCGCTGGCGATCGGGAAGACATAGTTCATGCCCAGGTAGTGCTTCTGCATCACGTCTTCGTTGTCTGCGGTGTACAGCGAAGCGGTGAAGTTGTCGGTGAACTTGTAGCTACCACCGAAGACGTTGATCGACTTCAGGCCACCACCGTCACGACGCTCGGCACTTTTGCGCGCTTCTTGGGTGAAGCGGCCGGCGTTCAGTTCCAGGCCCTGGATTTCTTTGGAAGTAATCAGGGTACCGGTGAAGCTTTCTGGCAGCAGACGGGCGTCGTCGTACTGCAGCACAGGCAGTGCTGGCATCTGGTCACCGTACTTGAGTACGGTGTTGGAGATGCGGAATTTCACGGCTGCGCCGCCACGGGCCAGGTTATGTGGCGAGCTGGCGTTGCCGTCGGCGTTCTTGGTGTCGTGCGGTTTGAAGAAGTCGACGCCGCCACCACCGTTGTGGCCTTTGCCGCCGTCCAAACGCAAGGCGTACAGGCCGAATGCGTCGACGCCGACACCGACGGTGCCCTGGGTGAAACCGGAGGAGAAGTTGGCGATGACGCCTTGGCCCCATTCGATCTGGTCATCGGTACCGTGCTTCTTGTCACGGTTGATGTAGGCGTTGCGCAGCAGAACGTTGGCGTGGCTGTCTTCGATGAAGCCCTTGCTGTCGGCCTGCTCATTGGCCTGGGCCTGGGTCGCGGCGATCATTGCCAGTGCGACCAGGCTGATCCTGGTTTTCAACATGTTGTTTTCCTTATTTCTTAATCAAAAACGCTTCGCAATATGACGCCAGGAACCAACGCCCCTTCGTAGGTTCGACGCTATGCGGATCCAGCCTGAAAGGCTTGCCGGCAATCGCACGGTGGCCTTTTACAGCAGCATGGCCATGTCATGGCCAGCAGGCGTTGGCCGAATCCTAGCGGTGTGCGATTACAAATGTCAAAAAATCGTGAAATGCAGGTTGATATAACCAAAATCACCCAGCCCGCTGGTGCATTTCAATGCCTGTTGGCGCTATCAGTGGGCATTTTTTCTTCTGTCAGAAATGTCGCTTTGACCAACCCGGCAGCTTTCATGGGCGCGGAGCATACAACAGCGGCAGTTACAAAGTGATACATATGTAAAGACAACCCTTTACAAATACCCAAGCAACAGTAAATAGCAAGCATTACCATTCGCACCCTTTCTCACCTGCCACGGTCCGGATGTCTCCATGCTTGTACCCTGCCGCCTCTCCCCGCTGACGCTTGGCCTGTCGCTGCTGTTCAGCGCCAGCCTGGCCACCGCTGCCACCACCACCCTGCCGGAAATGTCAGTGACTGCCGAAGGCGAGCGCGAGGAGGACAACCCGCGGGTCAAGGAAGTCAGTACTGCGACGCGCACCTCGACGCCCGTGCGCTACGTGCCCCAGGCCATCGACACGGTCAAGACCGCCAACGTGCTGGACTACGGCAACAACACCCTGGGCAAGGCACTTGAGGGCATCCCCAACGTCAGCAGCGGCGCCGACACCCGCTTCGACAGCGTGCGCATCCGCGGCTTCGAGGCCAGCAACGACTTCTACCTGGACGGCATTCGCGACGACAGCCAGTACATTCGCGACCTGAACAACATCGAGCGGGTCGAGGTGCTCAAAGGGCCGGCAGCGGTGTTGTATGGCCGCGGCAGCCAGGGTGGCATCGTCAACCGCGTCAGCAAGGCGCCGGAGCACGGCCGCCGTTCGAGCATCGAGGCGCAAGGCGGCAGCGAAGATTTGCGCAGCCTGTACGCCGACCTCAGCGCCGACCCCAGCGATACCATCAGCCTGCGCCTGAACCTGGGCAACCAGGACAACAACAGCTTCCGCGACGGCATCGATGGCAGCCGCCAGCTGTTCGCCCCGTCGATGAGCTGGCAGCTCTCGCCCGACCTGAACTGGCTGGTGCAGTACGAATACAGCCGCTACAACCGCACACCAGACCGCGGTATCCCCGGGGTCAATGGCCGCCCGGCCGACGTCAGCCGCAGCACCACCTACAGCGATACCCAGCGCGACTACATCGATGACCGCGCCCAGTCGCTGCGCTCGCGGCTCAACTACCAGCTGAACGAAACCTGGCAACTGCGCCACACCCTCGGCCTGTTCAAGCTCGACAGCGAGTTCGACAACACCTACGCGACGGGCTACAACGCCAGCACCAACACCGTCACCCGCCAGCGCTGGCAGCAGGACCTGAACACCCGCAACCTGTTCAACAACCTCGAAGCCGAGGGCGACTTCACGACCGTGGGGCTGGAGCACAAGCTGTTGGTGGGCCTGGAGTTCGGCAGCCAACGGCGTGACCCGACCCTGTACACCGCTGCGCCTAATAGTGTGCCCAGCCTGGACGTTGGCAACCCCGACCGCAGCCGGCAGCACACGGGCCCGATGTTGCTGTCGAGCGACAACCACACCGTGGTCCAAAGCCGTGGCCTCTACCTGCAAGACCAGGTCCGCCTGAACGATCAATGGCAGGTGCTCGCCGGCGTGCGTTTCGACCAGTTCGAGGTGGAAACCACCAACAAGGATGGCCTGACCGAGCCGCAGGACAGCAACACCACCAGCCCGCGTCTGGGTGTGGTCTACACGCCGTGGCGCGACCACTCCTTCTACGCATCATGGAGCAAGACCTTCTCGCCAGTGGGCGGTGGCCTGATCGGCATTACCCCTGGCGCGCCGGGCAACACCAATGACACCGGGCCAGAGCTGACCCGTCAGAAGGAGATCGGGGTCAAGAGCGACTGGTTCGACCAGCGCCTCACCACCACCCTCGCCGTGTATGAACTGGAGCTGTACAACCGCCGCACGCGTGACCCGGAGAACCCGGAAATCACCCTGCTCAGCGGCTTGCAACGCTCACGAGGCATCGAGCTGACCGCCACCGGCAATATCGTCGGCAACTGGTACGTGCGCGGGGGCATCGGCCTGCAGGATGCAACCATCGTCAAAGACAACAATAACCAGGAAGGCAACCGCATCAACGACGTGGCCAAGCGTAATGCCAGCCTGTTCGTGACCTGGAAACCGGAATTGGGCTGGTACGCCGAGACCGGCTTGACGTTGGTGGGTGAGCGTTATGCCGACAACCAGAACACCACGGTGTTGCCAGGCTACGGCCGCTGGGATGCGCTGGCCGGCTACCGCACCCACGACTGGGATGTGCGGGCGGCGTTGAACAACATTGCCGACAAAACCTACTACAGCTCAGCGACCAGTGCGGCGCAGATCCAGGTGGGCGACCCGCGGAGCCTGGTGGTGACGAGCACTTACCGCTTCTGATCTTTGGTGGCTGTACCGGCCTCTTCGCAGCACAAGGCTGCGCCTACAGGGATCGCACGCTACCTGTAGGAGCAGCCTTGTGCTGCGAAGGGGCCAGCACCGGTAAAACCGATGAGATCAGTGCCACACCGCCATCAGCGCCTGCATCTCTGCTTCACTGATCAGCCCTTGCGGGTATCGCCCGGCAAGCAAACGTCGTGGGTCGGTCGTCCTGACCTGGATGTTTCCATGGTGCTTCAACCACTGCGCCAACAGCTTGAGCGATGGGTGGTTAACGGCCGATGGGCACAAAGCCGACTCACTTGCTGCGTTCATTTCCACACGTACTCCTTTGCCCGTGAGCGGCTAATTTACGTAGGCATTGTTACAGATCAGAGAGCCCGACCCATTCGAGCTATCTAATTGAAAAACAATACAAAACGTATGCCACTCAGGCGGCCGGACGTCGCTTGGAAAGGTCGCCCGAAAAAAAGGCCCGTCGTATGACGGGCCTCTTTATTCAGGGTGGTCTCAGCGCTTGACTGGCGCCGGCTGCTGCTGGGTCAGGCAGTGGATATTGCCGCCCCCCAACAACAATTCACGGCCTGGGATCATGACCACTTCATGATCCGGGAAGAGCTCAGCCAGGATGGCTCTGGCTTGGGCATCGGCAGGGTCATCGAAGCTCGGCGCGATGATGCCGCCGTTGACGATCAGGAAGTTCACGTACGAGCCGGCCAGGCGCACCGACGGGTCGCGTTCCTGGCTACCGGCCACTTGGTCGACGCCAGCACACTCTTCAGCCGTGGCGTACAGCGGGCCAGGGATCGGCATTTTGTGCACCACGAACTCACGGCCTTTGGCGTCGCGGGTGTTTTTCAACACGTCCATTGCCGCGTGGCAGCGAGCGTAGTTGGGGTCGTTGGAATCATCGGTCCAAGCCAGTAACACTTCGCCTGGGCGCACGTAACAGCAGAAGTTGTCGACGTGGCCGTCGGTCTCGTCGTTGTACAGGCCGTCCGGCAGCCAGACCACGGTATCGACTGCCAACTGCTCACGCAGGACCGCTTCGATTTCCTCACGGCCCAGGTGCGGGTTGCGGTTACGGTTGAGCAGGCATTCTTCGGTGGTGATCACCGTGCCCTCGCCGTCCACGTGGATCGAGCCACCCTCCAGCACGAAGCCTTCGGTCTGGTAGCGCTGGCAGCGCTCCATTTCCAGGACCTTGGCGGCCAGTTCTTCGTCACGGTTCCAGGGGGCGTAAAGCCCGCCATCGAAGCCGCCCCAGGCATTGAAGCCCCAATCCACGCCGCGCACTTCGCCGTGGTCGTTGATGACGAAGGTGGGGCCGGTGTCGCGCACCCAGGCGTCGTCATTGCTGATTTCCACGACGCGGATGTTCGGCAGGTCGAGCTGACGGCGTGCGTTCTCGTACTGGCCAGCAGAAACACCCACGGTCACTGGCTCGAAGCGGGCGATAGCCTTGGCCAATGTCACATGGGCGGCCTGTGCCGGCTTGCCACCCAGGCGCCAGTTGTCCGAACGCTCCGGCCAGACCATCCAGACCTGGGTCTGCGGCGCCCATTCAGCGGGCATGTGGAAGCCGTCGGCACGGGGGGTAGAATTGAGGGTTTTCATGGTTAACCTCTGCGTAGGCCCTGAGCCGATGTGCGCTGGGGCGTTGGTCGATGGGGGTAGGAGCAACGATGGCAAATTTATAACCGATATATATCGGCTTTAAAAGCAAAAATAGCCGATCGGCAAAGCCTTATCGCTTAATAAATCGATATCCATCGGCATATCCATCATGATCACGCTCAAACCCATGATATTTGTCTGCCACCACCCTAGCCGACCAGCTAGGCTGCATGCCATAGAACTTGGTTTACCAGAGGCGACTTGAGATGCGCATACTCGTCACAGGCGGCGCCGGCTTCATTGGCTCGGCGCTGGTCCGTCACCTGATCGGCAACACCGAACACGAAGTGCTGAACCTCGACAAGCTGACCTACGCCGGCAACCTCGAGTCGCTGCAAAGCATCGCCAACAATACCCGTTACGAATTCGTCCAGGCCGATATCGCCGATGCGGCGACAGTCAGTGCCGTGCTCGAGCGCTTCCAGCCCGACGCGATCATGCACCTGGCTGCCGAGTCCCATGTGGACCGTTCGATCGATGGCCCGGCGGCGTTCATCCAGACCAATATCGTCGGCACCTATGCCCTGCTCGAAGCCACCCGTGCCTGGTGGAGCCGCCTGCCTGCCGAGCAGCGCCGTGCGTTCCGCTTTCACCATATCTCCACCGACGAAGTGTATGGCGACCTGCATGGCGCCAACGACCTGTTCCACGAGACCACGCCGTATGCGCCCAGCTCCCCCTATTCGGCGAGCAAGGCCGCCTCGGACCACCTGGTACGCGCCTGGCACCGCACGTATGGCCTGCCGGTACTGATCACCAACTGCTCGAACAACTACGGCCCGTACCATTTCCCTGAAAAGCTGATCCCGCTGATGATCCTCAATGCCCTGGCCGGCAAGCCACTGCCGGTGTACGGCAATGGCCAGCAGGTGCGCGACTGGTTGTTCGTCGAAGACCACGCCCGGGCGTTGCTTGAGGTGGTTAGCCGCGGCGAGGTCGGCGAAACGTACAATATCGGCGGCCACAACGAGCAGAAGAACCTCGACGTGGTCCACGCCATCTGTGCCCTGCTCGACGAGCTGGCGCCACAGCACCCTGAAGGCGTGGCCCGTTATGCAGACCTGATCACCTACGTTCAGGACCGCCCCGGCCATGACCTGCGCTATGCCATCGATGCCAGCAAGATCGAACGGGAGCTGGGCTGGGTACCGCAGGAAACCTTCGCCACCGGGCTGCGCAAGACCGTGCAGTGGTACCTGGATAACCTGCAGTGGTGCCGCCATGTCCAGGATGGCAGCTACCAGGGGGAACGCCTGGGCAATACCGACATCAAGGAGCTCATTGCATGACCAAGGGCATCGTCCTGGCCGGAGGATCCGGCACCCGCCTGCACCCCATCACCCTCGGGGTATCCAAGCAACTGCTGCCGATTTATGACAAGCCGATGATCTACTACCCGATCTCGGTGCTGATGCTCGCCGATATCCGCGACATCCTGCTGATCTCCACGCCCCAGGACCTGCCTCAGTATCGCCAGTTGTTCGGCGATGGCAGCCAGTTCGGCATTCGCATCAGCTATGCCGAGCAACCATCACCCGACGGCCTGGCCCAGGCGTTCCTGATCGGTGAGCAGTTCATCGGTGACGACTCGGTCTGCCTCATCCTCGGTGACAACATCTTCCACGGCCAGAGCTTCACCGAACAGTTGCAGCGCGCGGTCAGCCACCCCAGCGGCGCCACCGTGTTCGGCTATTGGGTCAAGGACCCAGAGCGCTTCGGTGTGGTCGAGTTCGACGAGCAGGGCAACGCGCTGTCCATCGAAGAGAAGCCACTCAAGCCCAAGTCCAGCTATGCCGTGACGGGCCTGTACTTCTACGACAACGACGTGGTCGAAATCGCCAAAGGCATTCGCCCCTCGGAGCGCGGCGAGCTTGAGATCACCGATGTCACCAATGCCTACCTCCAGCGCGGCGACTTGCGCGTGGAGCGCTTTGGCCGTGGCTTCGCCTGGCTCGACACCGGCACCCACGAGAGCCTGCTGGATGCCTCGCAATATGTACAAACCATCGAGAACCGCCAGGGGCTGAAAGTGGCCTGCCTGGAAGAAATCGCCTTCAACAAGGGCTGGATCACCCGTGACCAGCTGCTGGCCAAGGCTGAAAAACTCAAGAAGACCGGTTACGGTCAGTACCTGGGCAAACTGGCAAACGAGTCTGCATGAACATCATCCCCACCGAGATCCCTGACGTACTGATCATCGAGCCAACGGTATACGGTGACAGCCGTGGCTTCTTCTTCGAAGCCTTCAATGCCCGCGAGTTCGCGAAGCACACCGGCGTCACCGTGGACTTCGTCCAGGACAACCACTCGCGCTCCGTCAAAGGCGTGTTGCGCGGCCTGCACTATCAGGTGGAAAACACCCAGGGCAAACTGGTGCGGGTGGTACAGGGTGAGATACGCGACATTGCCGTGGACGTGCGCAGGAGCTCGCCCACGTTCGGCAAATGGGTCGCGGTGCACCTGTCGGCCGATAATCATCGGCAATTGTGGATTCCACCGGGGTTCGCACACGGCTTCTCGGTGGTCAGCGAATCGGCCGAGTTTCTCTACAAGACCACGGACTACTACAACCCTGGCGCAGACCGTTGCATCCGCTGGGACGACACTGAGCTGGCCATCGACTGGCAACTCGCGGGGCCGCCGGTGCTGTCGGACAAAGACAAGGTCGGCGTACCGCTGAGCGAGGCGCAACTGCTGCCATGAAAATCGTCGTCTGCGGCCGTAATGGCCAGGTTGCCCAAGCGCTGCAGGCGCAGTTGGCCGGGCTTGGCGAGCTACACGTGCTTGGCCGCGAGCACCTCGACCTGGCACAGCCCAAGGCCCTGCGCGAGCCGCTGCGCCGGCTCGCCCCCGACCTGATCATAAACGCTGCTGCCTACACGGCGGTGGACCAGGCCGAACAAGAGCCCGCGCTGGCCTTTGCAATCAATGCCCATGGCCCCCGCGTGCTCGCCGAAGAAGCAGCACGGCTGGGTGCGCCGCTCATCCACTACTCCACCGACTATGTCTTCGACGGCAGCAAGGCCACGCCCTATACCGAACAAGACACGCCCAACCCCCTGGGGGTTTATGGCCACAGCAAACTGGCCGGCGAGCAGGCGATTACTGCGGTGGCCGGCCAGCACCTGATCCTGCGTACCAGCTGGGTCTATTCGTTGTATGGGCGCAACTTCCTGCTGACAATGCAGCGCCTGCTGCAGGAAAAACCCCAACTGCGCGTGGTGAACGACCAGATTGGCGCGCCGACGTCTGCCGCTACCCTTGCCGCCAGCACCCGCACGCTGATCGAGCGCTGGCAAGCCGGGCAGGCTGGCGACTGGGGCACCTACCACCTCACTGCGCAAGGTGAGACCTCCTGGTTCGGTTTCGCCCAGGCGATCGCCGAGCAGTTGCGGGCGCAAGGGTTACCCTGTGCCGAACTGCAGCCGATACCGTCCAGCGAATACCCCACACCCGCCCGCAGGCCACTCAATTCACGCTTGGACTGCTCACGCTTGGCCCAGCAATGGCACATCAGCCTGCCGCACTGGCAGCAGGCGCTGATCGACTGCCTCAAGTAGCGCATAATTGCGTCAGACTTTTCTGGCGCATTGACCTGATGATCGCGAAACCCACGCCCCCACGCCGTCCCCGCTGGCGCAGCCTGGCCCTGCTGGCCGTGTGCCTGATCCCACTGCTGTGGCCGCTGCATCATCTGGCCGAGCGCTATTACCAGGAAGAGCTGGCTTCGCAGAATCGCCAGACCCTCGACCTGTATGTCGCCAACTTGCTGGGCACCCTGCACCGCTACGAAACCCTGCCGCAAATCCTCGGCGACCTGCCGGCGCTGCGCGGCGTGCTGGCCGACCCGTTCCGCCTGGAAGCGGTGACCAACGCCAACCGCCTGCTCAAGGATATCGTCCAGCAGACCGGTGCCGAGGTCATGTACCTGATGGACGTCAGCGGCAATACCCTGGCCGCCTCCAACTGGGACAAGCACGACAGTTTCGTCGGACGCAACTTCGCCTTCCGCCCCTACTTCAACGAAGCCATGGCCGGCCACCTGGGGCGCTTCTTTGGCCAGGGCACCACCTCGGCCAAGCGTGGCTACTTCTTCGCCGCCGCCGTGCGCGACCGCGAGCGGATCGTGGGCGTGCTGGTGGTCAAAGTCGACCTCGACCACACCGAAACCCTCTGGGGCCGTACCCCCGAGCAACTGTTGCTGACCGACCATAACGGCGTGGTCATCCTCACCTCTCGGCCGGACTGGCGTTTCCGCGCCACCCGCGCGCTGACCGAGGCCGAGCGCCAGGCGATCATCGCCATCCAGCCGTACCCGACCCAGGCCCCGCAACCCTTGGTGCTGAACCAGGACGCGTGGATCACCCAGACCCGCGACATCAAGGAAACCGGCTGGCAGGTCAGCATCCTCGCCCCGCGCATCCTGGTCGACCGCTCGGTGCAGACGGTGATGGCCATCGGCGCCGGCACGTTGCTGGTGCTGGTGCTGCTGGCCGGCCTGGTGATGCAGCGGCGTCGGCACTACATCGACCGCATCGACTTCGAGGCCCGTGGCCGTCAAGAGCTGGAAAAGCGCGTCGCCGAACGTACCGCCGACCTTGAAGGCCTCAACACCCGCCTCAAGAGCGCCGTGCTCGAACGTGAAAACGCCCAGCAGGAGGCCGTGCGGGCCCAGGACGAACTGGTCCAGGCCGGCAAGCTGTCGGTGCTGGGCACCATGTCGGCGAGCATCAGCCACGAGCTCAACCAGCCGCTGGCGGCCATCCGCAGCTACGCCGAAAATGCCGAGATCCTGCTCGACCACCAGCGCACCGAAGACGCCCGCGGCAACCTCAAGCTGATCGGTGAGCTGACCGGGCGCATGGCCTCGATCATCGCCCACCTGCGCGCCTTCGCCCGCCGCGACCGCCACGCCCCGGAAAGCGTGGCCCTGCAGCCGGCACTGGACGACGCCCTGGCGCTGTTGGCCAAGCGCCGCCGGGCGATGGCCGTCGAGCTGATCCGCGACTTGCCAGAGGCCACGTTGTGGGTGCAAGCCGGCGAAACCCGCCTGCGCCAAGTGCTGGGCAACCTGCTGGCCAACGCCCTCGATGCCCTGACCGAAAAGGCCAACCCGCGCCGCCTCTGGCTGAGTGCCGAACAGCGCGATGGCTACGTCTACCTGTACATCCGCGACAACGGCCCGGGCTTCAGCCGCCAGGCACTGGAGCATGCCAAAGAGCCGTTCTTCACCACCAAGACCCGTACCCAGGGCCTTGGCCTGGGGCTGGCCATCTGCGAAAGCCTGATGCGCGCCCTGGGCGGCGAACTGCTGCTGGCCAACCACCCAGAAGGCGGTGCCCTGCTTACCCTGCAACTGCGCGTGGCGGCACCCGGCGCTACCCTGCCCAATTCGGAGGACCCCTCGGCATGAGCCCCGAGACACTGATCGACAGCCAAGCCCAGGTGATTCTGGCCGACGACGACCCGCACCTGCGCCAAGCCCTGAGCCAGACCCTGGACCTTGCCGGGCTCAAGGTGGTGGCGCTGGCCGATGCCCAAGGCCTGGCCGAGCGCATCGAAGCCGACTGGCCCGGTGTGGTGGTCAGCGACATCCGCATGCCGGGCATCGATGGCCTGCAACTGCTGGAGCAACTGCACGGCCGCGACAGCGAACTGCCTGTGCTGCTGATTACTGGCCACGGCGATGTGCCGCTGGCGGTACAGGCCATGCGTGCCGGCGCCTATGACTTCCTCGAAAAGCCGTTCGCCAGCGACGCCCTGCTCGACAGCGTGCGCCGCGCCCTGGCCCTGCGCCGCCTGGTGCTGGACAACCGCAGCCTGCGCCTGGCCTTGAGCGACCGTCAGCAACTGGCCACCCGCCTGGTGGGCCAGTCGCCGACGATGCTACGCCTGCGTGAGCAGATCGGCGCCTTGGCCGGCACCCGTGCCGATGTGCTGATTCTGGGTGAGACTGGCGCCGGCAAAGAGGTGGTGGCCCGCGCTCTGCACGACCTTTCTAGCCGCCGCGACGGGCCCTTCGTGGCCATCAACGCCGGGGCATTGGCCGAATCGGTGGTCGAGAGCGAGCTGTTTGGCCACGAACCCGGCGCCTTCACCGGTGCGCAGAAGCGGCGTATCGGCAAGTTCGAATTCGCCAATGGCGGCACGCTGTTCCTCGACGAAATCGAGAGCATGAGCCTGGATGTGCAGGTGAAGTTGCTGCGCATGCTGCAGGAGCGGGTGGTCGAACGCCTGGGCGGCAACCAGTTGATCCCGCTGGATATCCGCATCATCGCCGCCACCAAGGAAGACCTGCGTCAGTCCGCCGACCAAGGGCGCTTCCGGGCCGACCTGTATTACCGCCTGAACGTGGCGCCGCTGCGCATCCCCCCACTGCGCGAGCGTGGCGATGACATTTTGGTGTTGTTCCAGCACTTTGCCGACGCCGCCAGCCAGCGCCACGGTTTGCCGCCGCACACCCTGCAGCCGGCCCAGCGTGCCTTGCTGCTGCGCCACGACTGGCCAGGCAACGTGCGTGAGCTGCAGAACGTCGCCGAGCGCTTCGCCCTTGGCCTGGAGCTTGCCCTCGACGGCCAGGCGCCCGCTGCGGCAACGCCCACGGCGGCGGTATTGACCGGCAACCTCAGCGAACAGGTCGAACAGTTCGAGCGCTCGCTGATCGCCGCCGAGCTTGCCCAGCCGCACAGCTCGATGCGCAGCCTGGCCGAAGCGCTGGGCATCCCCCGCAAGACCCTGCATGACAAGTTGCGCAAACACAGCCTCAATTTTGACGGCGGCAGTGGCGGGCACGACGACCAGGAGGACAACCGTCCATGAGCAGCGACAGCCAGTACCTGCAATCCGTACTGCACAGCGACATCCCTCTGACCCGCGAAATGGGCCTGGAGGTCATCGATTGGCAGCAGCACACCCTGCGCCTGCAACTGCCGCTGGCAGCCAACGTCAACCACAAGAGCACCATGTTCGGCGGCAGCCTGTACTGCGCCGCGGTGCTGGTGGGTTGGGGGTGGCTGCACCTGCGCTTGCGCGAGCTGGGCATCGATGACGGGCATATCGTCATTCAGGAGGGGCAGATCAGCTATCCGCTGCCGGTCACCGGCGCGGCAGTGGCCCGCTGTGCGGCGCCGGACGAGAAGGCTTGGGAACGCTTCGTGGCGATGTACCAGCGCCGCGGGCGGGCGCGTTTGACGCTGGAAACCACCGTCAGCAATGCTGGCAGTGACGAGCCTGCCGTGAAATTCAGCGGCCAGTACGTGCTGCACCGCTAGTGAGTCTGTAGGAGCAGCCTTGCGCTGCGAAGAGGCCCGTATCGACACCATCGCTATTGTTGCTTGAACGGGCCTCTTCGCAGCACAAGGCTGCTCCTACAATGCGCGCGCTAGATCGATCAAGGCTTGGCGCCAGGCGGCTGCGCGGGGCAAGGCCAGGAAGAACGGATTAAGCAGGGATTCACGCGCCGGGTAGGTGAACGGCTGGCCATCCAGCCCAATCACCTCGCCACCGGCCCCCTCCAATACGCCCTGTGCAGCGGCGGTATCCCACTGCGACGTCGGCGCCAGGCGCGGGTAGCAATCGGCGCTGCCTTCGGCCAGCAGGCAGAACTTCAGCGAGCTGCCGATATTGGCCAGGTCCAGCTCACCCACCGCCGCCCCTAACCCTGCCAACAGCGCCTCTTGCTCGGGGCTGGAATGGCGACGGCTGGCCACCACGGTGAAACGGCCTTCGGCAGGCGGTGCGTTACGCACCTGGATTGGCTGGGCAGCTTCCCCCGCCTCGGCACGCCACGCACCCAACTGGCGCCCACCCGAGTAGCAGCGCCCGTTGGTCGGCATCGAGACCACGCCAAACACCACCACGCCGTTTTCGATCAGGGCGATGTTGACCGTGAACTCTTCACTGCCCGCAATGAATTCCTTGGTGCCGTCCAGCGGGTCGACCAACCACCAGCGGCTCCAGCCCTGGCGCTCGGCCAGCGAAATGTTGCAGTCCTCCTCGGACAGCACGGGGATGTGTTGCGCCAGCGCCAGCAGCCCATCAGCGATGATGCGGTGGGCGGCCAGGTCGGCGGCGGTCACCGGGGAATCGTCGGCCTTGTTGGTCACCGCCACGTCGGCCCGCCAGAACGGCAGAATCGCCTCGCCCGCCAGATGGGCCAGCTTGACCACTTCGTGCATCAGTTGCAGGTCGTTCATAGCTCCAGAAGCCCCCGCTGGATCAGCAGGTCGCGCGCCAGGTACAGCGCCGCCAAGGCACGGCCCTCGGTGAATTGCGGGTGCATGGCCAGGGCCGACAGCTCGCGCAGGTTGACCTTGTCTACGCCCATGGGCTCTGGTTCGTCGCCCTCAAGGCGTTCTTCATACAGGTCGGTGGCCAGCACCACCTGGATCTTCTGGCTCATGTAGCCCGGCGACAGCGACAACTCGGTCAGGTGTTCCAGCTGCCGCGCACCAAAGCCGGCTTCTTCCTTGAGCTCGCGGTCCGCCGCTGCCAGCACGTCTTCGCCCGGCTCGATCAAGCCCTTGGGCAGCGACAGCTCATATTCGTCCGTGCCGCCGCAGTACTCCTCGACCAGCACGGCATGCTCGGCATCGAGCATGGCCACGATCATCACCGCCCCGTAACCATTGCCCCGGCCGACCAAGCGTTCATACGTGCGCTCGGCACCGTTGCTGAAGCGCAATTGCACGGCCTCGACGCGGAACAGGCGGCTGCTGGCGACGATTTCGCGGTTAAGGACGGTGGGTTTCTGGCGCATGGGGCAGCTCCTTGGCGTGAACGGGTTACTATACCGTGGCTAGCCGACTGAACGAGAGTTTCCCATGCCTGTTCTTCCCTGGTCTGCCATCGATACTGTCCTGCTGGACATGGACGGCACGCTGCTCGACCTGCACTACGACAACCGCTTCTGGCTGGAGCACCTGCCCCAGCGCTATGCCGAGCTGCATGGCGTGAGCCGGGCCATGGCGGAAATGGAGCTGCAGCCTTTGTTCGAGCGCAATGCTGGCACGCTCAACTGGTACTGCCTGGACTTCTGGAGCCGTGAACTGAAGCTGCCGATCCGCGAACTGAAACGCGAGATCGCCGACCTGATCGCCCTGCGCACCGACGCCGACACCTTCCTGGCCGCCATCCGTCAGGCAGGCAAACGCGTGGTGATGATCACCAATGCCCACCGTGACTCGCTGTCA
The DNA here is from genome assembly GCF_059025405.1 of Pseudomonas sp. 5.2. Classification (NCBI taxonomy): domain Bacteria; kingdom Pseudomonadati; phylum Pseudomonadota; class Gammaproteobacteria; order Pseudomonadales; family Pseudomonadaceae; genus Pseudomonas; species Pseudomonas sp. 5.2. The sequence goes on from NZ_JBYBHH010000014.1 coordinate 73,800, forward strand.
CTGAAGCTGGAGCGGGTGGAACTGGCGCCGTATTTCGAGCGGCTGATCAGTGCGCATGATTATGGCTACCCGAAAGAGAGCCCACAGTTTTGGGATGCCTTGCAGGCGGATATCGGCTTTGAGCCTGCGCGCAGCCTGTTCATCGATGACACACTGGCGATTTTGCGCAGTGCCCAGCGGTTTGGCGTGGGGCATTTGCTGGCGGTGCGCCAGCCCGATAGCCAGGCTGCACCTCGCGACACCCAGGAGTTTGCAGCGGTCGAGGATTACCGGGATTTGCTGGCAGGCCTGTGATGCTCCTTTTCGCAGGTACAGCGCCGACCTGTAGGAGCAGCCTTGTGCTGCGAAGAGGCCGGTATGGCAAAAGACATACTCTGGCCATACCGGCCTCTTCGCAGCACAAGGCTGCTCCTACAGGCTGATGCGCTACCCTGCGGTACGGGCAGTAAAGATCAGTCCGGAATGCGCAACACCTGCCCCGGGTAGATCTTGTCCGGGTGCTCGAGCATCGGCTTGTTGGCCTCGAAGATCTTGTTGTACTGGTTGGCGTTGCCATACACGACTACGGCAATGGCTGACAGGGTGTCACCCTTTTTCACGGTAACGAACCGCGCAGCCTGAACGACTGGCCCTGTTACGGTGATCTGATCGTCAACGCTGGCCACACCACTGATGTTCCCCGCCGCCAGAATGATCTTCTCCTTCTCCTCCTGGCTGGCCACCTCACCCTTGAGGATGATCTTGTCGCCTTCTACAGTGGCGGTGATGTTCGGATTACCCAGGCCGACGTCTTTCACGTGTTTCTTCAACTGCTCCTCGGCATTGGCATTGCCGGGGGTCAGCAGGTCGATCAACTTCTCGCCGGCTTCCTTCACGAAACTGAACAGGCTCATTGCGTTCTCCTTGTTGATAAAACCTCGGAGCCAGGAGTCTAGGCCAGGATTGCCCACCCTGCCCCAGTGCGACCAATCGACGCGGTCTATCACGGCATAGACCCTAGCGATTAGACGTGACCGGCCCACAGGCCTAGGCTTGTGCTATCAAAAAGCCGCCGGTAGTCAGCCCCGATGAACAGCAAACCTCCGGTCTGCGCGGCCTCATCGCCTTTGGCCTTGCCCGCCGCCAGCAACACCTACGAGTACGTCCAGCTCAGCGACGCCGAGCGCGCCAGCACGCCATTGGCCGAAGAAGTGGCCCTGGCCATCGCCTTCAACGGCCTCAATCAGGCCGTGATGCTGGTGAGCCCGACCGACCTGGAAGACTTTGCAGTCGGTTTCAGCGTCGGCAGCGGGATTGTCGAAGGCACCCAGGAAATCTATGACCTCAAGCTGTCCGGCAGCGGTTCGGCGATGTACGCCGACCTGGAAATCTCCAGCCGCGCCTTCTGGAACCTGAAAAACCAGCGCCGCCAACTGGCCGGCACCAGCGGCTGCGGCCTGTGCGGGGTCGAAGCCCTGGAGCAGGCACTGCCAGAGCTTGCCGAACTGCCCGGCGCGCCACTGCCGCCCGCGCAGTGGTTGGCTGGCCTGCGCCAGCGCATCGACGCCTTCCAGCCGCTAGGCCAGCATTGCGGCGCGGTGCATGCGGCACTGTTCATGGACCGTAACGGCGAGCTGTTGCTCGGCCGCGAGGACATTGGCCGGCACAACGCCCTCGACAAACTGATCGGCGCCCTGCTGCGCCAAGGCATCGACAGTGAAGGCGGCCTGGCCATCGTCACTAGCCGCTGCAGCCTGGAGCTGATCCAGAAGGTCCTGCGTGCCGGCATCCAGACCCTGGTCAGCCTGTCGGCGCCCACCGGCCTTGCCCTGCAATGGGCACGCAAGCACAACCTCAACCTCATCCACTTGCCCAAGCACAGCGCACCGCGGGTCTACAGCCCAGCGGCGGAGTCGTAACAGCCGTGACCTCGTACCAGCACCTCCCGGACAACGCCCCAGCCTCCTCCCCTCGCTACAAGCCCTACCACGGCCCCGCCGGCGGCTGGGGGGCGTTGCGCAGCGTGGCCAAGGCCTGGGTCGGCAGCGACAATGCGCTGAAGAACATTCGCGCCCTGCTCAAGACCAACCAGAATGGCGGCTTTGACTGCCCTGGCTGCGCCTGGGGCGATTCGCCGGAAAGCGGCATGGTCAAGTTCTGCGAGAACGGCGCCAAGGCAGTCAACTGGGAAGCCACCAAGCGCCGCGTCGATGCCGCCTTCTTCGCCCGCTACAGCGTCAGCGCGCTGCGCGAGCAAAGCGATTACTGGCTGGAGTACCAGGGCCGCCTGACCGAACCCATGGTCTACGACGCTCAACGCGACCATTACCAGCCCATCAGCTGGGAGGCGGCCTTCGCCCTGATCGCCCGCGAACTGAACAACCTGGCAACCCCTGACCAGGCTGAGTTCTACACCTCGGGCCGTGCCAGCAACGAAGCGGCGTACCTCTACCAATTGTTCGTGCGCGCCTACGGCACCAACAATTTCCCGGATTGCTCGAACATGTGCCACGAAGCCAGCGGCGTGGCCTTGGGGCAGAGCGTCGGCGTCGGCAAGGGCACGGTCACCTACGACGACTTCGAGCATGCCGATGCGATCTTCGTCTGGGGCCAGAACCCGGGCACCAACCACCCGCGCATGCTCGACCCGCTGCGCGATGCGGTGAAACGCGGTGCCCAGGTGGTGTGCGTCAACCCGCTGAAAGAGCGCGGCCTGGAGCGCTTCCAGCACCCGCAGAACCCGCTGGAGATGTTGACCAACAGCGACCGACCGACCAACACCGCGTTCTTCCGCCCGGCTCTGGGTGGCGACATGGCGCTGCTGCGTGGCATGGCCAAGTTCGTCCTGCAGTGGGAACGTGAAGCCCAGGCAAAGGGCGAGCCTGCGGTCTTCGACCACGCCTTCATTGCCGAGCATGGCCACGGCGTCGATGACTACCTGGCCGTGGTCGACGCCACTTCGTGGGAACACATTCAGGCGCAATCCGGCCTGACCCTGGCCGACATCGAGCTGGCCGCGCGCATGTACTGCCGTGGCAAGCGGGTGATCATGTGCTGGGCGATGGGCATCACCCAGCACCGCCATTCGGTGCCGACCATCCAGGAAATCGTCAACCTGCAGATGCTGCGCGGCAACATCGGTGCGCCAGGCGCCGGCCTGTGCCCGGTGCGTGGCCACAGCAACGTCCAGGGCGATCGCACCATGGGCATCAACGAGCGCCCGCCGGTGGCCTTGCTCGACGCCATCGAAAAGCGCTTCAACTTCCCCGTGCCGCGGCACAACGGCCACAACACCGTCGAAGCCATCCACGCCATGCTCGACGGCCGCGCCAAGGTGTTCATCGGGCTGGGCGGCAACTTTGCCCAAGCCACGCCAGACACCGAGCGCACCGCGCAGGCGCTGCGCAACTGCGAACTGACCGTGCACATCAGCACCAAACTCAACCGCAGCCACCTGGTCCACGGCAAGCAGGCGCTGATCCTGCCGTGCCTGGGCCGTACCGACATCGACCTGCAGGCCGATGGCCCACAAGCGGTGACTGTGGAAGACTCGTTCAGCATGGTCCACGCCTCCAACGGCCAGTTGAAACCGCTGTCGACGCAGATGCGCTCGGAGCCTGCGGTGGTTGCCGGTATCGCCGCCGCCACCCTGGGCAAACAACCGGTCGACTGGCACTGGCTGGTGGCCGATTACGACCGCATCCGCGACCTGATCGGCGACACCATCCCCGGCTTCAGCGGCTTCAACGAACGCCTGCGTGAACCGGGTGGCTTTTACCTGGGCAACAGCGCCGCCAGCCGCGAATGGAAGACCGCTACCGGCCGCGCCAACTTCAAGGCCAACCTGTTGCCGGATACCTTGCTTGATGAAAGGGTGCGGGCCAGCGGCCAGTTGCCCGACCTGATCATGCAGTCGATGCGCTCGCACGATCAGTACAACACCACCATCTATGGCCTGGATGACCGCTACCGCGGCGTGCGTGGCCAGCGTGAAGTGCTGTTCGCCAACGAGGCCGACATCGTCCGCCTGGGGTTCCAGCCGGGGCAGAAGGTCGACATCGTTTCGTTGTGGGGGGATGAGCATGTGCGCCGTGTGCACGGTTTCACATTGCTGGCCTTCGATATCCCGGCGGGGCAAGCGGCGGCTTACTATCCCGAAGTGAACCCGCTGGTGCCGCTTGAGAGCATTGGCGATGGCAGCCATACGCCGACGTCCAAGTTCATTGCCATCAAGCTTGAGCGGGCGCGGGACAATGGGCGCATTCTTTAGAGATGTGTTGGGTACTTCGCGGGCAATCCCGCTCCCACAGGTACTCCACCAGGCTTGAGAATTGGGGTGATCGTGTAGGAGCGGGCTTGCCCGCGAAAGGGCCGAAAGCAGCACCGCCAAAAACGAAAAAAGCCCTGTTCCGCAACGGTTCAGGGCTTTGTCATAAGTACCTCTGACAGCCAAAAACCGATTAAGTTTCACAGCAAATACAGTAACTTAGAGAATTGTGTACAACTCGTGCTACTCGTCGGATTTCAATTGCCAGCCGCCCTCCAGAGCCTCAAATTCGCCCTCGTCATCCCTATGAGGCTCTCTTGATGAAGAAGTACTCCTCGATTCTGTTGTTGTCTTTCAGCTTGCTCAGCGGCGTTGCCATGGCCGGTGGCAATACCGAGGCCGGCATTGGCGGCGCATTGGGTGGGGTACTCGGCTCCGTCGTGGGCAACTCCATCGGTGGTAGCACAGGCGGCGCGATTGGTGCCGGCCTGGGCGGCGCCGCCGGCGGCGCACTGGGTGCCGACAAACGTCAGCGTGGCGAAGCCGCCATCGGTGGCGCGCTGGGCGCTGCAGGCGGTAACGTGGTCGGTCGCTCCGTGGGCGGTACCACCGGTAGCTACATTGGTGCAGCAGCCGGCGGTGGTGCCGGTGGCGCGCTGGGTAACTACATGGGTAACAAGGCCGACGACGACGAGCGCCATGACGATCGTCGCTACCGTCGCAGCTATGACGACCGCCGTCACTACGACCGTGGCCACCATTACGGCCACCGCAAGCACAAGCGCCACTGGCGCGACTAATGCCTGAGGGCCCAGCCCTGGCAACAAAAGCCCCGCCCGCACCGGCGGGGCTTTTTTATGCCTGTTGCCCCAGCTGAAGGCCAGCGAGCACTGCCTGCAGCGCCTCAGGCAACGGCACAGGCCGGCCGCTTGCCCGCTCGATGAATACCTGCACCACCGTCCCCGCCGCACAGGCGTCTGCTTCACCCGGGCGATACAGGGCCAACCGGTACTCCACGGTACTGCCCGCCAGGCGCGTCACGCCCAGCCCCACCTCAAGCACATCCGGAAAGCCCGGCAGGGCGAAGAAGTCTGCAGCCGAACTGACCACGAACGCCGCCAGCGCACCTTCGCGCAGGTCGAATTCGGCCTGCTCCACCAGAAACGCCTGGATAGCGGTTTCGAAGAAGCCATGCACGGTGGCACCGGCGATATGGCCGTTGTGGTCGTTGTCTTGCGGGCGGGTGAGGATGGGGTGGAAGTGGGTGAATGCGCTGCGCTGTGGGGCTTCAGTCATTTGTCTGTCTCGCGAGGTCGCAATGAATGCTATCAGTGAAACAGAAATTATGGACGTGATGTGCATTTGCTGGCCGAGAGATGGGGTGAAGGCTGCCAGGTGCTTGCCTTGGGTTCTGAGGTGGTGCGCAAATCGAGCGCCGCCCGCGCGGCGCTTCGCAGCACAAGGCTGCTCATTTGTTTCGGGCCAATGCATCCTGAGGCAGAGGCGCGCGGCCCTTTTGGCGTCCACCTCGATATCGTGAGGAACAAACAAGGCGGTCGCGCGCGTTGGTACAGGCGTTACTGGCCCGAAACAGATGTAGGAGCAGCCTTGTGCTGCGAAGCGCCGCGCGGGCGGCGCTCGATCTCACGGGCGCTGAATATGCTGTGACGAGCACCTCCCAGCCAAGACGCATTATCAAAACAAACTCAAAAAAAAGCCGCCCCTAAGGGCGGCTTCCTCGTTGCAACTGGCGACAGCTTACAGCTGTGGACCAGCAGCCTTGATCGCGTCGGAAACTTCGAATTTCTTGAAGTTTTCGATGAACAGCTTGGCCAGGCCTTTGGCCGCTTCATCGTAAGCGGCTTTGTCAGCCCAGTTGGTGCGTGGGTTGAGCAGCTCGGTGTCGACGCCCGGAACGGCCTTTGGCACGTCCAGGTTGATGATGTCCAAGTGCTCGGTTTCGGCGCCTACCAGTGCACCGCTCTGGATCGCAGCGATCACAGCACGGGTGGTCGGAATGCTGAAACGCTTGCCAACGCCGTAGCCACCGCCGGTCCAGCCGGTGTTGACCAGGTAAACCTTGGAGTTGAAGCCGTTGATGCGCTTGATCAGCAGCTCAGCGTACTCGCCAGCCGGGCGCGGGAAGAACGGCGCGCCGAAGCAGGTGGAGAAGGTCGACTTGATGCCGCCGCCCGAACCCATTTCGGTGGAACCGACCAGCGCGGTGTAACCGGACAGGAAGTGGTAAGCAGCCTGTTCGTTGTTCAGGATCGAAACCGGAGGCAGAACACCAGTCAGGTCGCAGGTCAGGAAGATGACCGCGTTAGGCTCGCCACCCAGGTTCGCTTCGGAACGCTTGGCAACGTGCTCCAGCGGGTAGGCCGCACGGCTGTTCTGGGTCAGGCTGACGTCGGTGTAGTCGGCGTGCTTGTTGGCGTCGAGTACGACGTTTTCCAGCACTGCGCCATGCTTGATGGCTTTCCAGATGACCGGCTCGTTCTTCTCGGACAGGTCGATGCACTTGGCGTAGCAGCCGCCTTCCATGTTGAAGACAACGCCTTCGCCCCAACCGTGCTCGTCGTCACCGATCAGGTAACGGCTTTCGTCGGCCGACAGGGTGGTCTTGCCGGTGCCGGACAGGCCGAAGAACAGGGTCACATCGCCTTCTTCGCCGATGTTGGCAGCGCAGTGCATTGGCAGCACGTCAGCGGCCGGCAGCAGGAAGTTCTGCACCGAGAACATGGCTTTCTTCATTTCACCGGCGTAACGCATGCCAGCGATCAGCACCTTCTTCGCGGCGAAGTTGATGATCACGCAGCCGTCGGAGTTGGTGCCGTCACGCTCAGGCTCGCACACGAAGTTGGCAACGTTGAGCACTTGCCACTGGTCACGGCCAGCCGGGTTGAACTGTTCAGGGTTGATGAACAGGCAACGGCCGAACAGGTTCTGCCAGGCAGTCTGGGTGGTCATCTTCACCGGCAGGTAGTGCTCGGCGGCCGCCCCTACGTGAACGTAGGAAACGAAGTGATCCTGGGCGTTGTTGAACGCCTCGACGCGGTCCCACAGGGCATCGAACTTGTCGGCCGGGAACTTGCGGTTGATCGGGCCCCAGGAAATGGCATCCTGGGTGGAAGGTTCTTCGACGATGAAACGGTCAGCCGGCGAACGGCCAGTACGGTGCCCAGTCTCAACGACCAGTGCGCCGGTATCGGCTAGTACGCCTTCACCGCGTTGCAGCGCTTCTTTTACCAGCTCATCGACGCTCAGGTCGGTGTACACGGTGTTGTTGGCTTGCGTCATGAGATACCCCATCCGGCCCGAGGCCGAGTGCTCCAAACGTTTTGTAGTTGTCTGTAAAAAACTACTACAGCGAAAAAAGTGGCCGGATTATGCCAGAAAAGCCCAAAAAAAGTAGGCCCCTCCTGTCGTAACCGCGCTTTTGCGCAATTAGACAGGAGATTTCCCTGCAATTAATCGTTTCAGTGGCGAGTTTCTGAGGCCGTGTCCGTGCCGCCACCCGCAAACAGTTGCGCCACATCGCTTGCATCGAAGAAATAGCGCTCGTTGCAGAACTGGCAATCGATCTCCACCTTGCCACCACACTCCTCGACCAACTGCTTGGCGTCGTGCTCGCCGAGGCTGACCAGCGCATTGCCGGAGCGCTCGCGCGAGCAGCTGCAGTGGAAACGCAGGGGTTCGATGTCGAACAGGCGCACGGCGTCTTCGTGGTACAGACGGTGCAGCAAGGTTTCGTTGTCTTCTTGCCACTCTTCAGGCTTGAGTGTCTTGGCCAGGGCTACAACGTGCTGCCAGCTGTCCTCGCGGTCTTCGTCGTCCGGCTGGCGATCACGTGGCAATTGCTGCAACAGCAGGCCGCGGGCCTTGCCATCTTTGGCATCGAGCCAGAAACGGGTGTTGAGCTGTTGCGACTGAACGAAGTAATTGGTGAAGCACTCCGACAGGTTGGCACCGTCCAGGTCCACGGTCCCCTGGTAGCGCTGGCCGTTGACTGGGTCGATGGTCAGCGTCAGATGGCCGTCGGGCATCAGCTGCGCCAAGGTCGCGTCGGCAAGAATCTGATCGGCTTCGTAACGGGCCACGCCGCGGATTTCGCGCTCGCCCGAGCATTCCACCATCAGCAGCGGGATCGGCCCCTGAGAACGCGCCTGCAGGATCAGCAGGCCGTCGAACTTCAGGGCACCCACCAGCAATGCGGTGGCGGCCATCAATTCGCCGAGCAGTGCGGCCACGGGTTGGGGGTACGGGTGACGCGCCAGCACTTCGGCATAGCTGCGGTCGAGCCCCACCCACTCACCGCGGATATCGCGGTCGTCGAAGAGGAAACGTTGGGTGAAATCGGTATCCGGCAATTCGCTCATAGGTTCTGGCTATCTGAAAATGATGACAAAATGGTTACACGGCGTTTCGAAATACTGCGAAGCCCGTGGCAGAGCGCTCACAAGGCGCTCCGATTCCTGTTGGCAATAGAGGTATCTTATGGACAATCGACCACTGTTCCAAGCAAGGTGGTCCTTCGGGCCCTTGGCAGCCTGCACACTGCTGCCCATCGCTCTACTGTGTTTCTGGTTATGGCCTTTTGGCCAGATCCTGTGCCTGACTTTCGACGAGTGGCTGTTCCACAGCCTCAATGCGCCACTGGCCGACAACACCACCTGGCGCTACATCTGGACCCTTGGCAGCCTGCGCCCGTTCGACATCGTGGTCGGGCTGATCCTTCTGGCGGTGCTGATCCGTGGCAACTGGGTGTTCAAAGCCTGCCAGGTGCGTGAGGCGTTTTTCGGCTTTCTGGTGACCCTGATCCTATTAGTGGTGATTCGCGCGCTGTTTTCCAAGTGGGTGGATGCTGCGGGGTGGCAACACAAGAGCCCGTCGATGATCTTCGATGACGTCGTGCACCTCAGTGACTATTACCCGAACCTGGAAGCGGCCTGGGAACTCAAGGACCGCTCCAGCAAGAGTTTCCCAGGCGATCACGCCTCGGTGCTGCTGGTCTGGGCGTTGTTCATGAGCGTGTTCAGCCGTCGCCTGATGCACTACCTGGTGGTCTGGGGGCTGGCGCTGGTGTTCATGCTGCCACGCTTGGTGGCAGGCGCCCATTGGGGCCAGGACGACTACATCGGCGGGTTGCTGATGGCGGTGCTGGCGTTGGGGTGGAGTTGCTATACGCCTCTGGCGGCCAAAGGCAGTGCGGCGTTGATGCGCTGGACGGCGCCGTTGTTTGCTCTGGCAGCCAGGTTACCGTTGGTCGGTAGATTGGCGGTGGTTCGCTAACAGCGGGGGCCGCTTTGCGGCCCATTCGCAGGCAAGCCAGCTCCTACCTCGATCGCGCTGCCTTAGGGGCCTAGCTAATCAAAGCTACCGTGCAGTTGGTGAATCTGTCGGCGCTGCTTCTTGTTTGGCCGGCCATCGGTGGTCACACCCATCGCCCCGGCCTTGCGCATTTCAGCAGCCTGTTCGCGGCGGCGCACACTCTCTTCGGTTTCGGCATACAGCGCCTGCGCTTCGGGCGCCCCGCGCCTGACCACCGACAGTGCCTTGACCACCACTGTGCGCTCGTCAAACCCGGTGCGCAGGACAAACTCATCCCCTACCCTCGGTTCCTTGCCCGGCTTGCAGCGTTCGCCCCGGCAATGCACCTTGCCACTTTCGATGGCCGCCTTGGCCAGCGCACGAGTCTTGTAGAACCGCGCCGCCCATAGCCATTTGTCCAGGCGAACCTTGTCGTCTTCTTCCGCCTTGTGTGCCATCCCGTTACCTCGAATTCTGTCTTTAATCGAACTGTACTACCGTATCTTGCGGATGCAAAAAGTCCACGCCGTGCTTACAGTTCACCACCTTATCCCCTGGGTGCGCTTCGTGAAGACATTTGACCATTTGACTGTGATCGGCCTGCGCGAGTGGGTAGCCCTGCCCGACCTTGGCGTCGCCGGGCTGCGCGCCAAGATCGATACCGGCGCCAGTACGTCCAGCCTGCACGCCACCGAGGTGGAACAGTTCGAACGTGACGGCCAACCGTGGGTCCGATTTACTGCGCACCTGGGTTCGGTGGTGCAGTTGCGCCACCGCCGTTGCGAAGCGCCACTGGTGACCATGAAGACCATCAAGAGCTCCAATGGCCACGCCCAGACCCGCTATGTGATTCGCACATCGCTGGCGCTGGGCGATAGCGTGTGGGAAGTCGAGTTCACCCTGGCCTGTCGCAAAGAGATGCGCTACCGCCTGCTGCTGGGTTCCAAGGCACTTATTCACGGCCACTTGGTGGTCAACCCTGGCCTGAAGTACGTACAAGACAAACCGGCCTTTCCGGCCACCCTTTCCCCTGTCACAGGTGCTGCATGAAGATCGCTGTGCTGTCGCGCAATCCGCGTCTGTATTCCACCCGCCGCCTGGTCGAAGCCGGTACCCAGCGTGGCCACGAAATGGTGGTGATCGATACCCTGCGGGCCTACATGAATATCGCCAGCCACAAGCCGCAGATCCACTACCGCGGCAAGCCACTGGAAGGTTTCGATGCGGTGATCCCGCGCATCGGTGCCTCGGTGACGTTCTATGGCTGCGCGGTGCTGCGCCAGTTCGAGATGATGGGCGTCTACCCGCTCAACGAGTCGGTGGCCATTGCCCGCTCACGTGACAAGCTTCGCTCGTTGCAGTTGCTGTCGCGCCGTGGCATCGGCCTGCCGATCACCGGTTTCGCCCACTCACCTGACGACATCCCGGACCTGATCCAGATGGTCAACGGCGCGCCCCTGGTGATCAAGGTGCTGGAAGGTACCCAGGGCATTGGCGTGGTGCTGTGCGAAACAACTCAAGCTGCAGAGTCGGTGATTGAGGCGTTCATGGGCCTGAAGCAGAACATCATGGTGCAGGAATACATCAAGGAGGCCGGCGGGGCCGACATTCGCTGCTTTGTGGTGGGTGACAAGGTGATTGCCTCGATGAAGCGTCAGGCCAAGCCCGGCGAGTTTCGCTCCAACCTGCATCGGGGGGGTGTCGCCAGCCTGATCAAGATCACGCCGGAAGAGCGGATTACCGCCATTCGTGCGGCCAAGGTGATGGGGCTGAGCGTGGCGGGGGTGGATATCCTGCGTTCCAACCATGGGCCGTTGGTGATGGAGGTTAATTCGTCGCCGGGGTTGGAAGGGATTGAAGTGACCACCGGCAAGAACGTGGCCGGGATGATCATCGAGCACCTGGAGAAGAATGGCGGGCCGAATCAGACTCGGACCAAGGGTAAGGGCTGAAATGTTGGGGCTGCTTTGCAGCCCATTCGTAGCACAAGGCTGCTCCTACAAGGGACCGCGTAAGCCTTGTAGGAGCAGCCTTGTGCTGCGAATGGGCCGCAAAGCGGCCCCGACAATCACACCGCATTACGCGGCAGCAAAAGCCCCAACGGCAACCTGACCCGCGCCTCGATCCCGCCACCCGACCGGTTGCGCAACTCGACATTCCCGCCATGCTGGGCCGCGATGCGCTTGACGATCGCTAGGCCCAACCCGGTGCCCTTGCCTCCACGGGCACGGTCACCGCGAATGAACGGGTTGAAGATCGTCTCCAGCTCCGACTCGTCGATCCCCGTCCCCCGGTCCAGCACGCTGAGCACCACGTAAGGCGCGCTCTCGTCGCCGGACACATAGGCCGCCACTTCCACGCCCTTGCCGGCATGGTGCAGGGCGTTGCCGATCAGGTTGCCCAACATGCGCTTGAGCGAAACCCGGCGCAGCGGGAACGGCGGAATCGGCTCCAGGCACAGCCGTACACGTTCTTCGGGCTGGTTGTACGGGGCCACCACTTCGCGCACCAGGTCGGCCAGGTCGACCTCTTCCACCGGCTCGTCACGGCCATCGCGAATGAACGCCAGGAACTGGTCCAGAATCGCGTCCATGTCCTCGATATCGCGGACCATGTCATCGCTAAGCTCGTTGTCACTGTCCAGCAGCGAAAGCGACAGGCGCAGCCGCGTCAGCGGTGTACGCAAGTCGTGGGAAACCCCTGCCAGCATCAACTCGCGTTCACGCCCGGCCTGCTCGACATCCTCAGCCATCTGGTTGAACGCGCGGTACACCTCGGTCATCTCACTGGGCGTATCGCTGATTGGCAAGCGCACGCTGCGCCCCTGGCCCAGTTGCCGGGCGGCGAATACCAGGCGCTTGAGGGGCTGGTTCAGCTGGCGCACGAAAATCCAGGCAGAGGCGGTGGACAACAGGCCGATGGCCAGGAACCAGCCAAGCACGTTCCAGATCTTCTGCCCCCGCAGCGGGTGCGGGTACAGCGGCACTTTGAGCCAGCCAGGGCCGAGGCTTGGCGCATTGACCCACAACGCCGGTGGCGCATGGATGCGCAGGCGTACTTCGGTGTCTTCGCCCAGCTCGGCCTGCATCTGGCGCTGGTAGATCTCGCTGTAAGGCCAGTGCTGCTCGCCTTCCGGCACACCCGAGCCGGTCACCCGGATCAGCCCTGCGGCTTCGGCGATCTTGTCACGGTTCTCTTCATCGGCAGCCCAATAGGCGCGCAAGGTCAATGCCACACCGTGGCTGTACTGACGGTCGACCAGCACATCCTCGTTCATCAACAGGTAAACGAGGGTCAGCGCCTTGGAAAACAGGACGACGATCAGCACCAGCCACAGCGTGCGGGCGAAGAAGCTTTGCGGAAACCACAACGGCGTTCTCATGGGCGACGCGGCATCATTTGCCGGCGTTTCCGTCCGGCACGAAGACGTACCCTACGCCCCAGACCGTCTGGATGTACCGTGGCTTGGACGGGTCGGGCTCGATCATGCGGCGCAGGCGCGAGATCTGCACGTCGATGGAACGCTCCAGGGCATCCCACTCGCGGCCACGGGCCAGGTTCATCAGTTTGTCGCGGGTCAGCGGTTCACGCGCATGCATGACCAGCGCCTTGAGCACGGCGAACTCACCGGTGGTGAGCATGTGCACTTCGTCGCCGCGTTTAAGCTCGCGGGTGGCCAGCGACAGCTCGTAATCACCGAAGGTGACCGATTCGTCCTCGCTGCCCGGGGCACCCGGGACGCTCGGCGCCTGGCGGCGCAGCACGGCCTTGACCCGGGCCATCAGCTCGTCCGGGTTGAAGGGTTTGCCCAGGTAGTCGTCAGCGCCCAGCTCCAGCCCTTTGATGCGGCTGAGCTCGTCGCCTTTGGCGGTGAGCATGATGATCGGGATCTGGTTGTTCGACTGGCGCAGCCGCTTGCAGGCGGACAGGCCGTCTTCGCCCGGCAGCATCAGGTCGAGCACCACCAGGTTGAACACCTCCCGCGCGAGCAGGCGGTCCATCTGTTCGGTGTTGGGCACCGCGCGGGCACGGTAGCCCTTGCTGGTGAAGAAACGCTCCAGCAGGCTGCTCAGCCCCGGATCGTCGTCGACGATGAGAATCTTGTCACCTTCAGCGGTGTTTGCAGTGCCGGTCATGAATTACTCCTCTGGTATCGCCGCGCATTATGGCGTAGCCATTGCAACGCGTGCCGTGAGCATTGTTAGCAGATTTTTCCCCCGGCGCCAGTTCCGGGCCGTTCAGGCTGGCTTGGCGCCATCACCGCAAGCCGGTCACGATGGGTATAATGCGCGGCTTTCATCCAGTGCCGTCGGGCTGCAAACCCGCGCGCGGCCCCGTATTCACAATTGTCAGGTGGTTTACATGGACAGCATCAACAGCCGTATCGCCGAGGAACTGGGCGTACGCCCACAACAGGTCGAAGCGGCCGTGGGCCTGTTGGACGAAGGCTCGACCGTGCCCTTCATCGCCCGTTACCGCAAGGAAGTGACCGGCAGCCTGGACGACACCCAACTGCGCCACCTGGAAGAGCGCCTGCGCTACCTGCGCGAACTCGACGAGCGCCGCGCCAGCATCCTGTCCAGCATCGAGGAACAGGGCAAGCTGACCCCGGAACTGGCCCGCGAGATCAAGCTGGCCGACACCAAGACCCGCCTCGAAGACCTTTACCTGCCGTACAAGCAAAAGCGCCGCACCAAGGGCCAGATCGCCCTGGAAGCCGGCCTTGGCGAGCTGGCCGACGGCCTGTTCAACGACCCGCAGCTGACCCCGGAAACCGAAGCGGCCCGCTTCGTCGACGCCGAAAAGGGCGTGGCCGATGTCAAGGCGGCGCTGGAAGGCGCGAAATACATCCTCATGGAGCGCTTCGCCGAAGACGCCGCCCTGCTCGACAAGCTGCGTAACTTCCTCAAGCAGGAGTCGGTGCTCAGCGCCCGCGTGGTGGCTGGCAAGGAAGAAGAAGGCGCCAAGTTCCGCGACTACTTCGCCCATGACGAACTGCTGCGCAACGCCCCGTCGCACCGTGCCCTGGCGATTTTCCGCGGGCGCAACGAAGGCATCCTGAGCGCCTCGCTCAAAGTCGGTGAAGAACTGCCTGGCACCCTGCACCCGTGCGAAGTGATGATCGGCAACCACGTCGGCGTTGAAAACCGCAGCCGGCCGGCCGACAAGTGGCTGGGTGAAGTGGTGCGCTGGACCTGGAAGGTCAAGCTGTACACCCACCTGGAAACCGACCTGTTCGGCGAACTGCGCGACAACGCCGAAAGCGAGGCGATCAACGTGTTCGCCCACAACCTGCACGACCTGCTGCTGGCCGCCCCGGCTGGCCCGCGCGCCACCTTGGGCTTCGACCCAGGCCTGCGCACCGGTTGCAAGATCGCCGTGGTCGACGCCACCGGCAAACTGCTGGACTACACGACGGTCTACCCGCACGCGCCGAAGAACGACTGGGACCGCACCATTTCCATCATGGCCGCACTGTGCGCCAAGCACTCGGTGGAACTGATCGCCATCGGCAACGGCACCGCCAGCCGCGAAAGCGACAAGCTGGTGGCCGAGCTGGTCAAAAAATACCCAGCCCTGAAAATCACCAAGATCATGGTCTCCGAGGCCGGTGCGTCGGTGTACTCGGCATCGGAACTGGCCGCCCGCGAGTTCCCGGACCTGGACGTATCGATCCGCGGCGCCGTGTCGATTGCCCGTCGCCTGCAGGACCCACTGGCAGAGCTGGTGAAGATCGACCCGAAATCCATCGGTGTCGGCCAGTACCAGCACGACGTGTCCCAGCTGAAACTGGCCCGTGGCCTGGACGCCGTGGTCGAGGACTGCGTGAACGCCGTGGGCGTGGACGTGAACACGGCCTCGGTGGCGCTGCTGACCCGCATCTCCGGCCTCAACGCCACGCTGGCACAGAACATCGTCGCCCACCGCGATGCCAACGGCCCGTTCGCGACCCGTGCAGCGCTGAAAAAGGTCAGCCGCCTCGGTGAGAAAACCTTCGAACAAGCCGCCGGCTTCCTGCGCGTGATGAACGGCGACAACCCGCTGGACGCCTCCGCCGTGCACCCTGAGGCCTACCCGCTGGTGCAGCGCATCGCCGCTGGCACCGACCGCGACATCCGCTCGCTGATCGGCGACAGCAGCTTCCTCAAGCGCCTGGACCCGAAGCAGTTCACCGACGAGTCCTTCGGCCTGCCGACCGTTACCGACATCCTGCAAGAGCTGGACAAGCCCGGCCGCGACCCACGCCCTGAGTTCAAGACCGCCACCTTCCAGGACGGCGTCGAAGACCTCAAGGACCTGGAGCCTGGCATGATCCTGGAAGGCGTGGTCACCAACGTCACCAACTTCGGTGCCTTCGTCGACATCGGCGTGCACCAGGACGGCCTGGTGCACATCTCGGCATTGTCCGAGAAGTTCATCAAAGACCCGCGTGAAGCGGTCAAGGCCGGCGACGTGGTCAAGGTCAAGGTCATGGAAGTGGACATCCCGCGCAAGCGTGTCGGGCTGTCCATGCGCATGGGCGATACCCCGGGCGAGAAGGTCGAAGGCAACCGTGGCGGCGGCCGTGGCAACGGCGGCAATCGCCAGCAGCAGGCCCCGCGCCAGCGTGAAACTGCCACTGCCGCCCCGGCCAACAATGCCATGGCGTCGTTGTTCGCCAACGCCAAGCAGCTGAAGAAGAAGTGATGGACGTCCCGCGCGAATACGTCGAAAGCGCCTTCAGCCAACTGCTTGGCTGCCGCCTGCAACGCCTGGACACAGGCGTTGCCGAAGTGGCCCTGGCGCTCGAGCCGCAACTGCGCAACCGTGGCCAGAAACTGCACGGTGGGGCGATCTTCAGCCTGGTGGACATCGCCATGGGCCTGGCCTGCTCGGCCAGCCATGGTTTCGACCAGCAGAGCGTGACCATCGAATGCAAGATCAACTACATGCGTGCGGTCAGTGATGGCGAGGTGCTGTGCACGGCCCGTGTGCTGCACGCCGGGCGGCGCACGCTGGTGGTCGACGCCGACGTAGTTCAAGGCGACAAACTGGTGGCCAAAGCGCAAGGAACCTTCGCGGTTCTCTAGCTCACCAAGCTGTATCTGCGGTATTTTCAGCAGTGCGCTGGCACTGCTGGAACCGCGTAAACCAGGCGACAACGCCAGTTCCTTTCTTCCTACCCTTGTAGACCGTTATCTCTACCCCCATATTGGGGCGACTGACGCGTGAAGGAATACATCTTGAGCGAACTCCTCAACCGCCGCCTGAGCCTGCTCGGCGCAAATCTCCCCCTGCTCAAGCAGTGCCTGCACGGTATTGAGCGAGAATGCCTGCGCGTGACCGATGAAGGTCGCCTGGCCCAGACCCCGCACCCTGAGGCCTTGGGTTCGGCGCTGACCAACGAGCAGATCACCACCGATTATTCCGAGTCGCTGCTGGAGTTCATCACCCCGGCCCTGGCGGACCCGGCCCAGGTGCTCGAGAACCTCGACGAGATCCACCGCTTCGTCTACACCAAGCTGGGTAGCGAATACCTGTGGAGCCCGTCGATGCCCTGCGCGTTGCCGGCCGAGGAAGACATCCCGATTGCCGAATACGGCAGCTCCAACATCGGCAAGCTCAAGCACGTGTACCGCAAAGGCCTGGCCCTGCGCTATGGCCGCACCATGCAGTGCATCGCCGGTATCCATTACAACTTCTCGCTGCCTGAAGCGTTGTGGCCCTTGCTGCGCGCAAGCGAAGGCAGCGCAGAAGAGGCGCGCGATTATCAGTCGTCGGCCTACATCGCGCTGATCCGCAACTTCCGCCGCTACAGCTGGCTTTTGATGTACCTGTTCGGCGCTTCGCCGACCCTGGACAAAGGCTTCCTGCGTGGCCGCCCGCACCAGCTTGAAGAGCTGGATGCCGAAACGTTGTTCCTGCCCTACGCCACCAGCCTGCGCATGAGCGACCTGGGTTACCAGAGCAACGCCCAGGCCGGCCTCACGCCGTGCTACAACAACCTGGCCAGCTACACCGACAGCCTGCGCAAGGCGGTGGGCACGCCCTACCCGCCTTACGTCGAGGTCGGCACGCACGTGGATGGCGAGTGGGTGCAGTTGAACACCAACATCCTGCAAATCGAGAACGAGTACTACTCGAACATCCGCCCCAAGCGTGTCACCTACACCGGCGAGCGGCCGATCCAGGCGCTGACGTCCCGTGGCGTGCAGTACGTCGAAGTGCGCTGCCTGGACATCAACCCGTTCCTGCCGGTCGGGATCGACCTGACCGAAGCGCGTTTCCTCGATGCCTTCCTGCTGTTCTGCGCGCTTGAAGAAAGCCCACAACTGGACAACGGCGAGTGTGGCCAGTGCACCAGCAACTTCCTGACCGTAGTCAAAGAAGGCCGTCGCCCAGGCTTGGAACTACACCGTGATGGTCAGCCCATCGCGCTGAAAACCTGGGCTACCGAGTTGATCACTCGCATTGGCCAACTGGCCGAGCTGCTCGACCGCGCCCACGGCGGCGACGCACATGCCAACGCCCTGCAGGAGCAACAGGCCAAGGTCGACGACGCCTCGCTGACCCCATCGGCCCAAGTCCTGGCACGCATGACCGAACATGACGAAAGTTTTGTCCAGTTCTCGCTGCGCCAGAGCCGCGTTCACGCCGAGCGCTTCCGCGAGCAACCGCTAAGCAGCGAACGCCAGCAGGCCTTCGAAACGCTGGCCCGCGAGTCGCTGGCCAAGCAGGCCGAGCTTGAGCAGACCGAAGTCGGCGACTTCGACCTGTTCGTCGGTGCCTACCAGGCCAGCATCCTGGCGATCAGCAACTGATGAGCCGCACCGCCTCCCCGCGCAAGCCGCGCGCCAGCAGCCAGGCCAGGATCGAGACGATCCTGGCGGCCGCGCGCGAGCTGCTTGCCGAGCTGGGGGTGGCGGGGTTGTCGATCTACAGCGTGGCCGAGCGGGCGCAGATACCCCCTTCGTCGGTGTACCACTTCTTCGCCAGCGTCCCAGCCCTGCTGGAGGCGTTGACCGCCGACGTGCACCGGGCGTTTCGCGAAGCGCTGAGTGCACCGATCGACAGCAGTACGCTGACGACCTGGCATGAACTGTCACGGTTGATCGAGCAACGCATGCTGGATATCTACAACGGGGATGCCGCGGCGCGTCAGTTGATCCTGGCGCAGCATGGCCTGAGCGAAGTGGTGCAAGCTGACCGGCAGCACGACATGGAGCTGGGCGACCTGATGTACAAGCTGTTCGACCAGCATTTTCACTTGCCGGTGATGCCTGCGGATGTGGATGTGTTTGCCCTGGCCATGGAGCTGAGCGACCGGGTGTATGCGCGGTCGGTGCAGTTGCATGAACAGATCACGGCGCGTATGGCTGAGGAAGGCAAGCGGGTGTTCGAGGCGTATCTGGGGCTTTATTTGCCGCCGTTTCTGGCTAAGCGTTTGGGTTGAAATGGTTGGGGCCGCTTTGCGGCCCTTCGCGGGACCAGCCCGCTTCCACATGGGATTCGATCTCCTGATGGGAATTCGATCTCTTGTAGGAGCGGGCTTGCCCGCGAAGGGCTGCAGAGCAGCCCCGTTCAACACCAGAATCACAGCTTGGCGATGGACACTTCTGTCGACTTCACAAAGGCAATCACTTCACTGCCCACCTGCAGCTCCAGCTCACGCACGGAGCGGGTGGTGATCACCGAGGTGACAACGCCGGAGGCGGTCTGCACGTCGATTTCCGACAGTACCGGGCCTTCGAGGATTTCTTTCACGGTGCCTTTGAACTGGTTGCGAACGTTGATGGCTTTGATAGTCATGGCTTGATTCCTTCTCTTTGGCTTCAGTCGGGTAAGTGAGTCATTCAGTGCGCCCAACGCAGTTGCGTGGGCAAAGGGGCTACAGGATCCGGCTCAGGCGCAGTGCCCGGAGCCGACAGAACACGGTTGAGCACTTCGCTTTCCAGCGCCGCCAAACGGTGCGAACCACGCGACCTTGGCCGTGCCAGATCGACAGTGAGGTCGAGCCCGACCTCGCCGTCTTCGATCAAGATCACCCGGTCCGCCACGGCAACCGCCTCGCTGACATCGTGGGTAACCAGCAACACGGTGAACCCGTGCTGACGCCAGAGGCGTTCGATCAATTGCTGCATCTCGATACGGGTCAATGCATCCAGGGCACCCAGCGGCTCATCCAGCAACAGCAGACGCGGTTGGTGAATCAGTGCCCGCGCCAGGGCCACCCGTTGCTTCTGGCCACCGGAGAGTGCTGCCGGCCACTCGTTGGCGCGGTCGGCCAGGCCGACTGCTTCCAGCGCATCCAGCGCACGTGGCCGCCAGTTGCCAGACAAGCCCAGGCCGACGTTGTCGATCACCTTCTTCCACGGCAACAGGCGCGCGTCCTGGAACATCAGCCGGGTTTCTTCGCGGGCTTCAGCCAAGGGTGCGGCACCTGCCAGCAATTCACCGGCGCTGGGCTGGTCGAGGCCGGCCAGCAAACGCAGCAAAGTGCTCTTGCCGCAGCCGCTGCGGCCAACGATGGCGACGAACTGGCCGGCCGGGATGTGCAGGTCGATGCCTTTGAGCACTTCACGCTGGCCAAAGGTTTTGCGCAGGCCGTTGGATGCCAGGGGGATGCCACGCAGCAGGCGTGGCGGCTGTTCCTTGAGCACGGTCATGCGCCCTCCTTCTTGGCCACTTGATAGGCCGGGTGCCAGCGCAGCCAGACACGTTCCAGGCCGCGGGCGGCGAGGTCAGCGAGCTTGCCAAGCACGGCGTACAGGACGATGGCCAAGACCACCACGTCGGTCTGCAGGAACTCACGGGCGTTCATCGCCAGGTAACCGATACCGGCATTCGCCGAGATGGTTTCTGCCACGATCAGGGTCAGCCACATGAAGCCCAGGGCGAAGCGCACGCCCACCAGGATCGAGGGCAACGCACCTGGCAGGATCACCTGACGGAACAGGCCGAAACCGGACAGGCCATAGCTGCGCGCCATCTCCACCAGGGCCGGGTCAACGTTGCGGATGCCGTGGTAGGTGTTGAGGTAGATCGGGAACAACGTGCCCAGGGCGACCAAAAAAATCTTTGCCGACTCATCGATACCGAACCACAGGATCACCAGTGGGATCAGCGCCAGGTGAGGCACGTTGCGGATCATCTGCACCGAGCTGTCGAGCAGGCGTTCGCCCCAGTTCGACAGGCCAGTGATAAAGCCCAGCGCCAGGCCGATGCTGCCGCCGATGACGAAGCCCAGCCCGGCACGCCAGCCACTGATGGCCAGGTGGGTCCAGATCTCGCCGCTGCGCACCAGCTCGACACCCGCGCTGACCACCGCGCTCGGCGCTGGCAGGATGCGGGTCGACAGCCAGCCCGCGCTGACCGCCAGCTGCCAGGCCGCCAGCAGCAGTACCGGCAGTGCCCACGGGGCCAGGCGTTGGGCCAAAGTAGAAGAAGTTGCACGACTCATGGCCCGGCCCTCAGCTCTGCGACACGGACTTGGGCAGGATGTCGTTGGCCACCATCTCGCCGAACGGGCTCACGTAACCGGTACTTTTCGGTTGCTCCGGGCGCTGTACGTCGAGGTGCGGGAATAGCAGCTCGGCAACGCGGTAGGACTCTTCAAGGTGTGGATAACCCGAGAAGATGAAGGTATCGATGCCCAGCTCGGCGTATTCCTTGACCCGCGCAGCCACGGTAGGGCCATCGCCGACCAGCGCGGTACCGGCGCCGCCGCGTACCAGGCCGACACCCGCCCACAGGTTGGGGCTGACTTCCAGGTTGTCGCGGTTGCCGCCGTGCAGGGCAGCCATGCGCTGCTGGCCGACCGAGTCGAAACGCGCCAGCGAGGCCTGGGCACGGGCGATGGTTTCGTCGTCCAGGTGCGAGATCAGGCGGTCAGCGGCGGCCCAGGCTTCTTCATTGGTTTCACGCACGATCACGTGCAGGCGGATACCGAAGCGCACTTCGCGGCCTTGGGCGGCCGCCTTTTCGCGCACCTGGGCGATTTTTTCGGCGACAGCGGCCGGTGGCTCGCCCCAGGTCAGGTACAGCTCGACCTGCTCGGCCGCCAGGTCTTGCGCGGCTTCGGACGAGCCGCCGAAGTACAGCGGCGGACGCGGTTGCTGAACCGGCGGATAAAGCAGTTTGGCGCCCTTCACCTGGATGTGCTTGCCGTCGTAGTCGACGTTTTCGCCTTCCAGCACCTTGCGCCAGATACGGGTGAACTCGACCGAGGCTTCGTAGCGCTCTTCGTGGCTCAGGTGCAGGCCGTCACCGGCCAGTTCGTCCGGGTCGCCACCGGTGACCAGGTTGAACAGCGCACGGCCGTTGGACAGGCGGTCCAGGGTCGCGGCCTGGCGCGCCGCCACGGTCGGCGAAATGATGCCGGGGCGCAGAGCAACCAGAAACTTCAGGCGCTGGGTGACAGGGATCAACGACGCAGCCACCAGCCAGGAATCCTCGCAGGAACGCCCGGTAGGGATCAGCACCCCACCAAAACCAAGGCGGTCGGCAGCCTGGGCAATTTGCTGCAGGTAGCCGTGATCGACTGCACGGGCGCCATCGGAGGTGCCCAGGTACTTGCCGTCACCGTGTGTGGGAAGAAACCAGAAAATGTTAAGGCTCATTGGAGTTGTCTCCTCAAGGGTGGCTCAAGCCGGAGCAACGCCCCGGCGCAGGCAATTCAATCAAGGCGCACTGGCGACCTTGGCCGGGGGTGTCCAGATCACGTCCTTGATGCTCAGCGGCTTGGGAATAAGCTTCAGCGCCTGGAACGTGTCGGCGATCTTCTGTTGTGCGGCCACCACCTCAGGGGTGAGCGGCGCAGCGCCGTAGCCTTGGCGCTTGACCGAGGTCAGGGTGATGTCGGCAGGCAGCCCAAGCAGGGGCGCAACCTGATCGGTGACCTCCTGCGGGTTGGCCTGGGACCACTCGCCCACGGCACGCACTTCGTCGATCAAGGTGCTGATCACGGCAGGGTGCTGGGTGGCATAGTCACGGGTGGCGAGATAGAACTGATGGTTGTCGACCAGGCCTTTGCCGTCACGCAGGGTGCGTGCCTGCAGCTGTTTCTCGGCGGCGGCCTGGTACGGGTCCCAGATCACCCAGGCATCGACGCTGCCACGCTCGAATGCCGCGCGGGCATCGGCTGGCGGCAGGTAGACCGGTTGAATGTCGCTGTATTTGAGGCCTGCATCTTCCAGGGCACGCACCAGCAGGTAGTGGACGTTGGAGCCCTTGTTGAGGACGACTTTCTTGCCTTTGAGGTCTTTCACCGACTGGATCGACGAGCCCTTCGGCACCAGGATCGCTTCGCTGTGCGGCGCCGGTGGCTCGTAGGCCACGTAGAGCAGGTCGGCGCCGGCAGCCTGAGCGAATACCGGCGGCGTTTCGCCGGTGACGCCGAAGTCGATGGAGCCGACGTTCAGGCCTTCGAGCAACTGCGGGCCACCGGGGAATTCGGTCCACTGCACCTGCACGCCCTGCTCGGCCAGGCGCTTCTCCAGCGTGCCTTTGGCCTTGAGCAGCACCAGGGTGCCGTATTTCTGATAACCGATGCGCAGGCTCTCGGCCTGGGCTTGGTTGATGGCGCCGAAGGACACAGCCGCCGCAAACAGGGCGACCAGACCACGACGCAAGAAGACTGTGCGCATGGCGCTCTCCTGTGCGAATGGGGTTCGGGTTGCACCTGCTTGCCTCGTTGACGGGCGAGTAAGGTGGATGACGCGATAAAGCCGTTGAACCGGGTCAGATGCTCCAGCGGGCACTGATCAGGCGTTCATTGAGTACGCCGGGGGCCACGGGGCGCGGCCGACGGGCCAGGGCAACGTGGAAGGTTTCCAGCGAGTCCTGCAGGCGCTCATCCAGAGCAGGTGCCAGCTGTGCCGCCTTGGCGCCTTCTGCGTAGGCGACCTGGCTGTCGTCGGCGAAGATCCCTTGCAGGGTCTCTTGCGCCTTGAGTGCCGACAGCACCGGTTTTAACGCGTAATCCACCGCTAGCATGTGGGCGATGCTGCCGCCGGTAGCGATGGGCAACACGACCTTGTGCTCCAGGGCGCGTTCGGGCAGCAGGTCGAGCAAAGTCTTCAGCGCACCGGCGAACGATGCCTTGTACACCGGGGTGGCGACGATCAGGCCATCGGCCTGGGCCACCAGTTGCTGGAAGTGCTGCACCTGCGGGCTGTCGAAGCGCGCATGGAGCAGGTCCTCGGCGGGGAAGTCACGTACCTGGAAGGTCACCACTTCGACGCCACGGTGCTGCAGCCACTGGCGCGAGCGCTCGAGCAACACGCCGGAGCGTGAACGGGTACCAGGGCTACCACCGATTGAGACGACCAGCATTGGAGCGCTTCCTTGTGTTCTGTTGGGAGTGACATTAACAGCCTGTTCATATATCTAGAAATCATATTTTTTCATTTGTTTATTCCACTTTTATCTATTCCCCAATACGGTCACTGTGGGAGCGGGTTTACCCGCGAAGAAGCCAAAACCGTTCCTTCAGGCATAAAAAAGGGCCGTCGAAACGGCCCGAAATCCCTGCTATGGCTAAGAGCAATGCAACGTGGATCCTTTAACGATTAGGTTGCGGCGTCAGGCGCAGATAAGGCTTCACCGCCCGATACCCTTTGGGGAAACGCTGCTTGATCTCCTCCTCGTCTTTGAGCGAAGGCACGATCACTACGTCGTCACCGTCCTGCCAGTTACCTGGCGTGGCGACCTTGTAGTTGTCGGTCAGCTGCAGCGAGTCGATTACCCGCAAAATCTCGTTGAAGTTGCGCCCGGTACTGGCCGGATAGGTAATGGTCAGGCGCACCTTCTTGTTTGGGTCGATGACGAACAGCGAGCGCACGGTCAGGGTGTCGTTCGCGTTCGGGTGAATCAGGTCGTACAGGTCGGACACCTTGCGGTCGGCGTCGGCGATGATCGGGAAGTTGACCACGGTGTTCTGGGTCTCGTTGATGTCATCGATCCACTTGTGGTGCGAGTCGACCGGGTCCACCGACAGCGCGATGGCCTTGACGCCGCGCTGGGCGAAGTCGTCTTTGAGCTTGGCGGTCAGGCCCAGTTCGGTGGTGCACACCGGGGTAAAGTCGGCCGGGTGGGAAAACAGCACACCCCAACTGTTGCCGAGCCACTCGTGGAAGCGGATCTTGCCTTCACTGGAATCCTGTTCGAAATCGGGGGCGATGTCGCCGAGTTTGAGGCTCATGAGGTGCGGCTCCTATGCTGTGTTCTGGCCTTGTGAGGTTCAATGTGCCTGCATTCAGTTAAAAACAAAAAGAATAAATACTGATTTATTTATAACCACAGAGCATACCGAATTGCAGACACAAAAAAGCCTCGCACTAGGCGAGGCTTCTGGTTCAGCTACGGCTTACAGGAAGTTGTAAGTGTAGTTGAAGATCAGACGGGTCTGATCCTGGTCAGCCAGCGAGCTGGTGCCAGTGCCACGGTAGACACCGTGACGCAGGCTGGCGCCCAGGCCTTTGAAGGTGCCTTCCTGGATGACGTAGTCGACGCGAGCGTCACGTTCCCATTCGCTGAAGGTACCGTTGCCGTTGGCGTTCTTGCCGTCTTCACCTTTCAGGTAGGAGACCGAAGCTTTCAGGCCAGGGACGCCCAGACGCGCGAAGTCATACGAGTACTGACCGAAGGTGGTGTTCTCACCGGCCTTGGCGAACTGGTTGATCATGCTGTCGGTGAACAGGTAGAAGCTGGAACCAGCGGCGCCTTCGTTGCGGCCATTGCCATCAACGACGCTACCTTGGTTGAGCCAGACGAAACCACCGTCATCGTTGACGCGCTGGTGACCGAGCATCAGCGCATGGCCGCCCAGGGTATAGGTGAACATGGCGGTCCAGGTCTTGTTGTCGACCTCGCCAGCGTTCTTGGCATAACCGCCGTTGTTGTTGAAGCGGTAGCCGGCTTCACCGTTCTTGCCGTCGCTGCTGCTGTCGAAGTAGCGCAGGTCGGTCTTGAACGACTGGTCGTCAGCAATCTTGAACACGTGGGTCGCGCCCAGGAAGTGCTGCTTGTAGAAGTCTTCCAGGTTCGAGTAGTAGTACTGCAGGGTCAGGTCTGGGGTGAGCTTGTAGTCCAGGCCGCCGTAGCGGAACTTGTTGCTGTCCTGGGTAGCGCCCGCCACGGACAGGCCGGTACGGTTGCTCGAAGCACGGCCCATGGCGTGGGTCAGCTGACCGGCGTTGACGGTCAGGTTGTCGATTTCCTTCGACTGGATGGTGCCACCCTCGAAGGTCTGCGGCAGCAGACGGCCATCGTTGGCCACCAGGATCGGCAGGTTCGGCGCCAGGGCGCTACCGAAGTGGGCTTCGGTCTTCGAGAAGCGAGCCTTGGCGTTACCGCCTACACGCGCCCACTGGCTTACAGCAGACCCGTCGGTATCGCTCGGGAAGAAGCTGCTGTTGTCAGGGTGCTTGCCGCGGCCGCCATCCAGGTGAATACCCCACAGGGCCTGAACATCGACGCCGAAGCCAACGGTACCTTCGGTGAAACCGGACAGGTAGTCGAGCTTGAAGCCCTGGCCAGACTCGCGGTTGTCAGCACCGCCGTCACGGTTGTCGTTGTTGAAGTACATGGTGCGCGAGCTGAGCGACAGTTTGCTGTCTTCAACGAAACCGGCAGCGCCTGCTTGTTGGGCGAGAACCCCCAGTGCCACGGCCAGAGCCAGGCTGGACTTGTACATGTTTTGCTCCTCTACGTTCTAATTCTTGTGTATCTCTGGAGGCGGGGTCTGCTGCCCCGCTCACCGTGGATTGGCGATTTAGTCCCAAAGCGTGACCATGAAGTCAATCGTTTCTAAACGTTTCGCGACTTTGGTCTAAGACGCCACCTGCGCTACAGGATAATGACAATCCTATAAATCCAAAATGACCGTTTTATGAATTTGTAAGATTTTTCCGGAATATGTTAGGAACCTTTACTGCCTTTTGTTGTAAACGGCACATTGGTTCATAACTGTTGGTTATTTGCAAACGTTTGCTCATAACTTAATTCCATACTGCTCTAAGGGACGAAAAAGCCTAGCAGCCCTGTCGGATTTCGCCATTGCGCGACATCAACGGCGCGCGGCTTAAAGCATTTGGCTCCTAAGCTAATTCTAAAAAGTTATTTATTTTAGATTTCTTAGATCATTTAGTCTTCTCGCCATCCATCACATCGATTGCCTGACGAGAGGTTCAACCATGATCCCGCACGCTCCGCTGCGCCTGTTCGCCGCCCTGACCCTCGCCGGCACCAGCTGGTTGGCCCAGGCCGCCGACCTGACCGTGGCCTACCAGACCACCGTTGACCCGGCCAAAGTGGCCCAGGTCGATGGCGACTACGAAAAAGCCAGCAAGGCCAGTATCGACTGGCGCAAATTCGACAACGGCGCCGATGTGATCACGGCTGTGGCCAGCGGTGACGTGCAGATCGGCTACCTCGGTTCCAGCCCGCTGGCCGCTGCGGCAACACGCAAACTGCCGGTCGAGACCTTCCTGATCGCCACCCAGATCGGCGCGGGCGAAGCACTGGTGGCGCGCGACAGCATCAAGACGCCTCAAGACCTGATCGGCAAGAAAGTGGCCGTGCCTTTCGTTTCCACCGGCCACTACAGCCTGCTGGCGGCGCTCAAGGCCTGGAACATCGACCCGTCCAAGGTACAGATCCTCAACCTCGCGCCACCGGCGATCATTGCCGCCTGGAAACGCGGTGACATCGACGCGACCTACGTCTGGGACCCCGCCCTGGGCGTGGCCAAGGAAAACGGCAAGGTGCTGATCACCTCCGGTGAACTGGCCGAAAAAGGCGCACCGACCTTCGACGCCTGGATCGTGCGCAAGGACTTCGCCGACAAGCACCCTGACGTGGTCAAGGCGTTCGCCAAGGTCACCCTCGACGCCTACGCCGACTACCGCAAAGACCCGCAAGCCTGGCTGGCCAACAAGGACAACGTGGCCAAGCTGGTCAAGCTGTCCGGCGCCAAGGCCAGCGATATCCCGGTGCTGCTGGAAGGCAACGTCTACCCATTGGCCGCCGACCAGGCCAACGCCCTGGGTGCACCGACCACCCAAGCGCTGACTGACACAGCCACCTTCCTCAAGCAACAAGGCAAGGTCGACGCGGTGCTGCCGGACTACTCGCCGTACGTCAGCGCCAAGTTCCTTCCAAACTGATCCGGAGCCCGTCATGGCCTTGCTTGAACTGGAGCGCATCAGCGCACAGTACCCTGGCGCCAGCACCCCGGTGCTGGCCGACATCAACCTGAGCCTGGGGCCACGCCAGCTGCTGGTGGCCCTCGGGCCATCCGGCAGCGGCAAGACGTCGCTGCTCAACCTGATCGCCGGCTTCGTCGCCCCCAGCGGCGGCCGCATCACCCTTGACGGTGCACCGGTCAACGGCCCCAGCGCCGAACGCGGTGTGGTGTTCCAAGACGATGCCTTGCTGCCCTGGCAGAACGTGCTGGGCAACGTCGCCTTTGGCCTTGAGCTGGCCGGCGTACCGCGCGCCCAGCGTGAGGCCAAGGCCCGCGAGATGCTGGCCTTGGTCGACCTGGAAGGGTTTGCCGATCGGCGCATATGGCAATTGTCCGGTGGCCAGAAGCAGCGTGTCGGCCTGGCCCGCGCGCTGGCGGCCGACCCACGGGTACTGCTGATGGACGAGCCGTTCGGCGCGCTCGACGCGTTCACCCGAGAGCAGATGCAAGAGCTGCTGCTGCAGGTTTGGCAGCGCACCGCAAAGCCTGTGTTCCTGATTACCCACGACATTGAAGAAGCGGTGTTCCTCGCCAGCGAGCTGGTGCTGCTGGCGCCCAACCCGGGGCGTGTGGTCGAGCGCCTGCAGTTGGACTTCGGCCAACGCTACGCGGCGGGCGAGCCGGCCCGGGCGATCAAGTCCGACCCACGCTTCATCGAAACCCGCGAGCATGTGCTGGCGCGGGTCTTCTCCCAACGCCAAAGCCTGCAGGAGCGCGCATGAGCAGCCTGGATCTGCCGGTTACCGGCAAACGCGACGCCCACACCCGGCCTGCTGAAAAGCCACGCCGCCCGCTTGCTACCCGCTGGATCAGCACCCTGACCCTGGCCAGCCTGCTGCTGGCCTGGTGGCTGGTGACGGCCGCCGGCTGGATCGAGCCGCTGTTCCTGCCGGCGCCCGGCGATATCCTGGCCAGGGCCTGGACCCTACTGACCCAGGGCTACATGGATGCCAGCCTGTGGCAGCACCTGGGGGCAAGCCTGGGCCGTATCGGCCTGGCACTGGTCGCCGCCACCCTGACCGCCATCCCGGTCGGCATCGCCATCGGTTACAACCGTGTGGCGCGGGGCATTCTCGACCCGCTGATCGAGTTCTACCGCCCTATTCCGCCTCTGGCCTATCTGCCGCTCATCGTCATCTGGTGCGGCATCGGCGAGCTGTCGAAAGTGTTGCTGATTTACCTGGCGATCTTCGCCCCGATTGCCATCGCCACCGCCACCGGCGTACGCACCGTCGACCCGGCCAAACTGCGCGCCGCGCAATCGCTGGGGGCGACCAAGGCGCAACTGATCCGCCACGTGATCCTGCCCAGCGCCTTGCCCGACATCCTCACCGGCATCCGCATCGGCCTTGGGGTCGGCTGGTCGACCCTGGTCGCCGCAGAACTGATCGCCGCCACCAGCGGCCTGGGCTTCATGGTGCAGTCGGCGGCGCAGTTCCTGGTCACTGACGTGGTGGTGCTGGGC
This sequence comes from Pseudomonas sp. 5.2, assembly GCF_059025405.1. Classification (NCBI taxonomy): domain Bacteria; kingdom Pseudomonadati; phylum Pseudomonadota; class Gammaproteobacteria; order Pseudomonadales; family Pseudomonadaceae; genus Pseudomonas; species Pseudomonas sp. 5.2. The sequence goes on from NZ_JBYBHH010000014.1 coordinate 103,047, forward strand.
ATTCTGCTGATCGCCCTGATCGCCTTCGCACTGGAGATGAGCCTGCGGGCGCTGCAACGCAAGCTGGTGCCCTGGCATGGGCAAAGCCACTGACCACGCCGGCATTTCGGCGCCTAGTAAAAACAGATCGAGACCGACATGAGCCTGACCATCACCCCTCTCAGCCCGGCGCTCGGCGCCCAGATCAGCGGCGTGGACATCAGCCGCGACATCACCACCGAGCAGCGCGACGCCATCGAGCAAGCGCTGCTCAAGCACCAGGTGCTGTTCTTCCGCGATCAACCGATCAACCCAGACCAGCAAGCCCGCTTTGCGGCCCGCTTTGGTGACCTGCACATCCACCCGATCTACCCCAACGTGCCGGAAACCCCGCAGGTGCTGGTGCTCGACACGGCGGTCACCGACGTGCGCGACAACGCCGTCTGGCACACCGACGTGACCTTCCTGCCGACCCCGGCGTTAGGCGCGGTGCTCAGCGCCAAGCAACTGCCAGCGTATGGCGGCGACACCCTGTGGGCCAGTGGCATTGCCGCCCTCGAAGCCTTGTCGGCGCCCCTGCGCGAGATGCTTGACGGGCTGACGGCCACCCATGATTTCACCAAGTCGTTCCCGCTCGAGCGTTTTGGCACCACGCCAGAAGACCTGGCGCGCTGGGAAGTGACCCGGCGCAACAACCCGCCGCTGTCACATCCAGTGATCCGCACGCACCCGGTCAGCGGGCGCAAGGCGCTGTTCGTCAACGAAGGGTTCACCACGCGCATCAACGAATTGAACGAGTATGAGAGCGACGCGTTGCTCAAGCTGCTGTTCGCCCATGCGACCAGGCCTGAGTTCAGCATTCGCTGGCGCTGGCAGGAAAATGATGTGGCGTTCTGGGACAACCGCGTGACCCAGCATTTTGCGGTGGATGATTACCGGCCGAATCGGCGGGTGATGCACCGGGCGACGATTTTGGGGGATGCGCCGTTTTGAACCGCGGGAGGCCGTTGGCCTCCATTCGCAGCACAAGGCTGCTCCTACAGGGGATCGCACATCCTGTAGGAGCAGCCTTGTGCTGCGAAAGGGCCGCAAAGCGGCCCCAGCGGTCTAGCGGACCAAGTGCAAGTACTGCATATGCCGCTCGTACTGGTCGAGGATGTCGTTGATGATCTGCTCCTTGCTGTAGCCCACCAGGTCGTAGTTCTGGCTGCCCTCGCTCAGGTGCACCTCCGCCCGGTAATAACGGCGGTTCTTCAACTCCTGAGCACCCAGCCCACCCAGCGCAAACGACGGCGTGAAATAGCCGCGCATCTGCACCTGGTAGATGAAGGGTTGCTCCTCGCCATGGCCCACTTTCAAGCTGACGTTGTCGTGGCTCGGGTCGTCCTGGGTAATCAGCACCAGGCCCTTCTGCTCGAACACCTCACGCACATCGGCAATCGCCGGGCGCACCACGTCGTCCATGAAGCGGTACACCTCATCGCGTGATGGGAAGTGCACGGCCTGGCTCAGGCGCTGGCGCCAGCCGCCGCGCCCGCGACGCGACTGAGCGAACGGCGCCAGCGAATGCATCTGCGCAATCTGCCGCTGGGACTCCAGGTAGAACGCCTTGTGCAGCCCCCACATCATGCACAGCAAGATCAGCGAGAACGGCAGCGAGGTCAGCACCACCGCCGACTTCAGCGAATCGATGCTGCCAGCGAACAGCAATGCACTGGTGATCAGCGCGGTCATCGCGCCCCAGAAAATCCGCAGCCAGTTAGGCCCGTCTTCATCCGGGTCACCACCCTTGGCCGACAAAGTCGACAGCACCACAGTGCCCGAGTCGGCCGAGGTGACGAAGAACACGAAGCTGATAAACACCGTGGTCGCGATGACCACCTTGCTCCAGGGGTAGGTCTCCAGCAGCAGGTACAGGCTCATCGACGGGTTATCCAGCGCCGATTGACCAAGCGCGGTCATGCCATGGTTGATGACCTGGTCCAACGCGCTGTTGCCGAAGATCGACATCCACGCCAGGGTGAAGCCCAGGGGAATCAGCAACACGCCGAAGACGAATTCGCGGATGGTGCGCCCACGCGAAATACGCGCAATGAACAAGCCCACGAACGGCGCCCAGGCAATCCACCAGGCCCAGTAGAACACCGTCCAGCCGCCAAGCCAGTCGCGGTTTTCGCCATAGGCATAGACGTCGAAGCTCTTGCGGGGCAAGGCGCCGAGGTAGTCACCCAGGTTCTGGATAAGGGTGTTGAACAGGTGCTGGGTAGGGCCGGCAAACAGCACGAACAGCAACAGCGCGCAGGCCAGGAACAGGTTGATGTCGCTCATCACCCGCACGCCTTTCTCCACCCCGGCGACCGCCACGGCCACCGCCGCGCCCATCATCAGGGTGATCAGCGCGACCTGCACCCACTGGCTGTGGCTGATCCCGAACAGGTAATCCAGGCCGGCATTCAAGTGCAACACGCCAAAGCCCATGTCGGCGCCCAGGCCGAACACCGTGGCAATGATGCCAAAGCCATCCACCGCGTAACCAATCGGCCCGTTGATGCGCTTGCCGATCAGGGGGTACAGCGCCGAGCGCAAGGCCAGCGGCAGGTTATGCCGGTAGGCGAAGTAGGCCAGCGCCATGCCGACGAAGGCAAACACGCCCCAGCCATGCAGGCCCCAGTGCAGGAACAGGATCTGCATGGCCTGGCGCCCGGCCTCTGCCGTGCCTGCTTCGCCCTGGGGCGGCTGCAGCATGTGGGTCAGCGGTTCGGACACGCAGAAGAAGAACAGCGTGATGCTGATGCCGGCGGCAAACAGCATGCCGGCCCAGGACAAGTAGCTGAACTCGGGTTCGTCGTGGTCGGCACCGAGCTTGATCTTGCCGTAGCCAGACAAGGCGGTGACCACCACGAAGACCAGGTACAGCGTCATCGCCAGCATGTAGTACCAGCCGACCGTGTTGGCCGCCCAGTTCTGCGCCGCCAGCAACCAGTCGCCTGCGGCTTGCGGATTGGTGATGACAATGAGGCCGAAGATGAGGATGAAACTTGCCGCGAAATAGAACACCGGAGGGTTCATGCGCATCTTGCCGTTGGCAAGGGTGGGGGTCGGTGCACTCATCGGGCATGCACCTCGTCACGTGACGTAAGGTTCGAAATGAACGGGTTCAGCAAAGGAATCCTCCTGTTGAACACCGGCAGCGGACCAGCGTTTTTTCATTGAACAAGCGTTCAAGTTAACCATGGATCGGGATTTGATGCGAACCGGGGTGCTGATCGGTGCCTGCCTGAACCGGCCCTTTTGCGGGGCAAGCCCACTCCCCCAGGTACATCACTAGCCCCAATAGGCTGATGATTCTGTGGGAGCGGGCTCGCCCCGCGAAAGGGCCGGTACAGCCAGTAAAGACCTCAGGTCAGTTCTTGTCCTGGCAATCCAGCTGCAGGTTGGCCTGGGTAATGTTGCTCTCGGCCGGCACGCTGCGGGTGAGCCACACATTACCGCCAATGGTCGAGCCCTTGCCGATGGTAATGCGCCCCAGGATCGTGGCCCCCGCATAGATCACCACGTCGTCCTCGACGATCGGGTGGCGCGGCAGGCCTTTGTGCAAGGTCCCCGACTCATCGCTTGGGAAGCGCTTGGCGCCCAGTGTCACCGCCTGGTAGATACGTACCCGCTCGCCGATGATCGCAGTCTCGCCAATCACCACGCCGGTGCCGTGGTCGATGAAGAAGCTCGGGCCGATCTGCGCGCCGGGGTGGATGTCGATACCGGTTGCTGAATGCGCCAGCTCCGAACTGATACGCGCCAGCAGCGGCAAACCAGCCTGGTACAAGTGATGCGCCAGGCGGTGATGGATGATGGCGAGGATGCCTGGGTAGCACAGCAGCACCTCATCGACACTGCGCGCCGCCGGGTCACCGTGGTAGGCGGCCAGCACGTCGGTGTCGAGCAATACCCGCAGGTTGGGCAGCGCCGCGGCAAAATCCTGGATCAGCCGCAGTGCCTGGGCATCGACGGACACCAGGCCACCCTGCGTCTGCCGGGCGGCGTAGCGCAGCTCCAAGCGGGCCTGAGCCAGCAACGCGGTCAGGGCGGCATCCAGGGTGTGCCCTACGTAAAAATCTTCACTCTCTTCGCGCAGGTCGACCGGCCCAAGGCGCATCGGGAACAGCGCCCCGCACAACTGCTCGAGAATCTGCCGCATGGCCTCGCGAGAGGGCAGTTCGCGCCCGCCCTGCTCGCCAATGCTGCGGCCATTGCGGCTGCGCCATTGCTCACGGGCGCTGCGCAAACCACTGACGATGCTGTGCAGCTGCCAATGCGCGGATGTTGGTTGTTCGCTCACGGTGTTCTCCTGCCTGGGGCCAATCTGTCGTTATTCAATCCACTCTACGGCAAATCCATCCCTTGGAAAAAACAACGCTTTATTCCATCCTGCGCTAAGTCGGGCATAAGCCGCGATGACGGCGCCAGTATCCTGGCCTACCCTCAAAGCTGACGTCACTCGGCAAAAAAACAAAAAGGAATAATAAGATAATTTTTTATTATTTCCTGGCCTAAGCGGCCAACTTTATAGTCGCCACCCACTACTTCCACACCAAGCGCGGGGCCTGACATGTCGAAATTCGCCAAACCGCTACTCAACGCCAGCCTGGCCATCCTGCTGGGTGCCGGCCTGCTCAGCCAGGCCTTCGCCGGCGAGCAATTGAAGACCATTCAGGAAAAGGGCGTGATCAACGTCGGCCTGGAAGGCACCTACCCACCGTTCAGCTTCCAGGATGAAAGCGGCAAGCTGGCCGGCTTCGAAGTGGAGCTTTCGGAACTGCTGGCCAAGGAGCTTGGGGTCAAGGCCAAGATCCAGCCGACCAAATGGGACGGCATCCTTGCAGCGCTGGAGTCCAAACGCCTGGACGTGGTGGTCAACCAGGTGACCATCTCCGAAGAGCGCAAGAAAAAGTACGACTTCTCCGAGCCCTACACCGTCTCCGGCATCCAGGCGTTGGTGCTGAAGAAGAAAGCCGCAGACCTGAACATCAAGACTGCACAGGACCTGGCAGGCAAGAAAGTCGGCGTCGGCCTGGGCACCAACTACGAGCAGTGGGTGAAGCAGGACGTGCCGAAAGCCGAAGTCCGCACCTATGAAGACGACCCGACCAAGTTCGCCGACCTGCGCAACGGCCGCATCGACGCGATCCTGATCGACCGCCTGGCCGCGCTGGAATACGCGCAAAAAGCCAAGGACACCGAGCTTGCCGGCGATGCCTTCTCGCGCCTGGAAAGCGGCGTGGCACTGCGCAAAGGCGAACCTGAGTTGCTGGCGGCCCTCAACAAGGCCATCGACAAGCTCAAGGCCGACGGCACGCTGGCCAAGCTGTCGGAAAAATACTTCGGTGCCGATGTCACTAAATGATCGCTGAAAGCCTGCAACTCGTTGTCGATTCCACGCCCTTCCTGCTGAAGGGCGCGGGTTATACGGTGCTGCTCAGTGTCGGTGGCATGTTCTTCGGCCTGGTGCTGGGGTTTGCCCTGGCGCTGATGCGGCTGTCGAAGATGTTGCCGCTGAACTGGCTGGCACGCATCTACGTGTCGTTCTTCCGGGGCACGCCGCTGCTGGTGCAGCTGTTCGTGATCTACTTCGGCATGCCGCAGATCGGTATCGAACTCGACCCCATCCCGGCCTCGCTGATCGGCCTGTCGCTGAACATGGCAGCTTACATATGCGAAATCCTGCGTGCGGCGATTTCCTCGATCGACCGTGGCCAGTGGGAAGCCGCTGCCAGCATCGGCATGACCCGCACCCAGGCCATGCGCCGGGCCATCCTGCCGCAAGCCCTGCGTACGGCCTTGCCGCCGCTGGGCAACAGCTTCATCTCGCTGGTCAAGGACACCGCCCTGGCGGCGACCATCCAGGTGCCCGAGCTGTTCCGCCAGGCCCAGCTGATTACCGCGCGCACCTTTGAAGTCTTCACCATGTACCTGGCTGTGGCGGTTATCTACTGGATCCTCTGCAGTATCCTCGCGCACTTCCAGAACCGCATGGAAGCGCGGGTCAACCAGCATGACCAGGAGCATTGAGCATGATCGTAGTTAAAGGCCTGTCCAAGCAGTTCAAGGGCCAGACCGTGCTCAATGGCATCGACCTGACCGTGCAGCCAGGCGAAGTGGTCGCCATCATCGGCCCCAGCGGCTCGGGCAAGACCACCTTCCTGCGCTGCCTCAACCTGCTGGAAACCCCCGACGCCGGGCAGATCCAGATCGGCGCCATCAGCATCGATGCCAATCGCCCGCTGGGTGGGCAGCAGAGCGCGATTCGCCGGTTGCGTCAGCAGGCCGGTTTCGTGTTCCAGAACTTCAACCTGTTCCCCCACCGCACCGCCCTGGAAAACGTCATTGAGGGCCCGGTGATCGTCAAGAAGACGCCCCGCGACCAGGCGATCGCCTTGGGCCGCAAGCTGATGGCCAAGGTGGGCCTGGCGGGCAAGGAAGACGCCTACCCGCGGCGTCTTTCCGGTGGCCAGCAGCAGCGGGTAGCGATTGCCCGTGCCCTGGCGATGGAGCCTGAGGTGATTCTGTTTGACGAACCGACCTCGGCGCTCGACCCGGAGCTGGTTGGCGAAGTGCTCGCCACCATCCGCGGCCTGGCCGAAGAAAAGCGCACCATGATCATCGTTACCCACGAGATGAGTTTTGCCCGTGATGTGGCGAACCGGGTGATCTTCTTCGACAAGGGGGTGATCGTCGAACAGGGTGAAGCCAAGGCGCTGTTTGCCGCGCCCAAGGAAGAGCGCACCCGGCAATTCTTGCGCAAGTTCCTGGGTACCGCTGCTTCGGAATAAACCTGTACTGGCCTCTTCGCGGGCTTGCCCGCGAAGAGGCCGGCACCTGCTGCGCAAATCTCAACTTCTATATATATTCCAAAAGGTTAGTTCATAATCTTTTAATAAGCCATTAGGGTATATACACCGGACCACCGGACCAGCAAACGTCTGTCGCCATCAGCTGAAGCGACGCATCTACTTTTGTGAGGTTAGGAATGGTCAGGATCACAATCACCCCAGTGCGTATCGCCAGGGCATTGAGTGCAGCCAAGGAGCGGTACTGATGTCCAGCCAGCCAAATACCCTTTTCCACAGCGACGTCGACAGCTCGCCCCTGCTGCTGCCAGCCAAGGTGCTGCGCAACGACGCCGAGGCCCTGCAAGCCGCACGCGAACTGGCCGACGTGGCCCGTGAGCAGGCCGCACGCCGCGACCAGCAACGCAAACTGCCGTGGGCAGAGATCGAGCAGTTCACCCGCAGCGGCCTGGGCAGCATCAGCGTACCCAAGGCCTATGGCGGCCCCGATGTCTCGTTCGAAACCGTGGCGGAAGTCTTCCGCCTGATCAGTGCCGCCGACCCGGCCCTGGGGCAGATCCCGCAGAACCAGTTCGGCATGCTGCAGTTGCTGCGCCTGACCGCCACCGAGGCACAGCAGGCGGTGATCTTCCGCAGCGTGCTGGACGGCTGGCGCATCGGCAATGCCGGCCCCGAGCGCGGCACCAAAGACACCCTGACCCTGAAGGCGAAGATCACCCGCGTAGGCGACGGTTATCGCATCAGTGGTGAAAAGTTCTACTCCACGGGCGCCCTGTACGCGCACTGGGTGGCGGTCAAGGCGCTGGACGACGAAGGCCGCCAGCGCCTGGCCTTCGTCCGCCGCGGCAGCCCTGGGCTGCGCATCGTCGATGACTGGTCTGGGTTCGGCCAACGCACCACCGCCAGCGGCACCGTGCTGCTCGACCAAGTGCCGGTCGATGCGGAGCTGGTGATCGACAACTGGCGCCAGCGTGACACGCCGAATATCCAGGGCGCGGCTTCGCAGTTGATCCAGGCAGCCATCGACGCCGGTATCGCCGAAGCGGCCATCGATGATGCCATCAGCTTTGTGCGCGACAAATCGCGGCCCTGGATCGACGCCAAGGTCGAGCGCGCCAGCGACGACCCGTACGTGATCGCCGACATCGGCCGCCTCAAGCTCGAGCTGCACGCTGCCGAGGCGCTGCTGCGCGAGGCGGCGCGGGTGCTCGATGAGGTCAATGCCGCACCCATCGACGCCGCTTCTGCTGCCCGCGCTTCGATCGCCGTGGCCGAGGCCAAGGTGCTGACCACCGAGGTCTCGTTGCAGGCCAGCGAAAAGCTGTTCGAGCTGGCCGGCAGCCGCGCCACCCTGGCCGAGTTCAACCTCGACCGCCACTGGCGCAACGCACGCGTGCACACCCTACATGACCCGGTGCGCTGGAAGTACCACGCGGTGGGCGCTTACCACCTGAACGGCAGCCTGCCTGCGCGGCATTCCTGGATCTGATTTGCAGCCTTTGGGGCTGCTGCGCAGCCCATTCGCGGGGCAAGCCCGCTCCCACACCTGAGATTAGTGCAGTGTGTCTGTGGGAGCGGGCTTGCCCCGCGAATGGGCCGCACAGCGGCCCCCGGAGAAACACCATGACCACAAACATCATCACCAGCGACACCCAAGCACTGGCCATCGCCGAAGACATCGCCCAGCAACTGCGCCGCGACAGCGCCCTGCGCGACCGCGAGCGTCGCCTGCCCCACGCCGAACTCGACCTGTTCACCCGCTCCGGCCTGTGGGCCATCAGCGTGCCCAAGGCGTTCGGCGGCGCCGGTGTGTCCAACGTCACCCTGGCCAAAGTCATCGCCCGCATCGCCCAGGCCGATGGCTCCTTGGGGCAAATCCCGCAAAACCACTTCTATGCCCTGGAAGTGCTGCGGGTAAACGGCAGCCCTGAACAACAGCAACGCCTGTACGCCGAAGTGCTGGCCGGCCGGCGCTTTGGCAATGCCTTGGCCGAACTGGGCACCAAGACCGCCAACGACCGCACCACCCGCCTGAGCCGCGACGGTGATGGGTTCCGTATCAATGGCCGCAAGTTCTATTCCACCGGTGCCCTTTACGCCCAGCGCATCCCGACCTCGGTGATCGATGACGATGGCGTGCAACAATTGGCCTTCGTCCCCGCCGACAGCCAAGGCCTGCAGGTGATCGACGACTGGAGCGGCTTCGGCCAGCGCACCACCGGCAGTGGTTCGGTGGTATTCGACAACGTGTGGGTCAGCGCGCAAGACGTTGTCCCCTTCCAGAGCGCCTTCGAACGCCCGACCCCGGTCGGCCCACTGGCACAGATTCTCCACGCTGCCATCGACACCGGCATCGCCCGCGCCGCCTACGAAGATGCCCTGCACTTCGTGCGCACCCGCAGCCGCCCCTGGGTCGACTCGGGCCTGGACAAGGCCAGCGAAGACCCCCTGACCCTGAAAAGCTTCGGCCAACTGGCGATCCGCCTGCACGCCACCGAAGCCCTGCTCGAACGCGCCGGTGAATACCTCGACCGCGCCCAGCAAGACAGCAGCGCCGACAACGTCGCCGCCGCCTCCATTGCCGTGGCCGAAGCACGCGCCATCAGCACCGAGATTTCCCTCGCCGCCGGCACCACGCTGTTCGAACTGGCCGGCAGCCAGGCCACCCTCGCCGAGCACAACCTCGACCGCCACTGGCGCAACGCCCGCGTGCACACCCTGCACGACCCAGTGCGCTGGAAGTACCACGCCATCGGCAACTACTACCTGAACAACGAAAACCCGCCGCGCCGGGGGACGATCTGATGGCCAAGCAGATTCTGCTCAATGCCTTCAACATGAACTGCATCGGGCACATCAACCATGGCCTATGGACCCACCCGCGGGACACCTCGACCCAGTACAAGACGCTTGAATACTGGACCGACCTGGCACGCCTGCTGGAACGGGGCTTGTTCGACGGCCTGTTCATCGCCGACATCGTCGGCACCTACGACATCTACGGCCAGTCGCTGGAGGTGACGCTCAAGGAGTCGATCCAGCTACCGGTCAACGACCCCTTGCTGTTGGTGTCGGCGATGGCCGCCGTCACCCGCCACCTGGGCTTCGGCCTTACCGCCAACCTCACCTATGAGGCGCCTTACCTGTTCGCCCGGCGCCTCTCCACGCTCGACCACCTCACCAATGGCCGGGTCGGCTGGAACATCGTCACCGGCTACCTCGACAGCGCGGCCCGCGCCATGGGCCTGGCGCAGCAACCCGAGCATGATCGGCGCTACGACCAGGCCGACGAGTACCTGCAGGTGCTGTACAAACTGCTCGAAGGCAGCTGGGCTGACGATGCCGTGGTCGCCGACCGCGAGCAGCGCGTCTACGCCCAGCCCGACAAAGTGCGCAAGGTCAGCCACCACGGCGAGTTCTACAACGTCGAGGGCTACCACCTGTGCGAGCCTTCAGCGCAACGCACACCGGTGCTGTTCCAGGCGGGCAGCTCCCCGCGCGGCCTCGCCTTTGCCGGCAACCATGCCGAGTGCGTGTTCATCAGCGGCCAGGACAAAACCGCCACCCGCGCCCAGGTCGATAAGGTGCGCGCGGCCGCCAAGGCGGCGGGCCGCGATCCGCAGGCGGTCAAGGTGTTCATGGGCATCACGGTGATCGTCGCCCCCACTGAGCAACAGGCCCAAGCCAAGCATGCCGAGTACCTGCGCCATGCCAGCCCCGAGGCCGGCGTGGCGCACTTTGCCGCCTCCACCGGCATCGACTTTGCGGCCTATGGGCTGGACGAGCCGATCGGCTTCAGCAAGGGCAACGCCATTCAATCGGCCACGCGCCAGCTGCAGGAAAACGCCTGGACCCGCCGCCGCCTGCTTGATCAGCACGCCCTGGGCGGGCGCTACGTGACCCTGGTCGGCACGCCTGAACAGGTTGCCGATGCCCTGATCGCCTGGCTCGACGAAACCGGGCTGGACGGCTTCAACCTGACCCGCACCGTCACACCAGAAAGCTTTGAGGATTTCATCGACCTGGTCATCCCGCAGCTACAACAGCGTGGCCGCTACAAGACCGCCTACGCCGAGGGCACCCTGCGCGAGAAGTTGTTCGATACCGACCATCCGCACCTGCCCGCCAGCCATCCCGGCTCGCGCTACCGCTTTACCCAAACCCCTGCCCCGACTGGAGCCCTGCACCATGCTTGAGAAACTGTTCCGGCCCGTCGCGGCCATTGCGGTCACCCTTGGCCTGTCCGCCAGCGCCTTCGCCGCCGAGCCGTTGAAAATCGGTACGACCTCCGCCTTCGCGATTCCCCTGGAAACCGCCGTGGAAGAAGCCCACAAGCAAGGCCTGGACGTGAAGCTGATCGAGTTCAGCGACTGGATAGCCCCCAATGTCAGCCTCAACAGCGGCGACATAGACGTGAACTACTTCCAGCACATCCCGTTCCTGGAAAACGCCAAGGCCGCTGCGGGCTTCAACCTGGTGCCCTACGCACCAGGCATCATCAACAACGTCGGCCTGTACTCGAAAAAGTACAAAAGCTTCGCCGAGCTGCCCGAAGGCGCAAGCGTGGCCATCGCCAACGACCCGATCAACAGCGGCCGTGGCCTGCAGCTACTGGCCAAGGCGGGGCTGATCACGCTTAAACCTGGGGTCGGCTACAAGGCCACGGAAGACGACATCATCGCCAACCCCAAGCACCTTAAAATCCTTCAGGTCGAGGCGGTGCAACTGGTGCGCGCCTATGATGACGCCGACCTGGTTCAGGGCTACCCGGCCTACATCCGCCTGGCCAACAGCTTCGACGCCACCTCCGCGCTGCTGTTCGATGGCCTGGAAAACAAAGAGTACGTGATCCAGTTCGTCATTCGCCCGCAAAGCAAGGACGACCCGCGCCTGGCCAAGTTCGTCGATATCTACCAGCACTCGCCCGCGGTGCGCGCGGCCTTGAACAAAGCCCACGGCAACCTCTACCAGGCCGGTTGGGAGGGCTGACATGAGCCAGGCCAGCGCGCTCAGGGCGCCGACACCCCAACCATTGCCGCCAACGGCCAAGGAACAGGCCCTGCGCCCAGAGGTCAACGAAGCCCACGTGCGCTTCATCGGCCTCGGCAAGACCTACCCTGGCCAGGCTCAGCCTGCCTTGCAAGGCATCGACCTGAACATCCGCCATGGCGAGATCTTCGGCATCATCGGCCGCAGCGGCGCCGGCAAGTCGTCGCTGCTGCGTACCATCAACCGCCTGGAACAACCCAGCCAGGGCCGCGTGCTGATCGACCAGGTGGACATCGCGCCCTTCGACGAGGACCGCTTGGTTGCGCTGCGCCGGCGCATCGGCATGATTTTCCAGCACTTCAACCTGATGTCGGCCAAGACCGTGTGGCAGAACGTCGAGCTGCCGCTGAAAGTGGCCGGCGTGCCCAAGGCCGAGCGCCAGCGCAAGGTGCGCGCACTGCTGGAGCTGGTCGGCCTGCAGGAAAAGCACCACGTCTACCCCGCGCAGTTGTCGGGCGGGCAAAAGCAACGCGTCGGCATCGCACGGGCGCTGGTGCACGACCCCGAGATTCTCTTGTGCGACGAGGCCACCTCGGCACTCGACCCTGAAACCACGGCCTCGATCCTTGAACTGCTGCGTGACATCAATCAGCGCCTGGGCCTGACCATTGTGCTGATCACCCATGAAATGGCGGTAATCCGCGATATCTGCCACCGCGTAGTGGTGCTGGAGCGCGGCGAAGTGGTCGAGCAAGGGGAAGTCTGGCGGGTATTCGGCACACCGCGCCATGAAGTGACGCGGACCTTGCTCGCGCCCTTGCAGGCCAAGCTGCCCGCGACTTTGCAGGCCAGCCTCAAGGCCAGCCCGCAGAGCCGCGACAGCGCCGTGGTGCTCAAGCTGACCTTGCTCGGCGAGCCGGAGCTTTCTGCCCTGTTCACCGACCTCGGCGGCCGCGTGCGCCTGCTGCAAGGTGGCGTTGAAACCATCGGTGAGCATGCCGTGGGGCAGTTGATCCTGTCGGTGCAGCATTCGCCACACGACACCCACCAATTGTTGGAGCGTGCCCGCCGTTGGGCCGAAGACGTGGAGGTACTGGGCCATGTGGTTTGATCGCCTGCTTGAAGGCTTGCTCGACACCCTGCTGATGGTCGGCGTGTCGTCGCTGATCGCGCTGTTGGTCGGTGTACCGATGGCGGTGCTGCTGGTCACCAGCGACAAGGGCGGCATCTTCGAGGCACCGCTGCTGAACCGGGTGCTGGGCGCGTTCGTCAACCTGTTCCGCTCGATCCCGTTTCTGATCCTGATGGTCGCGCTGATCCCCTTCACCCGCCTGGTGGTAGGCACCACCTATGGCGTGTGGGCGGCCGTGGTGCCGTTGACCATCGCCGCCACCCCCTTCTTTGCCCGGATTGCCGAGGTGAGCTTGCGCGAAGTGGACCACGGCCTGGTGGAAGCGGCGCAGGCCATGGGCTGCCGGCGCTGGCACATCGTCTGGCATGTACTGCTGCCCGAGGCGCTGCCCGGCATCGTCGGGGGGTTCACCATTACCCTGGTGACCCTCATCAACTCGTCAGCCATGGCCGGGGCGATTGGCGCCGGTGGGCTGGGCGACATTGCCTATCGGTATGGGTACCAGCGCTTCGACAGCCAGATCATGCTGACCGTGATCGCCATGCTGGTGGCGTTGGTGGCGTTGATTCAACTGGGTGGGGATCGGCTGGCGAAGGGGTTGAACAAGCGGTGAGTTATTTGGGGCCCTTTTGCGGCCCCATTCGACGTCGCGCAGAAAACTAAATTATCGTTGAGATAGAAACCATATAAAGGCGCTAAACCGTTCTAGCGAAACAATACTTTCGTTTTTTTGCACTGATCTCTTCTCATACCCTAAAACTAAATAAAACCTTAGTTTTCCTTGAATGTTCCCTGTCGCCGACCATAATCGAAACTATTCTTTCGAACCGGCTGAACACCCATGGGCTCCCTCAAACAGATCCAGACACCTCTCGATTTGGGAAATGCAGTACGTGAGGTACGCAAAAACCAGGCAATAACCCAATCGGACCTGGCCCTCATCGTCGGCAAAAGCCACGTCCTGCTCAGGGACATCGAGCGAGGCAAGGGCAGTGTGTCACTCGCAAGCGTCCTGCAAGTGATGCAGGAGCTTGGCATACGGGTCTATGTGGATGTGCCTGACAAATGAGAGCCCTCCAAATTCTGATCAACAGCCACCACGTTGCAACGCTCAGCGACAACGCAGGTGTCTGGAGCCTGGAATATACGCCAGCCTGGATAGCCCGACCCGACGGCTATGATCTGTCGCCCGCACTGCCTCGTGCCAAAGGCTTGCTGGTTGATGGATCATCCGAGCGCCCTGTCCAATGGTTCTTCGACAATCTGCTGCCCGAAGAGCAAGCACGCACATTGCTGGCCAGCGATGCAAAGCTCGAATTCGCGGACGCTTTTGGCTTGCTCAGCTACTACGGTTCAGAGTCGGCAGGTGCAATCACATTGCTACCTGAGCCACAACTTGAGCAGGCGAGCGGGCTGAAGCCCATCTCGGACGCTCAGTTGAGTGAGAGGATTCGCAACCTGCCCCGAGTCGCACTGACTACAGGTGCCCCGAAGCGTATGTCACTCGCTGGCGCGCAGCACAAGCTGCCGATTGTCATGGACAAAGACGCCCTGTTCGAACCGATCGGCAACACGCCGTCGACCCATATCCTCAAGCCCGACCACCCTGACCGTAACCTCTATGACGCGACCGCAGTGAACGAGTGGTTCGTGATGAGTCTTGCACGAGCGGTAGGGCTGCAAGTACCCGATGTGAAGGTTCGCCGCGTACCCGAGGCAGCCTATCTGATCGAGCGCTTTGACCGCACACGGGTGAATGATCGGCTCGAACGCGTGCATGCACTGGATGCTTGCCAATTGCTCACGCTCGACAAAAGCTTCAAGTACCAACAAGCGACTGCAGAAACGTTACGAAAGATTCTCGGGCAGGTCCGGAATGTGGCCCAGACGCGGCTTCAGCTATTCAGGTGGTTGGTATTCAACATTGTCGTTGGCAACAACGATGCCCACTTGAAAAACCTGTCGTTCTTCGTGCGTCCGGATGCGTATTACCTCGCACCGCACTACGACCTCTTGTGCACCGCCGTTTACGGCGAATCCGCTGCCCCTTGGCTTGAGGCAGAACTGGTGTGGAAGCCAGAAGGCGTCCGCACCCACGCTGACATTACCAGGGCCAGCGTCATCAGCCTCGGTGAAGCCATTGGCGTACGCCCGCCGCTGGGTAACAAGATCATTGATGAGCTGGTACCGGGCGTTGAAGATGCAGCACGAGACCTTCTGGAAAAAAACGTCCATGCCTGGCATGCCGGTGAAAGCAGGCTGGTCAGGCGCATCGTCCATGGCGTGATCCGCGACATGACGGAAAAACTACGGCCCTGAGCCATCACCCCCACTCTAGGTCCTGCGCCGGCACCGGCCGGCCGAACCAGTAACCCTGGCCCAACTGGCACTGCTCCTGCAGCAGGAAGCTGGCCTGCTCTTGCTGCTCGATGCCCTCGGCATGCACTTGCATGCCCATGCTGCGGGCCAGGGCAATGATCACCCGCACGATCGCGATGTCGTCATCGTCATGAGGCAGGCCCGCGACAAAGCCCTGATCGATCTTCAGCTTCTGCACCGGCAAACGCTTGAGCCGCAGCAACGACGAATACCCCGTGCCAAAGTCGTCGATCGCCAAGGTCACGCCCAGTTCACGCAGCCGATGCAGCTGCTCCAGCGCCACTTCCGGGTCTTCCATCACCGCACTCTCGGTGACTTCCAGCTCCAGCATCGCCGGGGCCAGGCCGGTTTCGTGCAGCACTTCGGCCACCTGCCGATACAACGCGTGCTGGCCAAACAGACGGCTTGAGATATTCACCGCGACGAACGCCAGCTGCCGGCCTTCGCGCTGCCACTGCACCATCTGCAGGCAAGCCTGACGCAGCACCCAGGTGTCGATTTCGGCAATCAACCCGGTGCGCTCGGCGATCGGTATGAACTCGCTCGGCGGCACCAGGCCACGCTGAGGATGCGCCCAGCGCACCAGGGTCTCGACCCCCACCCGCTCGGCCGTGGCCAGGTCATGCACCGGCTGGAAGTACACCCGCAGTTCATCCTGCTCCAAGGCACGGCGCAGCTCGCCCGCGGTTTCCACCCGGTGCTGGGCGTGCGCGGTCAGCTCTTCGGTGTACAGCGCATAACAGGCGCGCCCGCTGCTCTTGGCCTTGAACAGTGCCGCGTCGGCATTGCGCAGCAACTGCTCGGTGCCCAGCGCATCGCTGGGGAACAGGCTGATGCCGACGCTGACACTGATGAACAGGCGATGGCCATCAAACACGAACGGCTCGCGCATACGCTCGATGATGCGTTGTGCCAGCTTGCCCGCCTGGCCGACCTGCTGGCAGTTCTCGGCCAGAACACCGAACTCGTCCCCCCCCAGCCGCGCCAGGGTCACCCCATTGCCCACCACCTCGCCCAGGCGCTCGCCCACCAGCTTGAGCAACTGATCGCCGATGGTGTGGCCAAGGCCGTCGTTGATGCTCTGGAAATGGTCCAGGTCGAGCAGCAGCAAACCGCAACCGCGTTTGTTGGCTTGCGCCGTCACCAGCGCCTGCTCGACGCGGTCGGTGAACAGCAGGCGGTTGGGCAGACCGGTCAGCGGGTCGTGATGGGCCAGGTAGGCCAGTTCCTGCTCGGTATGTTTGATCGCACTGATGTCGCTGAAAACCGCCACGTAATGGCTTAGCTCACCAGCGTCATCGCGTATGGCGCAGATCGTCTGCCATTGCGGGTAGATCTCGCCGCTTTTGCGGCGGTTCCAGATCTCGCCGCTCCATTCGCCCTTTTCGGCCAGGGTGGCAAAGATCTGCTGATAGAACGACGCCCCATGGCGGCCCGACTTGAACTTGTTCGGGCGCTGGCCAATGACCTCGTCCTGCTGGTAACCGGTAATACGCATGAAGGCGCGGTTGACGTGCACGATCAGGCCTTGGCGGTCGGTCACCAGCACCCCTTCGAGGGTACTGTCGAACACCGCCGCCGCCATGCGCAGCCGCTCGCGGTCCTCACAGCGCAGGCGCGCGCCAATGCCAATGAAATTGAGCAGGCGTGCCCGCGACACGAAAATCAGCACCGCGCTGAACAAGACCCAGATCACCACATTGATCTGCCGCCCCACCGTCAGTGCCAGCGGGTCGTCAGTCATACCATGCAGGAGCATCTCCGCCAGCACCAGCCAGAGGATCGACAGCACCACATAGAGCGCAGCCATGCGCAAGGCGTCGCGAACGGAAACAGACATGTCGGGTGGAATGGCCCATGAACGAAGAGCGCGCATTATAAAGGGTGAAACATATCGTGACGTCCTATCTGAAAGGGTGACTGGTTTTATTTCCCTGCCAAGGGATAATCAGACCCTTCCCCTGTGTTCTCGAGGGTTTTAACACCTATGTGGTACAACGGCCTGCTCGACTTGTCGGCCTGGCAACTGGTCGGCATCACTTTGTTGATGACCCATGTGACCATCGTCAGCGTCACGGTTTACCTGCATCGCTACTCCGCGCACCGGGCCTTGGAGCTCAACGGCGCGCTCAAGCATTTCTTCCGTTTCTGGCTGTGGCTGACCACGGCGCAGAACACCCGCGAGTGGACCGCCGTCCACCGCAAGCACCACGCCAAGTGCGAAACCCCGGACGACCCGCACAGCCCGGTGCACAAGGGTTTGAGCACGGTCCTGCGCAAAGGCGCCGAGCTCTACCGCGAAGAGGCACGCAACCCCGAAACCCTGCGCATCTACGGCAAGAACTGCCCGGACGACTGGATCGAGCGCAACCTCTACTCGCGGTACAAGCTAGGCGGCATTGCCCTGCTGGCGGTGATCGACTTGCTGCTGTTCGGCACTCTTGGCATCACCATCTGGGCCGTGCAGATGATGTGGATTCCGTTCTGGGCCGCTGGCGTGGTCAATGGCCTGGGCCATGCCGTCGGCTACCGCAATTTCGAATGCCGGGACGCCGCCACCAACCTGGTGCCGTGGGGCATCGTCATCGGTGGCGAAGAGCTGCACAACAACCACCACACCTACCCCAACTCGGCCAAGCTGTCGGTAAAACGCTGGGAATTCGACATGGGCTGGGCCTGGATACGCCTGTTCTGCTTCCTGCGCCTGGCCAAGGTGCAGCGCGTGGCGCCGATCGCCCACAGGGTCGAAGGCAAGGCCAACCTGGACATGGACACTGCCATGGCGATCCTCAACAATCGCTTCCAGATCATGGCCCAGTACCGCAAGCTGGTGATCGGCCCGCTGGTGCAGCAAGAGCTGGCCAAGGTCGACGCGTCGATGCGCCACCGTTTCCGCCGCGCCAAGCGCCTGCTGTCGCGGGAGACCAGCCTGCTGGAAGACCGCCACCACGTGCGCATCGAGACGCTGCTCGCGCATAGCCAGGCCCTCAAGGTCATTTACGAAAAACGCCTGGCCCTGCAGCAAATCTGGGCACGCACCAGCGCCAATGGCCACGACATGCTCGCGGCCATGAAGGACTGGGTGCACGAGGCCGAAGCCAGCGGCATCCATGCCCTGCACGACTTCGCCGCACAACTTAAAACCTACTCCCTGCGCCCAACTGGCGCCTGACCGCCGTTGATCGGCACGCCCTGCTGGCAGGGCGTGCCGCCTGGAACTTCCCCCCCTGCCCACCACTCCAACTCGGCACATCGCCCGCGTGGCGGGCCTGATGCTGGCCGCACGCTCACTTGTCGAGACTCGCTCGTGCACATGGCCAAGAACATTCCAACTTCCCTGCCCGGCACCCCACCTCCAGAAGCCGCCAAGACCTTGCTGGCCCTGCTGCACGCCCAAGGCGAAGTCGCCCGCCTGAGTGAACGCGAACAACTCTTCAGTTCGTTGCTGGACAGCGTCAATGCCGTACTCTGGGCCTTTGACTGGGAAGCTCGCCAGGTGCTCTACGTCAGCCCGGCGTACGAACGTATCTTTGGCCGCCCGATCAGCCTGGTGCTGGCCGACTACAACGAGTGGCGCGACAGCATCTACCCCGACGACCTGGAGTACGCCGAGCGCAGCCTGGCCCAAGTGCTGCTCAAAGGCTCGGTGGAAGACCGCGAATACCGCATCCTCAATGCCGAAGGCCAGGTGCGCTGGCTGAGTGACAAGTGCTACATCAACCAGCACCGCGAGGGCGAACAGCGGGTCATCGTTGTCGGTATCGCCGAAGACATCACCGAAAAGAAGCAACTCGAAGGCGAACTGCATCGCCTGGCCACCACCGACGTGCTGACCCAGAGCAGCAACCGCCGGCACTTCTTCGAATGTGCCCAGCAGGCCTTCGACAGCGCCCGCGAGGACGGCACGCCACTGGCCTTCCTGCTGCTGGACATCGACGATTTCAAACAGATCAACGACAGCTACGGGCACCAGGAAGGCGACCAGGTGCTGCAGCGCATCGCCGACAGCGGCAAAGCCGTGCTACGCCGAGGGGACCAGTTTGGACGTATTGGTGGCGAGGAGTTTGCGGCCGTGTTCCCAGGCTGTAATGCACAAGTGGCCGAGCAGATCGCCGAGCGTTTGCAGCGAGAGATCCAACGGCTGAGCTTCAGCCACGACGAGCACGTCTACGGGGTGACCGTGAGCCAGGGGCTGACGGCGTTGACGGATGAGGATGAGTCGCTGGACAGCCTGTTCGCCCGCGCCGATGCGGCGATGTATCGGGCCAAGCGGCAGGGGAAGAATCAGATCGTGCGCGGATAGGGAGCGGGGGCGCGTTGCGCCCCTTTCGCGACACAAGGCCGCTCCCACCAGATGCAGCACAAAACTCGGGCATTATGCTATCGCTGTGGGAGCGGCCTTGTGTCGCGAAAGGACCGCAAAGCGGTCCCAAGATGTCAGGTATCAGCGCCGCTCTCACCGACAGGTAATTCTTCACGCTGCGGCTTCACCTCTGGGTTCTCAACCTTGCGCAACCGGCCCAGCTCCGCCAAGCCGAGCTTGAGCAGCCGTGCAGTCTTGTTACTGGCAACCTGCTCCAACCCATGCTCAGCCGGCAGCCGTGACAATTGCCCGGCCAGGTTCATCGCCAGGATCTCCCGCGAATACACACCACCGCCCAGTTGGTAAATGGCCGCAATCAATTCACGCAGTGCCAGTGGCAAGCGCCAGCGCGTGCGCAGCGCCGAACCGAATGCCGCGCCGTATTCATCGAGCGACTTGCGGACCGTGCCCTCGTCCAACTCACCGCCGGCCAGGCGCCACTCTTGCAGGCAGCGCAGCACCGCCAGGTCGCCCAGGCAATGCAACAGCCCGGCACAGTAACAACGCCCTTCATCCAGCTCCAACATACGCGCCAGGCTGCGGCCGTATTCAGCGCAGTGCAGCGAGAGGTTCCAGAAGTGCGCCGCGTGCTGCGCCAGCAAGGGATCGCTCAGCCGTGCGCTGCGCTTGAGGGTCATGCCCAGGATGAGGTTCATGCTCTGGGTGCTGCCAAGCTTGTTCAACGCCTGCAGCAACGTTTGCACGGGCGCGTCGCGGTGCAGGGCGGCGCTGTTAGCGGCGGCGATCAGCACCGCGGTAACCTGCGGGTCGTTGCGCACTTCCTCTTCAAGCACCTTGAGGTTCAGGCCCTGAGGGTTCAGCGCGCGCTTGATCGCCACCTGCACATCGGCCAGCAGCGGCCCGCCATCGGCAGTCGCGCGGCGCTGCTCGAGGTAACCGGTCAGGCTGGCACCCGGCTGCAAAGGCGGCACCGGGCAGGCGATTTCTTCGCCAACGGCCAGCAGGAGTTCTTCCAGGCGCTTGCGCAGGTTATCCAGGTTCAGGGGCTTGCTCAGGTAAGCGGTGGGGTGCAGGGGCAACGCTTCGCGCACGCTGGCACTGTCGCTGCGGCTGCTCATGAGAATGAACGGCAACCCCGGGCCTTTGGCGCGGACCTTGCGCAGCAGGTCGAGGCCATCGACGCCGGCCAGCTCACGCGCAGCGATGATCAGGTCGGGCTTGCTCGACAGCGCACTCAGCGCCTGCGAGCCGTCGGCGCAGACCTGCAGACGGGCGTCGCAACGCACGCTGAGCAGCATCTCCTTGAGCATGTCACGCACCCACGGGTCGCCCTCGACAATCAGTACGCAAGGTGGGGTGGGGTCTACAGCGCTCATGGCCAACTCCTGAATATCCCTGACACGCAATCCGTCGCAGCTTCCAAGGCAAGTCCTGCGTCAACGATAGCGTCCATCGCGTTTTCTGGGCACAAAAAAAACCCGCCGAGGCGGGTTTTTTCTGAAGCGTGTCACATTAGGCGAGTTCGGCGAAGCACTCTTCGATGATCGCCAGGCCTTTGTCCAACAGTGCGTCTTCGGCGGTCAGCGGGACCAGAATACGCAGGACGTTGCCGTAGGTGCCGCAAGACAGCAGGATCAGACCCTTGTCGCGTGCCTTGGCAACAACCTGGCCAACAGCAGCAGCGTTCGGGGTGTGAGTGCCTTTCTCGAAGACTTCGACAGCAATCATCGAGCCCAGACCACGGATGTCACCGATGATCGGGTTCTTTTCCTGGATCTTGCGCAGGCCAGTCACCAGGTGCTCACCAACAGCCTTGCTGCGGTCCAGCAGTTTTTCTTCTTCGAACACTTCGATCACGGCCAGGGCCGCGGCGCAAGCGATCGGCGAACCGGCGTAGGTGCCGCCCAGGCCGCCTGGTGCGATGGCGTCCATGTACTCGGCCTTGCCGCACACACCGGCCAGCGGGAAGCCGCCAGCGATGGATTTGGCGAAGGTGGTCAGGTCAGGCGCGACGCCCATCTGTTCCATGGCGAAGAAGGTGCCAGTACGGCCAGCGCCGGTCTGCACTTCGTCGGCGATCAGCAGGATGCCGTGCTGGTCGCACAGGGCGCGCAGGCGCTGCATCAGCTCTTTCGGCGCTGGCAGGAAGCCGCCTTCGCCTTGTACGGGCTCGAGGATGATCGCGGCGATGTCCTTAGGCTCGGCATCGTTCTTGAAGATGCGCTCAACCGAGGCGATGGCGTCGTCGACGCTCACACCGTGCAGTTCGTTCGGGAACAGTGCGCGGAAGATGCCGCCTGGCATCAGGCCCATGCCAGCGGAGTACGGCACGACCTTGCCGGTCAGGCCCAGGGTCATCATGGTACGGCCGTGGTAGGCGCCGGTGAAGGCGATCACGCCAGCGCGGCCAGTGGCGGCACGGGCGATCTTGACGGCGTTTTCAACGGCTTCGGAGCCGGTGGTGACCAGCAGGGTCTTCTTGTCGAAGTCGCCTGGGACCAGCTTGTTGATCTTTTCGCACAGCTCTACGTAGGGTTCGTAGGCCAGCACCTGGAAGCAGGTGTGGCTGACTTTGGTCAGCTGCTCTTGCACGGCTGCAACCACTTTCGGGTGCAGGTGGCCGGTGTTCAGTACTGCGATGCCGCCCGCGAAGTCGATCAGTTCGCGGCCTTCAACGTCGATCACCGTCGAGTTCTTCGCGGTGTCTACGAAGATCGGGTGGATTTGGCCGACGCCACGTGGGACGGCGGCTACACGGCGTTGCATCAAGGATTCGTTGGTCTTGCTCATAATGCCCTCATTGCGCCGATCAGAATGGCGCTTTTATTCGGGGGTGGCTGGGAGTGCTCGCGCACAGTATTCGTTGATCGACTGCCGTGAACGCCCTGGCCACCAGGTACTGCATGTAAAAAAGGCCAGCGAGACGTCGCTCTCGCGCCCCGCTGGCAGAGGTAAAGCCTTTTAACCGGTGATCAGACGCTGATGCACAGGTATTTGATTTCGAGGTAATCCTCGATACCGTATTTGGAACCTTCGCGGCCCAGGCCCGAAGCCTTGATACCGCCAAACGGTGCGACTTCGTTGGAAATCAGGCCGGTGTTGATGCCAACCATGCCGTATTCCAGCGCTTCGGCAACACGGAACACACGGCTCATGTCGCGGGCGTAGAAGTACGAAGCCAGGCCGAACTCGGTGTCGTTGGACATGGCGATGACTTCGGCTTCGTCCTGGAAGCGGAACAGCGGCGCCAGTGGGCCGAAGGTCTCTTCCTTGGCGACAGCAGCGGTCTTCGGCACGTTGACCAGAATGGTCGGCTCGAAGAAGTTGCCTTCGATCAGCTTGCCACCGGCCAGCACCTTGGCGCCTTTGGCGACCGCGTCTTCGATGTGTTCCTGAACCTTGGCGACAGCTTTGCCGTCGATCAGCGGGCCAGTGGTGGTGCCGTCTTCCAGACCGTTACCGATTTTCAGCTTGGCCACTGCAGCAGCCAGCTTCTCGGCGAACGCGTCGTAGACGCCGTCCTGCACGTAGATACGGTTGGCGCAGACGCAGGTCTGGCCGTTGTTGCGGTACTTGGAGATGATCGCGCCTTCGACTGCCTTGTCCAGGTCAGCGTCGTCGAACACGATGAACGGCGCGTTGCCGCCCAGCTCCAGGGAAACCTTCTTGATGTCCTTGGCGCATTCTTGCATCAGCTGGCGACCGATTTCGGTCGAGCCGGTGAAGGACAGTTTGCGAACCAGGGAGTTGCCAGTCAGCTCGCCGCCGACTTCGCCAGCGCTGCCGGTGACGACGCTCAGCACACCAGCCGGGATGCCGGCACGGTGAGCCAGCTCGACCAGGGCCAGCGCGGAGTACGGGGTCTGCGAAGCAGGCTTGAGCACCATGGTGCAGCCAGCGGCCAGGGCGGGGCCGGCTTTACGGGTGATCATGGCCGCCGGGAAGTTCCACGGGGTGATGGCCGCGGTAACGCCGATTGGCTGCTTGATGACGATCAGGCGCTTGTCAGGCTGGTGGCCTGGGATGGTGTCACCGTAGACGCGCTTGGCTTCTTCGGCGAACCACTCGATGAACGAGGCGGCGTAGGCGATTTCGCCTTTGGCTTCGGCCAGTGGCTTGCCTTGCTCGGTGGTCATCAGGCGAGCCAGGTCGTCCTGGTTCTCGATCATCAGTTCGAACCAGCGACGCAGCTTGGCCGAACGCTCTTTGGCGGTCAGGGCGCGCCAGGCCGGCAGGGCCTTGTCGGCGGCTTCGATGGCGCGGCGGGTTTCCGCGGTGCCCATCTTCGGCACGGTACCGATGACTTCGCCGGTGGCCGGGTTGGTCACCTTGATGGTCTGGCCATTGTCCGCATCCAGCCACTCACCATTGATATAGGCTTGCTGGCGGAACAACTGAGCGTCTTTGAGCTGCATGTCGGCTTCCCGAATTGTTGATTGTTGAAAAGCGCCCAAAGCAGGGCATCGAGCGTTTGAAATCTCAAACGAATGCTAAGCGGCTGCTGGGGTGTAGGACAATAGGCTGTTCGAAAAAAAGAACGAATGGTTGAACAGCCTATCCGAAATCGCCCGCAAAAGGGCCGGTACAGGGTAGACGATCGGGCTGAAAGAAATGTGAAAGGGGGAGTGTTTGGCGTGAGATTTTCAGCGCCTATGAGATCGAGCGCCGCCCGCGCGGCGCTTCGCGGGGCAAGCCCGCTCCCACATCTGTTTCGGGCCAGTTATCCCGAAGGATTGGCGCGCGGCCCCTTGGCGCCCGTCTCAATATCGCGTCGTACAAACAAGGTGGTCGCGCGCAAATGCCACAGGTCTCACTGGCCCGAAACAGATGTGGGAGCGGCGGTGCGGCGGTCCGACTTGCCCCGCGAAGCGCCGCGCGGGCGGCGCTCGATTTGCGCCCCACCTCAAAATCCAAGGCTGGCGCATGAAAGCCACACCCCTTGATCAAGAAACGATCAAACCTCAGAACGCCTTGCCCAGGTCTATCACCAACGCCCGATACCCGACACTGCCCGGCTGCCGGCTGTGCACCTTCAGCTCCACCAGCACCTCCTGCGTCCCGCGGCGCACCTCATTGAGCACGGTGGTAGTCAGCTTCTCTGGGGTGAGGAAATTCACCGAGGCCGAATAGATGAACTGGGTATCGGTCTCGGGCCGGTAGGCCACCACCGAGGTCACCGGGCTGTACCATTCGTCACCGCGCGCTTTGCCGTACTCCCACACCTGCTCGACCGTGCCCTTGGCCTCGTCGATCTTGTACTCCACCGCGCGGCTGTAATTGCCGGCCAGCTTGGTCGGGGCAAAATCGCGCCCCCAGCCGTTGTCGAACACGGTCAACGTGCCTTTGCCCGTGAGCCAGGCGGTGTGCTGGGTCCAGGACCAATCGAAGCCTTCGCTCTGCACCGGCGTCAGCACCTTGTCCTGCAAGCGCTGCGGCCACCCCTGTGGCGAGGCGAGAATCCACTTCACGGTTTTGTCACGGCCGATCTTCACCACGCCTTGATGGCGTGCTGAAACGATGATGCTGTCGTCATCTGCGTCGTAGTCGATGGCATTGACGTGCGCCCAGTTGCGCCCGGTGCCAACGCCTGGGGTGTCACCGAACGGCAGGTCGCCTTCGGCCAGTTCGTTGGCCAGCCGGTCTTCGTGCTTTTGCACGCCGTCGGGTAATTGGATCGCCGCCTTGCCAAGGGTTTCCAGCAGGTCGCCGCGGTACGGGTCGAGGATCTGGTTCAGGTCCCAGAAGTCCAACACATCACCCGCTTCGCTCACCTCGATGATGTGGTCACGGATCGAGCGCACGCGCTTGCCGTCTGGCCGGCGATAGTCGCTGGTACCCACCCGCAACAGGTAAGTGCCATTGGCGGTCTCACGGATTTCGTGGGAGAAGTCGGCAAACTTGTCCGGCAAGCTGCGTTGCCAGATGCGCCGGCCAAGCAAGTCGTACTTGGAATAAGTCTGGCCCTGGCCCCAGATCAACTTGCCGTCACGGGTTTGCTGGAAGCCCATGGTGCCGCCCAGGCCGTCCCGGCGGTTGGAATCGTGAATCTGCTCGATATCCAGGTACCAGCGCACGTCGCCATTACTGTCGGCGATCCAGTTGTTGCCCACTTGATCCCACTCGGCAGCACCGCCCAGGGCATTCCACTTGAAGGCGCGGCCGCCCGGGATATCCCCCTGCAGGTGGTTGAACAGGTAAAGACGGTTTTCGAAGCCGGGCGCTACCTTGATGGGTTCGACCTCTGGCAACGCCGCAGTCTGCTTCGCCACCACCGGCAGGCGCACTGCCGGCGCATAGACCTGATAACGCTCGCGGATGCGCTCGCCATCGAGCTTGTAGGTCACTTCGACCTGGTTGACGTAGTCAGGGTACAGCCCGAACACCGGGATGCCGCCATAGGTCCACAGCGAGCGGTCCGACACCTCGTAGGCGATGTCTACGCCCCGCTCGCCGCGGCCCAGCACGCGCACATGGGCCGCACTCAGCGTACGCCCGCCATCGCGGATGATGGCTGTCAGCGGTGCCAGGCGGTACGGGTTGACCACCACGTCGCCCAACAGCGCCTCATCAGGCCCGGGGACCTTGGCTGTGAGGCAGGCGCCTTCAGGCAATGCAGGGGTTTCGGTTTTAGCATTCATGGCAAAGCTCCTTGTGCTCAGAAGTCGTAACGGGCGGTAGCGCCGAAGGTGCGAGGGGTGCCGAGTACCCCGGCATAGCCACCGTTGGCGGAGTTCCACAAGCTGGTGAAGTAGGTCTTGTCGCCGGCGTTTTTCACCCACAGCGACAGGTCGAGCACGCCGTCGCCCTGGTCCAGGCGCACGCCGGTGGAGAGGTTGACCAGCGCATAGCTGGGGATCTGGCCGAAATCAGAGTCGTCGATGGTGCCCACCGCCTTGGAACGGAAGGCGTAGCTGGCGGTGACGTAGGGCTCGACGCGCTCGGCCAGCTGCCACTTGTACTGGGCGTTGAGGTTGGCGATGTACTTGGAGGCACCGACCACCTGATGGCCCGACAGGTCGCAGGTGGCGGTGGCATTGGCCAGGCTAACTTCGGGCGGGCATGGCGCATCGTCGTACTGGGTGTAGCGCACGTCGTTCCACGAGCCGTTGAAGTTGACCGTGAGGCCGCGCACCGGCAGTGCCGTGGCCTCGAACTCCAGGCCACGCGAACGCACACGCCCCGCGTTGGCCAGGTACTGCACGCGGTTGGCCTCGTCATACACGTTGGCCTGGTAGCCATGCACTTCGGCCCAGAACAGGTTGGCGTTGAGCTGCAGGCGATCATCCAGCAGCGTGCTCTTGACCCCGATTTCGGCGTTGTTGACCCGCTCGGTGCCGACCAGCAGCGAGTCAGTGCCCAAGCGCGGCGCGGCGCCGACGGTAAGGTTGATACCCCCGGATTTCTCGCCATGGGTCAGGGTGGCATAACCCAGTACCTGGTCGTTGAAGCGGTAACTCAGGCCCAGCAGGCCAGAGGGGCTGAAGCTGTACTGGTTGAGATCCCCCGAGTCGTAGGCCCCCACCCGACCCTGGCGCGCCGCCGCTGCGGCGCCGGTGACCGCCGCGCCCCCCGTAGGCGCATCACGGGTCACCCAGGCGCTTTTCTCCTCGTAAGTGCCGCGCACACCGGCGGTGAAGTCCAGGCGGTCGGTAAGGTGCCAGGTGCCCTGGGCGAACAGGGCATAGCTGTCGGTGTCGATGTGGCCATCACCGAGGGTGTTGACGTTGTTCAGGGCGCCCGCCGGGGTGATGTTCCAGATGTCTGCCTGAGGGCCGTAATAGGTGAAGGACTTATTGTCCAGGTCCTGCTTGAAGTAGTACGCGCCCAGCACGTAGTCGAAGGCACCACCGGTCGGCGAAGCCAGGCGAATCTCCTGCGAATACTGCTTGTCGCGCACCGACACACCAGCGCTGTAGAACACCGGCACGTTGAGGCCATCGTCGTTGCGCGGGGTAAAGTCCCACCAGCGGTAGGCGGTGATCGAGGTGAGGGTGAAGTCGTTGGGCAAGGTCCAGTTGGCCTCGACCGAAGTGCCACCCTGGAACACCGTCACCTGCTGATCGGCATCGAAATTGACCTTGCGGTCCTTGCCCGACACCAGCGTCGCGCCGGCCTGCGCTGCCAGGCTCTCGTAGCGGTTGACGCCGTTGATGGTCGGGCCGGTGCTGTACAAGCTGAGGATGCCGTTGTTGGAATCTTCTTCGTTGTACTCGCCGATCCAGCGCAGGTTGAAGGTTTCGCTGGGCTTGAACAGCAATTGGGTACGAAAGCCCTGGCGCTTGCCGCCGTTGAGGTCGTCACCGTTGTGGATGTTTTTCACGTAGCCATCGTCTTCGGTGCGGTAGGCACTGATGCGCCCGGCCAGGGTGTCGCTGATCGGCCCGGAAAAGCTGCCCTGGGTCTGCAGGTAGCCATCTTCGCCAATCGACTGCTGAACGCTGCCCTCGCGGTGGAAGGTCGGCTTGCGCGTGGTGATGTTGAGCACACCGGCGGTGGTGTTCTTGCCGAACAGCGTGCCTTGCGGGCCGCGCAGCACCTCCAGTTGCTCGACATCCAGCAGGTCGAACACCGCCATGCCGGGGCGACCGAGGTAGACGTTGTCCAGGTAGATGCCGACGCTGCCTTCCAGGCCATCGCTGGCCGGGTTGTTGCCCAGGCCACGGATCGAGATGCTCGATTGACGGGCATGCACATAGGCGACGTTGGTGCTGGGCACCAGTTGTTGCAGGTCCTGCACGCGGTAGATGCGCTGGGTTTCCAGGGTTTCGCTGTTCAGCACGCTGATCGGCGTGGGCACGCTCTGTGCGGTTTCTTCACGACGGCGGGCGTTGACGGTAACGGTGCCAAGCTTGGCCTCCTGCTCCACGGCAGGGGCTGTGCTGACAGGCGCTTCGGCAAAGCTGCCAGTGGATGCCGCCAGCAACACGCCAGCGGCCAAGGGTTGCAGGGTGAACCGCGATGCGCGCGCAGGCCAACGGGAAACTCGGGACATGCTGATGCTCCTTGAGGCATGGGCCCTGAGCGAGCATTTCCGTTGGCGGAACCGAATCGCGGTCAGTCGGGCTTATATTCTTTTAAGTGATATAAATATTTGTAATTCATATTTAGTGGAATAAGTAACAGCCTTTATAAGGGGACTCACCCTTATCAGCAATTGCATTTGACCGAAGGTTTTAATGTAGAAAATGCATATCGATCTCCGTCAGCTGCGCCATTACATTGCCCTGGTCGAGCACCGCAGTTTCGTGGCCGCGGCCGCTGCGGTGAACCTGTCGCAATCGGCCTTCAGCCGCAGCATCCAGACCCTCGAGCACAACATCGGCTGCCGCCTGGTGGACCGCGCCAGCAAAGAGCTGGCCCCCACCCGCCAGGGTTTGCTGGTGTTGGAGCATTCACGGCGGCTGGTACACGGGGCGCACAACCTGGTCAATGAAATCCACCAGTTCAACGGCGCCACCACGGGCGTGGTGCGCTTCGGTTCCGGCCCTGCGCCAGCGGGGGGCTTGGTGCCACGGGCAGTGGCGCGCTTCGTCGCCGAATACCCAGCGGCGCGCACGTGTTTTCAGGTGGATAACTGGCAGGCGTTGAACCGCAAGCTGATCGCCGAAGAGATCGAGTTTTTCGTCGCCGACACGCGCCAGTTCGAGTCAGACCCGGATTACCGCGTGCACAAGCTGGCCCCGCAGCGCTGGCACTTCTGCTGCCGCGCTGGTCACCCGCTGACCACGCGGCAGGCAGTGCAGGCGCGGGACCTGTTCGAGTACCCACTGGCTACCACCTTTCGCCCGCCGAACATCCGCAAGGTCCTCAGCGACCTCAGCGGGCGGCAGGACTTTCTGCCCTCGGTGGAATGCGAACATGGCTATGCGTTGCTGAATGTGGTGATGCATTCGGACACCATCGGCATTGCCTGCAATGCCAACCTGCGGCCGTATCAACGTGACGGGGGGCTGGTGGCGCTGAAGCTTTCGGACTTGGCGCCGGAGCACGAAGAAGCGTTTTATACCCGCTATGGGGTGGTGAGCCGGGTGGGGTATGGGTTGTCGCCGTTGGCGCAGGGGTTGGTCAGGCAGTTGATTGCCTGTGATACCGACCTATGAACAACCCTATCGCCCGCTGTGTGTAGGAGCAGCCTTGTGCTGCGAAGAGGCCGGCGCATGCCAAACGTAATGAGCCTGGCAGCTCCGGCCTCTTCGCAGCACAAGGCTGCTCCCACAGACTGGGCAGTACTTAGCCTTTACGGGTTGTGCGGCTCAGTTGCCCATCCACCCCCACCGGCACCTCACCCGCCAACGTCACCCGCCGAACCACACGCGGCTGGGTGCCATAGTCATCCACCGCATAATGCTGCGTCGCGCGGTTATCCCAGATCGCCACATCCCCCGCTTGCCAGCGCCAGCGCACGGTATTTTCCAAGCGCGTGACATGCCCCTGCAGCACGGCAAACAGGTGCTGCGAATCGGCCAGCGAATAGCCCTTGATGCGCTTCACGAAGTGCCCCAACTGCAGCGCCCGCTCACCGCTGACCGGGTGCACGCGCACGACCGGATGCTCGGTCTCGTACACCGTCGAGGTGAACACCTGGCGATAACGCTCCAGCTTGGCCGGGTCGACGTCAGGCTTGAGGGACGCGTAGTCGTATTCGTTGCTGTGCACCGCCCACAACTTGTCGGCCAGCTCGCGCAGTGGCTCGGGCAGCTCCTGGTACGCCGCTGCGGTGTTGGCCCACACGGTATCCCCACCAGACGCCGGCGCCACCACGCTGCGCAGGATGGACGCCTTAGGGTAGGCATCGACGAAGGTCACGTCTGTGTGCCAGGAGTTGGCCCGCTGGCCTTCGGCACCATCGAGCTGGAGCAGGTAGCTGGTGCCATCGACCACCGGCACGGTGGGGTGGGCGACCGGTTCGCCCAGCAACTTGGCGAAGCCTTCCTGGCTCTGGTCGTCCAGGTGGGTCTGGCCACGGAAGAAGATCACTTTGTGCTCGACCAAGGCCGCCTGTATGGCATCGATCGTGGCGGCATCCAGGTCGGCAGACAGCTTCAACCCGCGGATCTCGGCGCCGATACGGCCGGCAACCGGGTGGATGTCGAGTTCAAGGGCGAGTGGCGCGGTGGCCAGGGCGGCATTGCTCATGGTCGTGGTCCTTGCGGTAATTGTCGGTTCAAAGGGTTAGCGGGCGGCCTGGACGGCCTGTTGCTGTTGCAGTGCGGTGTCGAGAAAGCGTGGTTCGACCCAGTCGGCAACCTGGAAGCCACGGCGGATCAGGCGCTCTTTGGCGGCCAGGTCGACGCCCTGCTGCAGTTGGGCCAGAAAATCAGCGTCCAGGCGTGGGTCGAAGTAATGCGCGAGGTTTTCCTTGGCCAAGTCATCGCTGAGGATGCTGCGCGGCCAGTTGGCGTTGTTTGCCACCAGGTCGACATAGGCGTCGCGGTTGTGTTCGTCACGCAGCCACGCGGTAGCCTGCTCCTGGGCATTGACCAGGCGCTGCACCAGGTCTGGGTGCTGGCGGATGAATTCGCCGGTACCCAGCAAGACCGCCTGGGTGCTGCCGGCGCCTTGCAGGTCGCGGGAATTGACGGGCAGCTCGACCAGCCCACGTTCACGCAGCGCCAGCAGGTTCGACAGGCCCCAGGTGGCATCGATCTGCTTGGCGGCGATTGCGGCGTTGGCAGCGTTGAAGTCGAGGTTGATCACCTTCAGGTCACGCTCGGACAGCCCCTGGCTAGCCAGCGCGCTGGCGAACGACAGCTGGTTGGCAGTGCCGCGGAACACCGCCACACGCTTGCCCTTGAGGTCGTGCAGGGTCTTGATGCCGGACCCCGGCACCACCCCCAGGTAGCTTTTCACCCCGCGCACGCCGGCCGACAGCACGCGGGTATCCAAGCCATTGGCCTTGCCGACGATCGCAGCCAGGTCCCCCAGGTAGGCAAAGTCGGCTTGGCCATTGGCCAGGGCCTCGTTCACCACCGGCCCTGCGCCCTTGAAGAAGTGCCAATCGATGCGGATGCCGTCCTTGGCAAATTCCTTCTCCAGCAATTGCTGGTCGCGCAGCACATCGACCACGCCCCCGGCGCTGTGTTTGCTGCCAGCGCTCAAGTCGGGCACGGCGATGCGGATGCTCGCTGGCTGGGCTGACTCGGCAGCGTGGGCGTTGAAGATGAAGACCAGCCCAAGGGCGGTGATCAGGTGGCGTAGTGGGGTTTTCATGGCAAGGCTCCTTGGCAGGCTGCCACCGACGAAGGCCGGCGCTTTGGCCAGAAGCTAGGCAGGTCTGGTTAGAACCTACAAAGATCAAAACTTCATTTTTTAGTAACCAGAAGGCATAAATCAGGCGTTATGCGGGCCTGCGGGGGGCTTGCGGGGAACGCATGGAAAATATGAGGAAAACGCAACGGTAAGGGGTTTGCGCATGCAAGGGTTGCATGCTCTTATCTCTTGAAATGCGCACTTATGAATTTTTAATTCCATTAGTGCATAAGATAACAACGCTTCGTTCGAGAGATGCCGATGAATGGAATTCTGAACAGGAGTTGGGGGTGGCTTCGGGGGCCGCTTCGCGGCCCTTTCGCGACGCAAGGCAGCGCCTACACGAGGGCTGCGTACCTTTCTTGGGTATTGCCGGTGTTGATCGCGGTGTTGTGGGTGGTCGCCAGCCAGCAACACTGGATGAGCGAGCAGATTTTGCCGGCGCCTTCGCGGGTGTGGGAGAGCGCGCTGGAGTTTGGCTCTGGGGAGCTTTGGGGGCACCTGTGGATAAGTGTGCAGCGGCTGTTCTGGGGCTTGGCGGTCGGGATTGTCAGCGGGTTGCTGCTGGGCACCTGGCTGGGGTCGTCGCGGCGGGCACAGACGCTGGTGCTGCCCACCTTCGTCGCGCTGGCGCAAATTCCCACCCTGGCCTGGATTCCGCTGTTCATGCTGTTTTTCGGCATCGGTGAGTTGCTGAAGCTGGTGGTGCTGGTCAAAGCCGTGGTGGTGCCGGTCACCCTGCACACCCTGGTCGGCGTGCGCGATGCCCAACCCAAACTGCGTGAAGCTGCAGCGGCGTTGCGCTTGCCCCGTCACCTGTTGTTCCTGCGGCTGCTGTTGCCCGCCGCCCTGCCCGCCTTCCTCACGGGCGTACGCCTGGCCCTGGCCACCGGCTGGACGTCGTTGCTGGCCGTGGAGCTGTTGGCCTCCAGCGAGGGCATCGGCTACCTGATGGTGTGGGGCCGGCAGTTGTTCATGCTCGACCTGGTGCTGCTCTGCATCCTGGTGATCGGCCTGGTTGGGGCGCTCATGGAGCAAGGCTTCTCGCGCCTGGAGAAACGCCTACTGTTCTGGCCGCAACCCGCAACCGGCGAGCAGCAGCGCGGCCCGATCCCAAAAGGTTGGCAAAGCCTGCTGCTGCCGATTGCACTGCTGGCACTGTGGCAGGTCACCAGCAACGTTGGCTGGGTCGACCAGAACATCCTCACGTCACCGCTGGGCGTGCTGCACACCCTGTTCAGCGGGCTGGCGGACGGCACGCTGCCACAGGCGTTGCTGCTGAGCCTGCAACGCACCTTGACCGGCCTGGTGCTGGGCGGTGGCGCGGGTTTGCTGGTTGGCCTGCTGCTGGGGCTTTCGCACCGCGCCGAGCGCGTGTTCGGCCCGAGCCTGACGGCCGTGCGCCAAGTGGCGCTGTTTGCCTGGGTGCCTCTGCTTACGGCCTGGTTCGGCCTGGGCGAAGGCGCCAAGACTGTGTTCGTGGCCCTGGCGGCGTTCTTCCCGTTGCTGATCGCCACCCAGCGCGGTATCGCCGGGCTGTCGCCTCAGCTGGGCGAGGCCGCCCGCACCTTGCGCCTGAGCCTGTGGCAACGCTTGCGCCGGTTGGTGCTGCCCGGCGCTGCCCCGGCGATTTTCGCCGGCCTGCGCCTGTCGCTGATCTACGCCTGGCTGGGCACCATCGGCGCCGAATACTTCATGCCTTCTGACGGCGGCATCGCCAGCCTGATGATCGGCGCCCAACAGCTGTTCCGCATGGACCAGGTGATAGCCGCCATGGTCCTGATCGGCCTGGTCGGCGCCCTGCTCGGCACCCTCGGACAACGCCTCGAATCGCGCGCCACGCGCTGGAGAACCGCATGAATGCCTTCAACACCTCGCACCTGCCTGCGGCCAATCAACCCGACGTCACCCCGCCATTGGTCAGCTTCGAGGGGGTCGGTAAGGTATTCCGCGTCGATGGCCAACCGTTGGAGGCCATTCACGATTTCAACCTGTCGATCAACGAAGGCGAATTCATCGCCATCGTCGGTGCGTCCGGCTGTGGCAAATCCACCCTGCTGCGCCTGCTGGTGGGGCTCGACACCGACTACAGCGGCAGCATCCGCGTCGACGGGCGCGCGGTCAGTGGCATCGGCGGCGAACGCGGCATCGTGTTTCAGGAACACCGCCTGTTCCCCTGGCTGACGGTGGAGCAGAACATCGCCCTGGGGCTGGTCAACGAACAGCTGACCCAGGGTGAGCGCGCCCGGCGCGTGCATGAATTTGTGCTGCTGGTCGGCCTTAGCGGGTTCGAGTCTGCTTACCCGCACCAGCTTTCCGGCGGCATGGCCCAGCGCGTGGCAATCGCCCGCGGGCTGGTGGCAAGCCCACGGATCCTGTTGCTTGACGAGCCCTTCGGCGCGCTCGATGCGCTGACCCGCCAGCAACTGCAGGATGAGCTGCTGGCCATTCGGGAACGAGCCGGCATCACCACCCTGCTGGTGACCCACGACGCCGAAGAGGCCACCTACCTGGCCGACCGGGTGGTCGTGCTGGAACCGCGCCCGGGGCGGATCAAGTCGGTGGTCGAAATCGACCTGCCACACCCGCGCCTGCGCACAGGCGTGGCGCTGCATGGGCTGCGCGAGAAGGTGCTGCACCAAATCACCGGTGCCGGCGGTTACCTGCCACCCGTGGTTCGCCGAGTAGAAGGGCTGCGGCCCGAGCTGATCGCACTCTGATGGCCTGTAGGAGCAGCCTTGTGCTGCGAAGAGGCCGGCGATAACAGCACACGTCTGCGTTGCTGCCACTGGCCTCTTCGCAGCACAAGGCTGCTCCTACAGGCGTTATGCCCAAAGCACGGGTAAAAACAGCTACAGATCAAGGCGATGGACGCAACCGAAACAGATGGGTATCATGCGTGCGCGTTGCACTCGTAGCTCAGCTGGATAGAGTACTGCCCTCCGAAGGCAGGGGTCGTGGGTTCGAATCCCGCCGAGTGCGCCATCTTCGAAAGCCCTGGGATTTTTCCCGGGGCTTTTTCGTTTGTGCGACATGTCGCGTTTCTGGTACTCCCGTACTGCAGAGCATTGGTGTTAGCGTGGGCACCTTCCCGTTTTTCGAACGGGTACCCCCAACAATGACTCGCGAAGGAATGCGCGCGCCCATGTACCTGAAAAAACTCACCGCTACCTCACTGCTGCTGGCCAGCATCGGCCTGTTCAGCGTACCGGCCCATGCCAACCTCTCCCAGCAACAATCCGCGGCCATCATCAAGGCCTACGACGGCACAGAACTGGCGGACTTCAAACAGTTCATCGGCAAGCTCAACGGCAGCGACCTGGCCAAGGCCGACAACCTCGGCGAGACGCTGAGCGCGTACCTGGCCAACAAGCCGCTGGCCGACGAGCAGCAGAACGAAATCAACCGCCTGCTGGGCCTGTATACCCGTATCAAGTACGGCAAGGCCGCCACCGAGACCCTGCGCGAACTGGTGGCCATCCCCACCTTCAGCGTCGATGGCGTACCGCAGCACGAGAACCCCGAGTTCCTGAAGATCGCGGACAAGATCAAAGCCCTGGCCGAAGGCTTTGGCCTGACGTTCCGCAATATCGACAACCGGGTCTACGAGATCACCCTGGGCGAAGGCAAAGAGGTGGTCGGCATCCATGCCCACGCCGACGTGGTGCCGGTCAACCCGGACAACTGGAAGCTGGACGATGGCACTCGCCTCGACCCCTTCAAGGTCACGCTGGTGGGTGACCGCATGTATGGCCGCGGCACCGAAGACGACAAGAACGGCATCGTCGTGGCGCTGTATGCGCTGAAAGTGGCCAAGGACGAGAAGCTGCCGCTGGCCCGGCAACTCAAACTGCTGGTGGACACCACCGAAGAAACCAGCGGTGACGCGATCCCTTACTACTTCGAGCGCAACCCAACGCCCGACTACAACCTGGCGCTGGATGGCGGCTACCCGGTGGTCATCGCCGAGAAAGGCTACGGCACGGTCATGGCCAGCTTCGCCAAGCGCGCCGGCACCGGCAAGGGCGCCGAAATCACCCACCTCACCGGCGGCCTGGCCACCAACCAGATCCCGACGACGTCGGTCGCCACCCTGGCCAGCGACAAGCCTGCCGAACTGGCGGCCAGCCTGAACAAGGCCGGTGCCGCGTATGTGAAGGGCAACGGCGGTGATTTCAGCATCGATGCCAAGGTGGTTGGCAAGGACGTGCAGCTCACGGTGAAAGGCGTCTCGGCCCACTCCTCGGAGCCGGAGTCCGGGGTTAACCCGGTGGCGCGCATGCTGGTGTTCATCGATGGCCTGGGCAAGCAGGTGCCACTCAAGCACAACCAGTTCACCGACGCCGCCCGCTATGCCAGCGACAACTGGGGCCTGGACTACCTGGGCAAAAAGCTCGGCGTGGGCTTTGAAGACGCGTTCATGGGGCCGCTGACCGCCTCGCCGACCTTTGTCGGCGTGGACGACAAGGGGCTGAAACTGGCGGTCAACCTGCGTATCCCGAAGGGCAAGGAAATTGCCGTGATCAAGGATGACCTGGCGACCAAGCTGGATAAATGGAAGAGCACCAGCCACGTCCCGGTGGCCTTCGACTACAGCCTCGACGCGCCGATGTACCGCAACCCGGAGGGCGAGTGGGTCAAGGCCCTGCTTGCCGTGGCCAGCGAGAACCTGGGCATGAAGCACGAGTTTGGCACCTCGGCGGGGGCTACCTCGGTGCATGACTTGCCCAACGGCGTGCAGTTCGGCCTGGCCATGCCTGACGTGAAATACACCGGGCACAACGACAACGAGTTCAAGACCGTGGAGCAGTTCATGCTGGATCTGCAGGTAGTGAGCGAGATGGTCGCGCGCATCGGGCAGATGCCGAAGCTGTAGCGCAATCACCTGTAGGCGCAGCCTTGTGCTGCGAAGAGGCCGGTAAACCTAGCAGAGTTGCATACTCAGTACCGGCCTCTTCGCAGCGCAAGGCTGCTCCTACAAGGGTGCGTATTACCCGGAGGCCGGGTTACCGAAGGTCGGTACTCAGGCTAGGCGTGCCAAAGCCTTCCAACGTTGCGTTGGACGCATTCAAGTACTGCGCCCAGAAGTCGTTCAGCGCATCCATGGTCTTGCCAGAGCGGTAGGCATGCTTCACCGCGTCGGTGACCAGCCCAGCGCCAGACACATACACCCGTGCGCCTTGCAGGTCGGCGTACAGCCCCTTGCTCTGCGCAAGCTTCAGCTCGTTGCCAACGTTCAGTTGCTTGATCTGGTTGGCCGCGTAGAAGCTGGTGTAGTCGGAATGCTCAAGCATGTCCGAAATCAGGTACACCACCCGCTCCTGGATACCCTGCTCTTTGCCCATGTCTTCACCGACACGGCGCAGGGTGTTCATGATTTCGCTCTTGGGGATGTCCTGACGCGCCTCGCGCAGGCCCTTCACGAACAGCCCGCCGAAACCGGTCTGAAACGCCTTTTTCTGGGTCGCCAGGCACTGGTCCAGGCCACGCAGCTTGCGCATGTTCACATCGTCGCGAACCTCGCCCTGCAACGGCGTGTCCAGCTCGCCGGCATACACCAGGCGCTGATACTCACCCGGCAGGAACGCCGAGAAGGTATAGAGCCTGACGCGATCGCCCGGCTGCACGAACCGGTCGATCTGGCCCCAGGCGCTGCGCTGCAGGTCTTCTGGCATCGGGATGGTCTGATCGATGATCACCACCAGCTCGCGGCCGGAACCTGCAGGCTTGATGTCTGCCAGGCCGTTGCGCGTGTAGCAGCTCTGCAGATCGTTGCGTTCGGCGGCCAGCGCTGCACACGGCAGCGCCAGCGCCAGGATCAGGGCCTTGGCAAGCCTCATGACAGCATGCCCTCCTTCTTCGCCGGGAACAGGCCAAGCGCCTTGAGTGCTTGCTGTTGCTCGCGGATGTCGCGCAGTTGCGCCTCGCTGACATTCAGCGCACGGCTGGCGGCGGCCAGGCTTTCTTCCGGCAGGCCAGTCACATCGTGGAACTCGGAGGCCTTGATAGCGACCGGCTCGGCCACTGCAGCAGCAGGGGCAACAGGGGCTACGGCAGGCGCAGGCTCGACCGGCATCGCGGCGACAGCAACGGCTACAGCCGCGGGTGCTGGTGCAACGGTTTCAATCGGCCGGGCTGGCTTCTCTGGCTGCTCCGATACTTTGTCAGCCTTGTGTTCGACGAAGCTCAAGAAATTGCGGCGGGCGGTGTTTTCCCCATCCAGTGCAGTCAGCACATTGGCATCGGTGTGATCACGGCTGGACAACAAGGTCTGCAAGCGGCGCAGCTTGTCATCGGCATGGCTGGCGATGGCCGAACGCTTCTGGTCCATCGCATCGAGCATTTCTTCGGAGGTGGCGTACTTGTGGGTGCGCTGCCAGGCGGTGTGCGAGTGCGTACCGGCGAAGAAGTAGCGGCTGGCCAACCACAGGCTGATGCCTTGGATCGCCACGTAGATCAGCGACAGCATCACGTAGGTCGTCAGGCTGGCCTTGCGGATCGCCTGCATCTTGTCGTCGATGGTGGCGTTATCCGCTTCATCGTTGATGGCCTGGGATTCTGCTGGCAGGTCGAACGGCGAGCCCGCGGTGCTGCTTTGCGTGGACGCTTCGGCACGCATGCCGTTGACCATCTCGGTCTCGATGCTGTCCAGGGTGGCCGAACGGATGAGGAAGGCACCAATGGCCATGGCCACCACGAACGCACCGCAGGTGATCAACCAGAAGAACTTGCGCGTGACGTTGGCGTTCACGTCCTTCACACGGGCCAGCAACTGCTCGTAGTCAGGCTTGTCCGAGTCGCTGAAGGAGTCTTCCAGGTTGATGGCTTTGTTGGCTTTCAGCGAGCGCGAGCGCTTGGAAGGCTCTTCACCCTGCCACCAATGGCGGGCGCGAGCGACCAGGCTGTTGTGGTGCACCGCGTGCCCGGCAGCCTCGGCCAGAAACGCCGACGCAACGGCCAGCAGAATCGCCACGAATGCCGTCAGCCAGTGACGGTCATTGGTCGACGCGTCCATGTTGACCCAGCCGGCGACCACATAGGCAAACCCCATGGCCTCGATCACCACCAGCAACAGGACAACCGCCAACACCCACCACGGCCGCGCAGAACGCCCGGCCTCACCGGCCTTGGACAGGTAGTCCAGGTAGGCACTGTAGGCGTTCGCGTCCTTGGCGTAGAGCTTGAACTTCTTGTTGTACACGTTCGACAGGGTGACTTCGTGGTTGATCCAGCCTTCAGCGTCGACCGAAGCCGGCTTGCGCGACAGGCGCGCGACCGTACCGATCAAGGGGAAGCTGTGCCAGACACGGGTCAGGAAGTAGGAAACCTCTTCCCAATAGTTACGCACGATCACCGCAGTGATCAGCAACGAAAGCAGGCCGGCAGAGAGCAACTGATTGGCGAGAATCAGTGATTTAAGTGCAGCGAGCGAAAAGTCTTCCATTCAGGACGTCCTTGACTGGGGTTATTTGGTAGCCGGGATCGGCTTGTAGGAAGCGACGAACGCGTCACTGCCGGCGGCATAGAACAAGGCACCTTGGCTGACCTCGGCGTTGCCTTTGCTGAATACGATGTCCATGCACGAAATCGATGCCTGGGCATCACTGGCGAAGACCCGGTAGAGCACTTCGCTTTCGCCTTCATAGGTGTTGGCCACGGCCTTCATGGTGCGTGGTTTGTGCTGCGTGGGCTGTTTGTAGTCTTCGACCAACTGCAGAATCGGCTGGCGGTCGACCATGGCGTTCTCACGCAAGATCGATACCGGCGACACGGTCACCAGGTGCCCGTTGACCAGGTTGGCCCAGACCCGGTTGTTGTAACCCGGCAGGTAGTCCTTGGTGGCACGGCGCTGCAAAGGTTGGTCGTTGACCATGCTCAGCACTTCACCGGCATTGCGTGGGCGGTCGGCCTCGCAGCTGGACATCGGCATCTGCGCGGCGTATGCGCTGCTGATCAGCGTGAAGCCACTCTGTTTCGGCTTGATATTCTGCGCCATGGTCCAGC
The DNA here is from genome assembly GCF_059025405.1 of Pseudomonas sp. 5.2. Lineage (NCBI taxonomy): Bacteria > Pseudomonadati > Pseudomonadota > Gammaproteobacteria > Pseudomonadales > Pseudomonadaceae > Pseudomonas > Pseudomonas sp. 5.2. The sequence continues at coordinate 142,948 of NZ_JBYBHH010000014.1, forward strand.
TGTAGTTGGCCACGGGGGTACCGGCGAAATCGACCTGCGGACGCACAGCTGCAACAGCCTTCGCGGTGCTGGTGCTGGTGCTGCTGGTACTGGTGGTTGCGCTGGCGGTACTGCTGGCCGTGGCCGGCGTGCGCTGTGCCGTGGTCGGCTTGCTCGCGGCAGGCTTGCTGCTCGCTTGTGCGGTAGTGGTCGCCTGCCGAGGTTTGGCAGCGGTCGAGGTGCCGTAGTGCAGGTAGCGGGTGTTGCCCGCTTCTGCCTGGGCGCGCATTACCAGGGCCTGTTCGTTGGCCAGCTCGACGATTTCCACACGGCGGTTCTGGCCACGCAGCAACGGGTCGCTGTTATCGGCAATCGGGCGCGATGCCCCGGCGCCTTGGTAATAGATGGCACTGGCCGGGATGCCGGCCTGCAGCATGACCTTGCCCACGGTCTTGGCGCGGCGCTCGGACAGCTTCTGGTTGAAATCGGCATTGCCCACGGCATCGCTGTGGCCAACGATCAACAAGCGACGTGCCTGCGCCTCCTTGGCGGCGGCCTGCTTGTCGGTGGCGGCCGGCTTGGCATACATCTGCGCCAGCTTGGCCACGGCGCGCTGGCCGTTGGGGGTCAGTTGGTCGGAGCCGGTGGCGAACATCCCGGTGTCTTCGATCTGGGTCACCAGGCCCGCCTGTTCAGGGACGGCGGTCACCACCGCAGCCGAGGCAACGGTCAACTTCTCGGTGGTGATCTTCAGGTTCTCTTCCTTGGCGATGCGGTCAAGCTCCTGCAAGCGCGACTGCCAGACATAACCGGCGATGCACCCCAACGTGCCGCCGACTGCAACGCCCGGCAAGATGCCGTCCTTGCCTTTAAGGGCATAACCGGCAGCGCCCCCTGCAACAACCCCGACACCGCAGAGCACGGGCATGCCGTAGTCCCTGCCAATGTCTTTAACGCTCTTGGAAATATTGTCGATCTGTTGGCTGCTGCAACCGGCAGCGGTAATGAAGGCGCAACTGAGCGCTGTGAGGCGAAACATGCTTTGCATTGCGGCTCCTTGCCGAAACAGGTCTGGATGATGGCAACTTGACATGCATTGTCACAGATTATCGGGGATTTTGCCCCACCCAGGTAAGCATCTCCAGCGCCGGATACACGGCTTGCCAGGGTGCTTGGTACACAATCGATTCAACCATGACGTTTTTCAATCGCCTCCATGCCGTTTCCTGCATTGCCGTGCAGAGCGCCGTATCGGATGCTTTATTTACGTTGAGACAGCGCTTATTCCATCCGCAGAGGCCCGTATGAAGACCGTCAAAGAAATCCTCAAGACCAAGTCGCAACACCAGACCGTTTACACCATAGGCCCTGATGACTCGGTGCTGGAGGCCCTGAAGCTGCTGGCGGAAAAGAATATCGGTGCGCTGCCGGTGGTGGAGAACAATCAGGTGGTGGGCATTGTCAGTGAACGTGACTACGCCCGTAAGTTGGTACTGAAGGGCCGCTCGTCAGCGGCAACGCCAGTGCGTGAGATCATGAGCGCCCCGGTGATTACGGTGGACCCGACACAGAGCTTGGCATATTGCATGAACGAGATGACCGATCGGCATTTACGTCACCTGCCAGTGGTCAGCAATGGCGAACTGCTGGGCCTGTTGTCGATTGGCGACCTGGTGAAGGAAACCATCGCCGAACAGGCCAACCTGATCCTGCAGCTGGAGCAGTACATCCGCGGCGAGTAAACCGCCTCAGTGGTAGGCGCGCTCCAGTTCGTCCAGTTGGTGGTCGAAGCTGCGCAGGCGCGCCGACCAGGTGTACACCAGTACTTCAAGGTCGCGGTTGAGCACGGCAGTGGTGCCATTGCCCGTGCTCGTCGGCTCGCCCAGGTCGAGCTGATAGCGTTCGCGGGCCATGGCCGCCGCCACGCTGGAGAGGTCCCGTGCGTTGGCCAGCCAATGGTGGTGGTGATCGTGGATTTCGCGGTCGAGCGCCCGGCACTGGCGCTTCAAGGCGTCCAGGCTTTGCTCCAGCGGGGTGCCCTTGAGCTCACCCATGACTTCTTCGAAGGTGCGCCCGGAGTGCCAGTAGCTGCCCCAGAAATAGCGGTCGAATACCGTTTCGACCCGGCGCAGGGCAACCTTGGTGTTCCAGATGGTTAGCAACGTTCGCCCCTGGATCACCTCACGCTTGTTCAGGCGCAACTGTTGCCAGGCGATCCAGGTCAGCGCCACCAGCGCAACCGCCACGGTGACCGCGGCGGCGGCGTAGAGAAACTGCACCGCCTGGTTCATCTGTTGCGTCTGCCTGATGCCATAGAAGTAACTGGCCGTCAGCGTGCCCAGGATCGTCACGGAGCACCAGAACCCTGGTGCGTAGGGATCTTTCATCGCGCTATCCCCTTATTGTTTTCCTGAGCATAGCAACGGCCAATCACTCGTCAGGTGCCGCTCGGCGCTTTATTTTCGGGGGCGGCGCAACGCCTCGTTGAGTTGGTCGAAAGGGACTGCCCAATCAGCATCTTCGTTGATGCTGTCCTTGAGGAAGTTGCGCTGGGCATCGGTCCAGAACGGGGCATCGACCAGCTTGATCTCGTTTTGCAGCGGCGAGTGGCTGGTGATGAATTGATCGATACTCAAAGCATCGTCAGGCAAGCCCAGCTGTTTGAACAGCTCGGCGAATGGATGGATCGGTGCTTCCATGATTCCTCCTAAAAGCCGGTCAGGCCGTCCACGACGCCCGCCCGGCGTTGGCTTGAGAACATCAGCACAGCTCACGCACTTCGGCGTGCGGTACCAGCTTCATGAACTGCTCCATGCTCATGTGGATCAGGTGATCGTGGTCACCCGCCTCCAGGTAGACATCACCTTGCCGGGTAAGGGTCGGGTCGAGCAGCATTTTTATATCGTAGGCATCGCCAAGTGCCGGCACTGCGCCGCGTTCGCAATCGCCGAACAGCGTCGGCAGGCCGCTTTCGCGGGTCAGTTGCCAGGCGCCCGACATGCGCACCTTGCTCATGTCCAGATGCCGGTTGGCCGGTAGCACGGCCAGGATGTAGTTGCCATGCCGGTCATCGAGCACCACCGACTTGGCGACCCGCTCGGCGGGTACACCGGCCGTACGTGCCGACTCCAGGCTGGTGGCTGAATGTGGATGGGGAATGATGTCGTAGTCGCAGTTGGCCTTGTCCAGGCGAGCCTGCAGGGTCTTTGCCATACGCATGATGCACCTCCGGTATTGCGCCCCCAATCTTCAATTTTAGGCCCTGGCCCGGCAGGCATGACTAAACTTGTGTAATAGAGACGAACGAGGTGACGACAGGTGGCCGCTCGCTGGTGGCGCTGGCTGTTGCTGTTGATGCTGCTTGGGCTGGCACCGGGCAGCCAGGCAGCGCCCGGTGCCGTCTGGGTGTTGAGCATCGACGATGCCATCGGCCCGGCCAGTGCCGACTACCTGGTGCGCAGCCTGGACCAGGCCCATGCGCAAGGCGCGCAACTGGTGGTCATCCGCATGGATACCCCTGGCGGCCTGGACAGCGCCATGCGCCAGATGATCAAAGCCATCCTCGCCAGCCCCGTGCCGGTTGCCAGCTTCGTCGCGCCCAGCGGTGCACGGGCCGCTAGCGCTGGCACTTACATCCTTTATGCCAGCCATGTCGCAGCCATGGCCCCCGGGACCAACCTGGGCGCGGCCACCCCGGTGCAGATCGGCGGCCCCCCGGGCATGCCCAAGGACGACAAGGCCAAGCCCAGTGGTGATGAACAAACCCTCGCCCGCAAGCAGGTCAATGACGCTGCTGCCTACATACGCGGCCTGGCGCAGCTGCGCGGGCGCAATGCCGATTGGGCGGAGCAGGCCGTGCGCGAAGCCGTCAGCTTGTCGGCCAGCGAGGCATTGCGGCTGAAGGTGGTCGACCTCGTGGCAACTGACCTGCCCGACCTGCTGCGCCAACTCGACGGCAAAACACTGGACGCTGCCGGCCAGCCGCAGCAGATGCACACCCGCGCAGCCAGCCTGGTCGAACACCTGCCGGACTGGCGCACACGCCTGCTGGCCGTCATCACCAACCCCAGCGTGGCGCTGATCCTGATCATGGTCGGCGTGTACGGCCTGCTGTTCGAGTTCATGAGCCCCGGCTCCACCGTAGGCGGCGTGATCGGCGGTATCTGCCTGCTACTGGCGCTGTATGCCCTGCAATTGCTGCCGGTGAGCTACGCCGGGGTGGCGCTGATCCTGCTCGGGCTGGCGTTCATGATTGCCGAGGCGTTCTTGCCCAGCTTTGGCGTGGTCGGCTTTGGCGGCATCGTGGCCTTCGTGGTCGGCGCAGTGATTTTGATGGACACCGACGTGCCTGGGTTCGGCATCCCCTTGCCCTTGATCGCCAGCCTGGCAGTGCTGTCGGCGCTGTTCATCGGTGGCGTGCTGGGCATGGCCCTGAAAGCGCGCAAGCGCGCCCTGGTCAGCGGCGATGCCGGCTTGGTCGGCAGCCTAGTCACGGTTACCCAGGTGCTGGCAGACAACCCGTTCTGCGGTTCGGTGCAGGCGCAGGGCGAACAGTGGCAGGTTCAGTGCGCGACGCCACTGCAGCCTGGCCAACACGTGCGAGTCACGGCGCGCCGTGGCGTGATGCTGGAGGTCAGCGCTGCTGCACCTGCGGCCCAAGGAGAATGACGATGTTCATGCAATTGGGTTTCGGCGCCCTGCTGATGCTGCTGGGCGTGTTGTTGCTGTCGGCGTTCCGGATCTTGCGCGAGTACGAGCGCGGCGTGGTGTTCCAGCTGGGGCGGTTCTGGCAGGTGAAAGGGCCGGGGTTGATCCTGCTGATCCCGGTCATCCAGCAGATGGTTCGGGTCGATCTGCGCACGGTCGTGCTGGATGTACCGCCGCAGGACGTGATCACCCGCGACAACGTCTCGGTCAAGGTCAATGCCGTGCTGTACTTTCGCGTGCTCGACCCACAAAAAGCGATCATTCAGGTCGAAGACTTTCTCGTCGCTACCAGCCAACTGGCCCAGACAACCTTACGCGCCGTGCTTGGCAAGCATGAGCTGGACGAGCTGTTGGCCGAGCGCGAGCAACTGAATGCCGATATCCGCCAGGTGCTGGACGCGCAAACCGATGCCTGGGGCATCAAAGTGGCCAATGTCGAGATCAAGCACGTCGACCTCAACGAATCGATGGTGCGTGCCATCGCGCGCCAGGCCGAGGCCGAACGTGAGCGACGGGCCAAGGTGATTCATGCCGAAGGGGAGTTGCAGGCGTCCGAAAAACTGATGCAGGCGGCGCAGATGCTCAGCAAAGAGCCAGGGGCGATGCAGTTGCGCTACATGCAGACGCTGGGGGCGATTGCCGGGGACAAGAGCTCGACCATCGTCTTTCCACTGCCGCTGGATTTGCTCAAGGGCTTTGTGGAAAAGCCGAAATAACCGGGGGCGCTTGTGCGCCCCCGATGGCCAGTCAGATAGGCGCGCGACGCAGGGTCGCGAGGAAGGTTGCCGCGCCGATGAACAACCCGGCAAAGGTGCGGTTCAGCCGCTTCTGCTGTTTGGGTGTACGCAGCAGGCGCAGCACCCGCGAAGCCAGGCCGGTGTAGCCCGCCATCACCAGCATGTCGACGGTGATCATGGTGACGGTGATGGCCACGTACTGCGGCAGCAGGGCCTCATGTGGGTTGATGAACTGCGGCAGCACCGCCAGCATGAACACCAGTGCCTTGGGGTTGCTGACGTTGACCAGAAAACCACGGAACACCAGGCTCAGCGGTTTGCCGATCGGGCGCACGGCAGACTCTTCGCTCATGTCCATCGGCAGCGCGCGCCATTGCTTGTAGGCCAGGTAGACCAGGTAGGCAACGCCAAACCACTTGATCACCGTAAAGGCGGTGGCGGAAGCGGCGAGGATGGCGCCGACGCCGGCGGCGATGATGGCGATCTGTACGATCAGGCCAATCTGCAGGCCTAGCGCGTTCCAGTAACCGCGCCAGAAACCGTACTGCAGGCCGCTGGACATCGAGGCAATCGCCCCGGCCCCCGGTGAAAGGCTGATCACCCAACACGCGGCAAAGAAGCCCAACCACACTTCCATCGACATCACACACCTCGCTCGAACATATGTTGCAAAACGTTAAGCTAAGATGTTGGCGAAAAAATAACCAGCGGATTTTGCAGATTTGTTTAGGGTTTGGGGTTTTGGTTGCGGTTGAGATCGAGCGCCGCCCGCGCGGCGTTTCGCAGCACAAGGCTGCTCCACGGGCCAGTTATTCCTGTGGCATGGGCGCGAGACCCCTTTGCGCCTGACACGAACAGATGTAGGAGCAGCCTTGTGCTGCGAAACGCCGCGCGAGCGGCGCTCGATCTCACAAACGCTAAAAGGCTCCCGCCCTACGCCCCAAAGACCTCAGCTTCAGGACAGCGCCTCAAGCTCGGTCTGCATGCTTTCCAACGTTTCCAGCGCTTCCATCCAGGATTCCTCAAGCTCGCCTTCGCGCTGCTTGAGCTTGCTCTGGCGGGCCAGCACATCGCGCAGTTCATCCTTGCGCGCCGCCTCGTACAGGCCACTGTCGCCCAACGCTGTTTCGATCTCAGCCAGTTGCGCATGCACCTGGTTAAGCTCGGCTTCCAGCTTGTCGGCCGCCTTTTTGTGCGGTGCCAGTTGCTGACGCAAGGCCGCTGCAGCCTGGCGCTGAGCTTTCTTGTCGGTCTTGTCCGGGTTGGCCGGGCTGTTGCTGACCGGCGCGTTGCGCTGACGGTACTCGACCAGCCAGCGGCTGTAGTCTTCCAGGTCGCCATCGAACGTATCGACCTTGCCGTCAGCCACCAGCAGGAAATCGTCGGTGGTGCTTTTGAGCAGGTGACGGTCGTGGGAAACCACCACCACAGCACCGGCGAACTCCTGCAAGGCCATGGTCAGCGCCAAGCGCATTTCCAGGTCCAGGTGGTTGGTCGGTTCGTCGAGCAGCAACAGGTTCGGCCGTTCCCAGGCGATCAGCGCCAGGGCAAGGCGGGCCTTTTCACCACCGGAGAAATTCACCACCGGCTCGTCGACACGGTCACCGTGGAAATCGAAGCCGCCGAGGAAGTCGCGCAGCGTCTGCTCACGCTCGGTCGGGGCAATCCGCTGCAGGTGCAACAGCGGGCTGGCCTTGTCGTCGAGGGAGTCGAGCTGGTGCTGGGCGAAGTAGCCCACCGCCAGGTTCTCGCCACGTACCAGGCGCCCGGACAGCGGCTCCAGCTCGCCGGCAAGGTTCTTGATCAGGGTCGACTTGCCCGCGCCGTTGGGGCCGAGCAGGCCGATACGCGCACCCGGCACCAGCTGCAGCTTGACCTTCTCAAGGATGGCCTTGTCGCCATAACCCAGGCGGCCTTCGGACATGTCCAGCAGTGGGCTGGAGATTTTCTGCGATTCGCGGAAGACGAAGTCGAACGGCGAATCGACATGCGCCGCCGACAACTCTTCCATGCGCTCCAGGGCCTTGATCCGGCTCTGGGCCTGGCGGGCCTTGGTGGCCTGTGCCTTGAAGCGGGCGATGTACTTTTCCATGTGCGCACGCTGGGCCTGCTGCTTCTCGTAGGCTTGCTGCTGTTGCGCCAGGCGCTCGGCACGGGTGCGCTCGAAGGCGGTGTAGCCGCCCTTGTACAGGTTCAGCTTGCGCTGCTCGACGTGCACCACGTGGTCGACCACGGCATCGAGGAAATCGCGGTCGTGGGAAATCAGCAACAGGGTGCCGGGGTAGCCCTTGAGCCAGTCTTCCAGCCAGAGGATGGCATCCAGGTCCAGGTGGTTGGTGGGCTCGTCGAGCAGCAGCAGGTCGGACGGGCACATCAGTGCCTGTGCCAGGTTCAGGCGCATCCGCCAGCCACCGGAGAAGTCACCGACGCGGCGGTCCATCTGTTCGTTGGTGAAGCCAAGGCCGGCCAGCAATTTGCGTGCTCGGGCATCGGCGGTATAGCCATCGGCACTTTCCAGCTCGCTGTGCAGGCGCGCCAGGGCCGTGCCGTCGTGCGCCGTTTCGGCGATGGCAAGCTCGGCCTGCACCTTGCGCAGGCGCACGTCGCCATCGAGCACATAGTCCACCGCGAGGCGATCGAGGGTATCGACCTCCTGGCGCATGTGGGCGATGCGCCAGTCGCCGGGCAGCTGGCAATCGCCGGAATCGGGCGAAAGCTCACCGCGCAGCAAGGCGAACAGGCTGGATTTTCCGGCGCCGTTGGCACCGATCAAACCGGCCTTGTGGCCGGCGTGCAAGGTCATCTCGGCGCCTTCTAGCAAGCGCTGCGGACCACGCTGTAAAGTGAGGTTGGATAGTCTGATCATGATGGTCGCGGAGTCTACCAGCTTCCTCGGCCCGTAGCGTGAGTGGAATCATGTACACCGACCTGTGGAATCACGCCCTGGCCTTGTATGCCAGGGCCGGCGTGGAAGAGGCCTGCCTTGACGTGCAAGCGTTGGGCGGTGACGTTTGCCTGTTGCTCTGCGGCACCTGGCTGCAAGCACGCGGCGTGGCCGCGACAGGTGAGCGCACAAAAGCCCTGCGCGACATTGCCGAACCTTGGCAGCGTGAGGTGGTGACGCCATTGCGTAACCTGCGCCAGCAATGGCGCACGGCAGCGCACAACGATGCGCAGTTGGCAGCGTTGCGTGAGCAAGTAAAGGGGTTGGAATTGCAGGCCGAGAAGGCCTTGCTGGAACGCCTGCAGGCGTGCTCGCAACAGTGGCCCGCGGACTCGCACGAGCCCACGGACGACTGGCTGGCCCGGCTAGCGCCGGACCAGGCCCAAGATCACCGCGCGCTGCATCAATTGCGCGTCGCGGCGGCAGCGCTTCAGGATGCCGAAGACGGCGCCTGAGCCGGGGTGCTGGCGGGTGCCGACGGTGCTGCGGCCGGGCTGGCCGAGTTGGTCGCGGCGGCAGGCGCACTGGTGGCAGCCGTGGCGGGCTTGGTTTCGGCTGGCTTGCTCGCGGCTGGTTTGGCAGCAGCCGGTTTTGCAGCCGCTTTCACCGCCGGTTTTGCAGCCGGTTTGGCGGCAGTACGCGCGGGTGCTTTAGCGGCAGCCGCGGGCTTGGCAGCAGGCTTGGCCGCAGGTTTTGCAGCTGCAGGTTTAGCTGGGGCTTTGGCCGCTGCAGGTTTGGCTGCCGGTTTAGCAGCGGCGGCTTTGGCTGGCGCCTTGGCAGCAGCTGGCTTGGCTGCGGGTTTTGCAGCTGCAGCCTTGGCCGGTGCTTTGGCAGCGACGGCTTTAGCGGCTGGCTTGGCCGCAGGTTTGGCGGCGGCGGTTTTGGTTGGTGCCTTGGCGGCAGCGGCTTTTGCTGGCGCTTTGGCCGGCGCTTTGGTGGCAGCGGCTTTGGCGGCTGGCTTGGCGGCAGCAGCTCTGGCCGGCGCCTTGGCTGCAGGTGCTTTGGCGGCAGGTTTGGCGGCCGTGGCGCGTGCTGCTGGCTTGCTGGCAGCCTTGGCCGGTGCTTTAGCAGCAGCTGGTTTTGCAGCCTTGGCAGCGACGGCGCGCTGGTCCAGTGCCTTGCTGGCGGCTTCACGCACCTTGCCCACACCTTGGGCCAGCTTCAGGCTGTCCTGGGCATCACGCTTGAGCTGTTGGATGTAGGTACGGGTCTGGGTCTGGCGGTCCTTGAGCGAGTCGAGCAACCCTTCAAGTTCACCGATAGCTTTTTGTGCCTTGGTCTGCGCCTTGGCTTTACCTGCCTTGGCCGCATCCTGCAGTTTCAGGCGACCGTTGTGCAGTTTCTCTTGTGCCTTGCCACGTTGCTTTTCCAACTTGGCCAGCAGTTTTTCCGCATCAGCCAGCGCTTGCGAGCAGGCATCTTCCAAATGTTCGAGCAGGCTGCCCGAAAGTTGCTGGAGCAGGTGCAACGGCGTACTTACTGGCTTCTTTTTGGCCGACATGGTTTACCTCCTGGCTGACGAGATTGCGGCTCATACTATGCTTCTGCTGCTACCGCCGCTAGGGCATGTTGACAGTAATATTTACGCCGCGTTGCATGCCTGGGCAAAGTTGTTATCTTGCAGCTCCGTGAAAGTGTAGTTGCTGAATTAAGCGTTGCTCATATTTGGCAGATACAGGCCAACCCCGATGTTGGCTGCTACGGCCCGCTCATTGCGCAGGAACTGTCCATGCCGCGTTTTCTTGTTTTAGGTTTGTGCCTGGTGGCGCCTTTTGCCCTGGCCAATGCAGACGACCACGACCTGGCCTACAGCCTGGGTGCCAGCCTGGGCGAGCGGCTGCGCGAAGAGATGCCGGGGCTGCAACTGGACGCCCTGGTCGAAGGCCTGCGCCAGTCCTATCAAGGGCAACCACTGAAGCTCGACAAGGCACGTATGCAGGCTGTGCTGCAGCAGCATGAAGCGCAAGCCGACAACGCCGCCGAGCAGGCTCAGGCAGAAAAAATCAAGGCGGTGGAAACACGCTTCATGGCCAACGAGCGGGCGCGTGCCGGTGTGCATGAACTGCCCGAAGGCGTGCTTTACAGCGAACTGCAAAGCGGCGCCGGCGCGCAGCCGAAAGCGGGTGGCAAGGTACAGGTACGCTACGTGGGCAGGTTGCCGGATGGCTCGGTGTTCGACCAAAACCAGCAGCCGCAGTGGTTCAGCCTGGATTCGGTGATCGAAGGGTGGCGGGTGGCGTTGCCTCGGATGCATGCAGGCGCGAAATGGCGCCTGGTGATTCCGTCAGCGCAAGCCTACGGTGCCGAGGGCGCGGGTGACCTGATCGCGCCCTATACCCCCTTGGTATTCGAGATCGAACTGCTGGCGGTTGGCGACTGACGCCACGCCTCAGGCTTCGACCGTGCCCTCTTCCTTGTGCGCGTTGTGCAACACCTCGATCAGGCAATCCTCCAGCTCGAAGCGCTCGTGCAGCAGGGCACCCAACTTCGTCAGCTTGTCGGCGAAACGTTCTGGGTCCGTGCACTCACCCTTTGCGCAATGGTCATTGAAGGCCAGTGCAATCTGGGTGCTGTCATCGATGCGTGGGTTGATCTGCGTGGCCAATTCAAGGCCGCGAGTGTCGCCGAAGGCCTTGGCTTCACTGACCAGCTGTTCGCTGACTTCGAAATGCCAAGCCGAGACATAATCGACCAGCACCGCGCAAAAATCGCGGTTCTTGTCCTTGTCGGCGAAGGCTGGCTTGGCGTCGCGCAACGCGCGGAAAGCCTGCACCAGTTCATGGCGCTCCTCCAGCCAACGGTCGATCAGCTTGTGAACCCCACCCCAGCGTTCCTGGGCGTTCTGACAACTATCGAGCATGGCGATCTCTTCCCTTCTGGGTAGATGCCGCTGCACCTCGCACCACGACCGCGCAGCACAAAGGTGACATCAGCAGGACGGCATCGAGCAGTTGTATTTTCGGTATGCGTGCTGGGAGATTATTCCCGCGCGTGCTGACCATCAAGGTACGCAGCAGACAAAGTTCATACAAGTGTTTAATACCCCGTTACAACACCATTGGTCGCGATAGCGTCCCAGGCTTGCGCCAGGTCAATCGCCCGCCAGGGTGCGGAAACGATACGCCAGTAGGCGGCTCAAGGGCAGCGCGCCCAGTATCAGGAATGCCAGCAGGCTCCATTCAGGCAGTGTCAGGTCAACAAAGCTCCAGGTCAGCGCGTTGCAATCCGGGCCACCCAGCAGCAATTGCCGCGCAGCTTCACGCCAGGATTGCTCGAACACATCCCAAATCGGAGCCGGGCACACGTGAACTGCCCCACCCGCCCCTTGCAGCCAGACATGCCGTGCCGCCAGCAACGCCCCCGCCGCCGAGCAGGCCAACAGTGCTTGCGAGTAACGGCGGATACCCGACCTTCCCGGTGCCTGCAGCACTGCGCCCAGGCAAAGCAGCCCATACAGGCCCAGTAACAAACGTTGACTGAAGCACAACGGGCACGGCACCAGCCCCAGCGCACTTTCCAGGTGAAATGACCCGGCCAGCACAGCCAACGCGGCAAGGCAGGCAGGAAAGAAAAAAGTGCGTAAACGGGCCGGCAGCATGGGCGATGGAGGTCCCGGGGAATGAAGTGGCTTGAAACGGTAGAGGAAGTAACCGCTGTGTTTCAAGGCACTACAGGGACGACAAGTCGCTGAATAGCAAAGGAAGTTTCCTGCCTGGCAGTAGGAAACGTCTTAAGAAATGGACTGCAGAACTAACTTATATCGCCGGACAAGTTACCCGCCCCCTTAGCCAGCACGCTGGCGCGAACTAAGGGGTAACCCAGGTAAAACGCTTAGGCGTAACTCAGGCGCGCACTGCTTCTGGCAACGGCAGCGCCAGCAAGCGCTCATCCAGCAAGCCGAGGCCTTCCTGGAACAGCTGGTTGCTGCGCTCGGTCTCGCCAAGGCCGGCGAGCAAACGGGCCAGTTCGGCACAGGTTTCCGGGTTGCGCTCCATCTGCAAGCTGCTTTCCAGATAGTCCCGCGCCTTGCCCCACAGGCGGTTCTGCAAGCTCAGACGGCCGAGGGTCAGCAGCAGGCTTGGGTCCTGTGGATGCGCCTTCAGCCAGCCTTCGGCTGTTTGCAACTGGCGCGCCGGGTCATCACCGCGCACCAGGCCATACAAGCGAGCCAGGTGGCTTTCGTACTCACGCTTGAGGGCCGTGCGCAGCACTTGCTCGGCTTCGCCCTGGGCGCCGACCTGGCGCAGCTGCTCGGCGTAGGCCAGCACCAACTGCGGCTCCTGGCGCTGGGCGGCAGTCAGTTGCTGCCAGGCACGTTCCAGGGCCTGACGCGCACTTTGCGCATCCTCGCCGCGGGTTGTCGCCAGGCTCAGGTTCTGGCCCCACGCACGCTTTTCAAGCTCGGCAAGCTCAGCCGCTGGCAGCACCTTGCCCTTGCGCAGGTCAGGCAGCAGGCGAATCAGCGCCGACCAATCGCCACGTTCCAGGTACAGGCGCTGCAGCAGGCGCAGCACCTGGGTGTTATGCGGGTGCCGCGCCTGCATCGCCAACAGGGTTTCCAGCGCACCGTCCGTGTCGCCACGGTCCATCTGCAACTGGGCATGGGTCAGGGCAATGGCCAGTTCCGCCTGCGGCTGACGCTCCAGGGCGCGCTCAAGCAGGTTGTCGCTGTCTTCCTTGCGGCCTTGCTCGTTGGCGGCGCGGGCGGCGCCGAGGTAGTACAGCAAGGGCTGGCGTTCAGCTTCGGCGGCGCGGTGCAGGTGGCGCTGGGCACTGGCCCAGCGGCCCTCGGCGAGGTCCAACTGGCCTTGCTCGATGGAAAGACGGATGCGCCGGCTGCGGTTACGACGCGACCACGGGTTGACCACGCCGCTGGAGGTCAGCACCAGGCCAACCAGGTAGCGCAGCAACCCGAGCAGGGCGATCACGGCCACAAGCCCCGCCAGCGCCGCCCAAAGCCCCGACTGGTAGCGGAAGCTGCCATAGGCGATCAAGACGTAGCCACTGTGCTTGGCCACCGCAATGCCCAGCGCGGCGGCGATCACGATCGCCAGTACGGCCAGCAGGTAGACCCGCTTCATGGTTTGCCCCCTTCACCCTCGGCCGGCAGGTGGCGGCGCTGGATGTAGGCTTGCACCGAGGCCAGGCTCTCGCTCAGGTCAGGGGTGACCACAGACACCGGTTGCTCGGCCAAGGCATTGAGGCTGTCGAGCATGGCCTTGCTTTGTGGGTTGTCGGCATTGAAGTTGGCCAGCAGTACGCTGCGCGCATCATCCAGTGCCTGGGTGTAGACCTTGGCCTCGCCATTGAGCGCGGCCCACTGGGCTTGCTCGATGGTCAGGCTCAGGGCCAGGCGCAGCTGGTTGAGCGACTGCCCGGCCAGCAGCGGCCGCACGTTGTCATCGGCGTTGAAGTCGATCTGGAAATACTTCGAGATTTCCGCCCACCACTGCGACCAGCGACTGGCGCCATCGCCGTCGGAGGTCAGCGCACCGAGCGCATCGGCATTGCTCTCGAACTCAGGCGACTGGGCACTGAGTTGTTGCACCAGCTCGCGCTGTGCAGCCAGTTTGAGGAACAGGCCCGTGCGGTCTGGCTGCTGCGTGCTGTTGAGGGTTGCCAGGCTGCGCGCCAACTGCTCGCGGGCGGCGAAGGCACCGGGGTCGCTCTGCTCGCGAAGGATTTCGTCGGCGCCTTCGACCAGGGCCTTGGCGCTGGTGATGTCCTGCAGCGCCGAGAGGCGCAGGGTAGCCAGGCGCAGCAAGTGTTCGGCCTCTGCCAGGCGCCATTCCTTGCGGCTCTCGCCCAGCACGGTTTCCAGACGCTGGCTGAGGCGTTGCTGATCGCCTTGCAGCTGCGAAACGAGGCGGCGGCGGTCTTCCAGCTCGCTGGCGGCCGGCAGGCTGGCCAGCTGCGCGCTGATCTGCTGTTCACGCTGCTGCAGCGCTTCGGCGCGCTGGTTCAGGGCTTCAAGGTGCTGCCCTTGGTTGAATTCGCTGCCTTGCAGTTGCCGCACCTGCCAGACACCCCAGCCACCTATTGCGACCCCGGCCGCACCCAGCAGCAGCGCCAGCGCTGCCAGACCGGTGCCGGAGCGCTTGGCGGGTGTGGCGGTGACGGGATCCGCCGGCGTCTGGGCCGACGGCTGATCGTTATTGGACAAGACAGTTTCGCTCACGTATCCATCCTTTGCATGGGGGCGCTAGGCGTTCAGCTTAGCGCCTTAAGAGGCAGGTGCAGCGCTGCGCTGCACAGCTGCCAGCAAGGCCGTGGCACTGGCGCCACGGCAATCCACAACCTGTTGGGCCCCGGCGGCCCTGGCCTGCTCGGCAACCCGCGGGCTCGGCACGAACAGCGGCAGACGCGCCACCTGCGGCCAATCGGCGCCGGCCATCTGCTGCAAATGTTCAAAACCCTGCCCACTGCTGACCACCAGGCCATTGAGGCGTTCCGCTTCGATGCGACGCATCAGCGTGCCCGCCGGGTACTCCGGCAGGCAGCGACGATACAGTTCCAGATAATCGACACTAGCACCTTGCTCTGCAAGACGCTCTGCCAGCAGTTCGCGACCTCCCACGCCACGGACGATAAGGACGCGTGGTGTAGGAAGCGCGATAGCGTCGCGCAAGACCGGCAGTGCGAGCAAGGCCTCGCTGTCGTCACCTTGCGTAGGGAAAGTCACCTGAAGACCGGCGGACTGCAGCACTGCAGCCGTTGCTTCACCGACGGTAAACCAGCCGGTTGCCGGAGGCTGCAGGCCGGCGTGCGCGAGTTGCTCAAGCAGCAACCTGGCGGCCGGTTTGCTGACCACGATCATGGCCTGGTAGTGCCCCAGCACGGCAAGCCGCTGACGCGCCACGTCGCCCAATCGCACAGGCTCGATCGCCAATAACGGCAGGCAGTTGCTGGCCACGCCGGCGGCTGCCAGGCTCTGCGCCAGTGCCGCGCAGTCCTCTTCAGGCCGGGTCAGCAACAGGCGCCAAGGGCTCACGGGTGCCCGGCCTCGCCATAGACTTCCTTGAGGATGGCCTCGGCGCCTTGGCCGAGCAGGTCTTCGGCAACCTGCACGCCCAAGGCTTCAGCCGACGCGCGCGGCGCCCGGGCATCGGCCACCAGCAAGGTGCCACCGCTCGGCTGGCCGACCAGGCCGCGCAACCACAATTGGTCGCCTTCAAGCACTGCGTAGCAGGCAATCGGCACCTGGCAGCCGCCATTAAGGCGCTTGTTCAGGGCCCGTTCGGCCACCACCCGGTCGGCGGTGTCGAGATGGTGCAGCGGCGCCAGCAGTGCATGGATTTCGCTGTCGGCACTGCGGCATTCGATACCCACTGCGCCTTGGCCGCCCGCGGGCAGGCTGTCATCGACGCTGATGCTGGCGGTGATGCGGTCTTCGAAACCGAGGCGGATCAAGCCGGCGGCGGCGAGGATGATCGCGTCATATTCGCCAGCGTCGAGCTTGGCCAGGCGGGTATTGACGTTGCCACGCAGGAAGCGGATTTCGAGGTCTGGCCGACGCGCCAGCAACTGGGCCTGGCGGCGCAGGCTGGAGGTGCCGACGATGCTGCCGGCGGGCAAGGCTTCGAGGCTTTCAAAACGGTTGGAAACGAACGCGTCGCGCGGGTCTTCCCGCTCGCAGATGCAGTACAGGCCCAGGCCTTCAGGGAAGTCCATGGGCACGTCTTTCATCGAGTGCACGGCGATGTCGGCTTCGTTGTCCAGCAGGGCGGTTTCCAGTTCCTTGACGAACAGGCCCTTGCCGCCGATTTTCGCCAGCGGCGCATCCAGCAGCTTGTCACCGCGGCTGACCATGGGCACCAGGGTCACGATCAGCCCAGGGTGCGCCTGCTCGAGGCGGGCTTTGACGTATTCGGCCTGCCACAGGGCCAAGGCACTTTTACGGGTGGCAATGCGGATTTCGCGAGTGGACATGGAACGCCCCGATGCAGAGAAATGCTGCCGATGATAACAGCTCCGGCGGCATCACCAGCAGATGCGGGTCAATGGCTATGTACGTCCCATGCGCGGCCGTGGGCAGCGGCCGCGCAAAGACGTGGTCAGAGCGTCTGCATCATCTTGCGCACGCCAGCCACATGGCGCCGGCTGACGGTCAGGGCATCGCCGTCCAGGCCTTTGAGAAACAGCTGAAAATGCCCAAGCGGGGTGCGCTGCAGGCGTTCGATACGCTCGCGGGCCACCAGCGCGTTGCGGTGGATACGCACGAAGCGTTCGCCAAATTCGTCTTCCAGGGCCTTGAGGGGCTCATCGAGCAACACCTCACCGCCCTCGTGGCGCAAGGTCACGTATTTGTGGTCAGCGATGAAATAGATAACCTGGGGCAAGGGAATCAGCTCGATGCCCTTTCGCGTTCGCGCACTGATATGGCTGCGCGGGCCGCCGCCTTCATTGGCCGGCCGGGTGAGCGCCGCCAATTGGGCGCGGTTGGGCTTCTCGGCCTTGCGCAGCGCATCGCGCAACGCCTGAGGCTGGAAGGGTTTGGTCACATGGCTGAGGGTGCTGTCCTTGAAAGCCTCTGTGCCGTATTCATCGTCGCCGGTGCAAAACACCACCGAGGGCGGCGCTTCGCGCTCGCACAGGCGAGCAGCGACCTGAAGGCCATCCAGGCCAGGCATGCCGATGTCCAGCAGGACCACATCGGGCTTTAGGCTTTCGATCAGCGCCAGGGCCTCCTCGCCGTTGGTGGCGCTTGGCTCCAGCACGGTATAACCCTCTAGTTCGCCGAGTAGCCTACTGAGGCGTTCACGGCCTTGGGGTTCGTCATCAACGATCAGGACATTCATAATTGCGCTGGATTCCTGAATGAGTCTCGCACAGGTGTAGCGTAGACAAGTGTGGTTCGAGCGACACTGCGTGTCACGCTCTAGACCGGTGCAATGGCCAAAGATTCACTCGGCCGGCAGATTCACTGCCAGTCCTCTGTCCAACTGTAGACGGTCCGTGGAACACTGCCGTTCAATCCTGCAAATCCTTGCTTGCTCGTTTGCCTGCCCATTTGCCGTCATTTCTCTCGACCGGCGTCCTGCGGCAGCCAGCCCAACCCTGCTATTATCGGCGCCACTTTTTCGTTCACGCCTGCAATGAGTGAATCCATGAGCACCGACAAGACCAATCAGTCCTGGGGCGGCCGCTTCAGTGAGCCCGTCGACGCCTTCGTCGCCCGTTTCACCGCTTCGGTCGATTTCGACAAGCGCCTGTACCGCCACGACATCATGGGTTCGATCGCCCACGCCACCATGTTGGCGCAGGTCGGCGTGCTCAGCGATGCCGAGCGCGACACCATCATCGATGGCCTGAAGACCATCCAGGGCGAGATCGAGGCCGGCAACTTCGACTGGCGCGTCGACCTTGAAGACGTGCACATGAACATCGAGGCACGCCTGACCGATCGCATCGGCATCACCGGTAAAAAGCTGCACACCGGCCGCAGCCGCAACGACCAGGTCGCCACCGACATCCGCCTGTGGCTGCGCGACGAGATCGACCTGATCCTGGCCGAAATCACCCGCCTGCAACAGGGCCTGCTGGAGCAGGCAGAGCGTGAAGCCGAGACCATCATGCCCGGCTTCACCCACCTGCAAACCGCCCAGCCGGTCACCTTCGGCCACCACTTGCTGGCCTGGTTCGAAATGCTCAGCCGCGACTACGAGCGCCTGGTCGACTGCCGCAAGCGCACCAACCGCATGCCCCTGGGCAGCGCCGCGCTGGCCGGCACCACCTACCCGATCGACCGCGAGCTCACCTGCAAGCTGCTGGGCTTCGAGGACGTATCGGGCAACTCGCTGGACGGCGTTTCGGACCGTGACTTCGCCATCGAATTCTGCGCTGCCGCGAGCCTGGCGATGATGCACCTGTCGCGCTTCTCCGAAGAGCTGGTGCTGTGGACCAGCGCCCAGTTCCAGTTCATCGACCTGCCTGATCGCTTCTGCACCGGCAGCTCGATCATGCCGCAGAAAAAGAACCCAGACGTGCCGGAGCTGGTACGTGGCAAGAGCGGCCGCGTGTTCGGCGCCCTGATGGGCCTGCTGACCCTGATGAAAGGCCAACCGCTGGCCTACAACAAGGACAACCAGGAAGACAAGGAACCGCTGTTCGACGCCGCCGATACCCTGCGCGACTCGCTGCGTGCCTTTGCCGACATGATCCCGGCCATCAAGCCCAAGCACGCGATCATGCGTGAAGCGGCCCTGCGCGGGTTCTCCACCGCCACTGACCTGGCTGACTACCTGGTACGCCGTGGCCTGCCGTTCCGTGACTGCCACGAAATCGTCGGCCACGCGGTGAAGTATGGCGTGGACACTGGCAAGGACCTGGCCGAGATGAGCCTGGACGAACTGCGCCAGTTCAGCGACCAGATCGAGCAGGACGTGTTCGCTGTGCTGACCCTGGAAGGGTCGGTCAATGCCCGTGACCACATTGGTGGTACCGCACCGGCGCGGGTGCGTGCGGCCGTGGTGCGCGGCCAGGCGCTGCTGGCTTCGCGCTAACTGCTTGTTGTAGGAGCAGCCTTGTGCTGCGAAGAGGCCGGTGCAAACACCATGGATCTAAGGCGTTTGCACCGGCCTCTTCGCAGCACAAGGCTGCTCCTACAGGTTCAGCGCTAGCTACAGTTAGCGCTTGCCGCTACGAATCATCTCCATGAAGGCCGGCATCGCCGCGTCCTTGTCTGCCAGGATCCGCGCCATGTGCGGGTTCTCGCGCATTTTCTCCAGCAATGCCTTGGCCTCGGGGAAGTCCGCGAGGAAGTCGAGGTTCAGCACCTTCTTGCCCACCGCGTAGGCCAGGTCGACCGAGAAGCAGAACATCAGGTCGGCAATGGTCAGCTGCTCACCCGCCACATAGGGTGCGAAGCGCCCATTGCGCTTGAGCGTGGCGAAGCCTGCCAGCAGGTCGGCACGGGCGCGTTCCTTGATCAACGGCTCCACCGCCATGCCAAAGAAGGACTCGGCATAGCAGGTACGCGCCGGCAGCTCGATGTACAGCTCGATTTCCTTCAGCAGTTCACGCACCTTGGCCTGCTCGAACGGGTCGGTTGGCAGTAGTGCCTTGCCGCCTTGGGTCTGCTCGATGTAGTCGAGGATCACACTGGTTTCGCTGATGAAGCCGTGCTCGGTTTCCAGTACCGGTACCTTGCCCCGCGGGCTGACTTCCAGTGCCTTGGGCGCCTGGCCGCCGTAGAAGGTGACCTCCTCGAAAGGCAGGCCTTTTTCCAGCAGCGCCAGCTTGACCATGTTGTAGTAGTTACTGACCGAGAATCCGTGAAGCTTGAGCATGGGGTAACAGCCTCCAGGCCGTATGGGGATGGCCCGGCTTTTATAGCCCCTGCGCCAGCGCCTGACCAGCGTCATGCACCCGGTCGATGACCGGACATTGCCAGCACAGGCGTGGCAAACTGTATGCCCCATCACAGGAGTACCGCCATGAGCGAGCCCACCGACATCGACAATGACGACGAAGCCTTCGCCGAGGCAACGCTGACACAGGCCATCGAGAACCAGATCGAAAGCGGCGAGCCGCCGGCCGCCAAAGCCACCTTCAACAAGCTCACCCTGGTAGGCTACGCGCGCGAGGACATCCTCAACCTGATGGCCCATGTGTTGGCCTTCGAGATCGACAACATGCTGGTGGAAGACCGCGCCTTCAATAGCGAGTGGTATGAAAACGCCCTGCGCGCCCTGCCCGAGCTGCCACCTGAGATGGATCAAGGCGACGACGAATAACCCGACTACACTCGAAGGTCAGGCACCGATGACGGTGCCGCCATCCTCGTCTGGAAGTCAGGAGTCGCCATGTCCTTTACCCCCGATCTGATCGCCGAACTGGAAGTCCTCGCGCTGTTCAAGCACGACAGCAGCCAGGAAGGCATCAAGATAAACAGCCACGCCTCCCCTGCCCTGATCGCGGCCGCTCAGCGCCTGTTCGAGAAAGGGCTGACCGATCAACCCGATGGTGGCTACCTGACCAGCCTGGGTCATGACGCCGTCGACAGTGTTCAACTGCTGCAGAACATTCTCAAGGCGCCACAACCGGCCTGATCGAACAGGTATACCAGGAGGGCGGCCTTAGCTGGCCGCCGCCCTGCGCTTCTCGGCCAACCGCGAGCGCCCGTACAGGAACACGATGGCCAGCAATGCCACCGCCTGGGCTGCCAGCGAGTAGGCATCGGCATGAATGCCCAGCCAGTCGAACTCGAAGAACGCCACCGGCCGCGTGCCCAGCACCCCGGCCTCTTGCAGTGCCTTGACGCCGTGCCCGGCGAACACCACAGACAGCGCGCACAACAGCGCCGCGTTGATGCTGAAGAACAGCGACAGCGGCAGCTTGGCCGAACCGCGCAAAATCACCCACGCCAACCCCACCAGCAGCACCAGCGCCGTGGCGCCCCCTGCCAACACCGCCTGATGCCCGGCAGGCCCCGCCTGCAGCCACAGGGTTTCGTAGAACAGGATCACCTCGAACAGCTCGCGGTACACCGAGAAGAACGCCAGCATGGCAAAGCCAAAGCGCCCGCCGCCACTGACCAGGCTGTTCTTGATGTAGTCCTGCCAGGCCGCAGCGTGGCGTCGGTCGTGCATCCATACCCCCAACCACAGCACCATGACCGCAGCAAACAGCGCCGTGCAGCCTTCCAGCAGCTCGCGCTGGGCACCGCCCACGTCGATCACATAAGCCGCCAGGGCCCAGGTGGCAAAGCCGGCAACCAGCGCCAGGCCCCAGCCGATATTGACGCTGCGTACAGCCGACTGCTGGCCGGTGTTGCGCAGGAAGGCCAGGATCGCCGCCAGCACCAGAATCGCTTCAAGGCCTTCACGCAGCAAAATCAACAGCCCGGAAATGTAGCTCAGCGACCAACTCAGGCCATCGCTGCCCAGCAGTTTGGCGGCCTGGCCGAGCTTGGTCTTGGCTTCGTTCAGGCGCTGCTCAGCCTGGGCCACCGGCAAACCATCCTGAAGCGACTGGCGGTAAGCCATGAGGGATTTTTCGGTGTCTTTGCGCGCTTGGGTATCGATGTTGTCCAGCGAGCTTTCCACCAGCTCGAACCCTTCCAGGTACGCGGCCACCGACAGGTCATACGCCTGGTCGTGATCGCCTTCGCGGTAGGCGGCCAGGCTTTTATCCAGGGTGCTGGCGGTGTACTCGAGCAACTGCGCCGGGCCGCGTTTGACCTGCGGCGGCTGGGCACGCTGGGCACGGAAAGCGTCCAGCGCACTGGCACCTTCGTTGGCCGCGACTTCAGCCGGGGTCTGGCGGGCAAGGTCGGCCAGGTTCCAGACCTTGTCACCTTTGGCGGCTTCAGGCTGGGCAGTGAAGCCCGCTACATAGGCAGCGACGTCCCAGCGCTGACGCTCATCGAGTTGATCGGCGAACGATGGCATCTCGGTGCCTTCGATGCCCAGGCCAAGGGTGTTGTACAGGTCGAACAGGCTCAACTGGTCAAGCCGCTCGACGCTGCGCAGGTTAGCGGGCGGCGGTTCCAGGCCGACACCGGCCGGGCCATCGCCGGCGCCGGTATCGCCATGGCAGATCGAGCAGTTCTGCGCATACAGCGAAGCCCCGCGGGCCGGGTCCGGGGTAATCACCGGGGCCTGGCTAACCTCGTAGGCCACCGCCAGGCGCGCGCCCAACTGGCGGGCCTGACGGGCAACGGCGGCGCCTTCATGACGCTGCTCAATGGCCTGGCGCAACCCCTCTACGCCCTGCTCCAGTGCCGTTTGCTCAGCATGCGCCGGCAAACCTTTGACCAGTTCGGCCAGTAACGCAGTGAATTCCTGTTGCTCGCGGTATTCACCCTCGTCGATCACCTTGCCATCGCGCACGGTCGGTGGGTAGTCGGCACCGATGTAATCGAGCAGGTGCAAGGCCTTGGCGGCCTCGGCGGGGGCTTCGGCCAGCACCACGGTGCTGCACAGCGCCAGCACTGGGCCAAGCAGTAAAGCAGGCAGCCAGGCAAGCAGACGGGAACGGGTTTTCATGGCCAGTCTCGGAGGGAATGCGAAAGAGAACATTGTTCACTTCCACTTTCCTTTGCTCAAGGCTCGCCAGCGGATTTCATGAAAAATCTTGCGGCATATTCAAGGGAGGGCAGCCCCAGGAAAGCTGTCACCATTACGTACTCGAGTGAGAAAAAAATTGAGCAATACGCAGAAAATCACAATTTTCCTTGTAGAGTGAGAAAAAGTTTGCCCGATGAAACCGATGTGAGGATTTTCAAGATGAGGGCCGTCGGCTACTCACGCCTGATCCATCACCTGGAACTGACCGCAGTTCCTCTGCGTTACAAAGCAGTCATCGAGCCTGTCACACGCGTTCAGCTTATCGGCCACACACTGGCCGTCCCCGCCGCCATGGCACCAGAACCTGACAACCTTCTCGAACATGTGTTGTTCGCACTGAAACACGAAGGGATCAACCTGGCCGTGCTTGCTCAAGCTTTACCCTTCATCCCGGCCGAGCACTTTGAGTCAGCCTTCACACAGGCACCTAACGGTATCTACGTCAGAAAAGCCTGCTATCTATGGGAAATGTTCACAGGTAAACAGCTTGACCAAGCGGCACGCATACGGGTGCCTTACGCTCCGCTGTTCGACCCGCAACGCTATATCACCAGGCCTGGCCCTCGTAATCAGAAGTGGCGTATCGAGTTCAACGGCCTGGGTGACTTTACCTATTGTGCGACGGTCGAGCGCACGCCCGTTATCACAGGGTTGCTTGAGCACGACATACTCTCAAGAGCAAAAGCTTTCATGGCGGAGCTACCGCCGGTGATGATGGACCGCGCACTCAATTGGGCCTATCTGCACGAAACCAAAGACTCATTTGCCATTGAGCGAGAGGCGCCCTCAGAGAGTAAATCGCGACGTTTTATCCAACTCCTGCGCCAAGCTCATGAACGCCAGCCCCTTACAGAGGAATATCTGGTGGCACTACAGAATGCCACCCTCTCCAACCCCCTCGATTCAGCGGCAGCGTTCAGGCATGAGCAAAACTATCTTTCAGACAGTTCACAGGGTGCGGCAGGGGTGACTTACCTTCCTCCGCCTCCAGCATTGTGCAGAGAGTTGATGGAAAGCCTGATGGGTTTCGCTAATGAAGCGCCGTCGCAGATTGACCCGCTGGTGTGTGCCGCCATCATTTCATTCGGCTTCGTATTGATACACCCCTTCCTGGATGGCAATGGGCGTCTGTCCCGCTTTCTCATTCACCAAGCGTTGTGCAGGGCCGGAGCGTTGGAGAATGGGCTGCTGCTGCCTGTGTCAGTGGCCATGAAACACCAAGAGTTGCGCTACCTTGAGGCATTACAGTCGTTCTCAAGGCCAGTTCGCGACTTCTGGGAAGTTCAGTGGATCGATTTCGGCAAATACAGCTTCGAGTTCAAGGGCCACGAAGCCGTCTATCGTTATTGGGATGCGACGCCGTGCGTGGCCTTCACACTCGACATGGCCAGAATGGCCCTTGAGGTGGAGCTGCAAAAGGAAGCCGATTTCCTGGCCAGTTACGACGCTGTCTATCGGGCAGTGGACAATCAGTATGATGTCCGTGGCAGCGACTTGGCCAACCTGGTGATGATGTGCCTAACCAATGATGGCATCGTATCCAGGAACCGGCGCAAGCAATACCAATACACCGTTCCGGTCGAGGTATTCGACTTCATCGAACAGCAGTCGCAACACATCCTTGCGACACAACGGGCCGAAGCCAAGCAGGAGTGAGCACACTCACTCGCTGCCTTGGCGCTAGTGCACTCAATGCACCCTGTTCATCCCCCGCTCCATATCGTCGATCAATGCCTTGGCCATCTCGCTGAGAATCCGCGCTGCACTGCCGGCCACGCGGTCATTCTCCATTTCCGCTTCGGTGGTCAGGTGGCGGATGCAGCCGAGCAGTACGGACAGCTGAGAGAAGGCGTGGTTGAAGGGGACGTCAGGTTGCAGGCGGAACAGGTCGAAGGTTTCCTCGCCTGCGGTGGAAGACGCTGTGGGGTCGTCGCGCATTGTGTTGGTCCTCGGCTCAGGCGCTGGCGCGGGTGTGGTCGCACAGGGCGTTGATCATCCGGCACAACAGGCGGATGTTCATGCCCATCGCGTCACGCATCAGGCCAGGGCTGCTGTCTAGCAGGGCGGAGGTGGTCTGCTCCACAGTCAGGGTCAGGGCGCGGATCAGCAGGTCGCACGTTTCGGCGCAGGGAGGGTCTTGGAGCGTGATGAGGGGTGGGTCGAGCAGAAGGAGGGTTGAGGGCGGTGGGTCGGGGACGATTTTTTTCATGGTGGGGCACCTATGGCATGCGGATAGGTAACTGCCTTCCTTTTCGTCTCACGGATCTGGGTGGCAGTCATACGCGGGGTGAGACCCGGGTCCATAGGCATACCCGGCCAGACCGAAGCCTGCCCGCGTACGACCGCCATTAAGCGATGTGCTATAGAACCGGGTGTCTCACGCCCGATCGCCTTGCGAGGCGACCCGAGGACATTATTCCTGGGGCATCTCCCCGCCTAGACAGCACCTTCCGACAGGCGCGTAGGATAGTTCGCCTGATAGCGAGAGCTGAAGCATTTGGTTTCAGATTCGGAAATGTCTTACGGCTTCAAGATGTTCGCCGTCAGATTTTCAGCGCTCTTGAGATCGAGCGCCGCAACCCTGTCGCCAAACACCTTCTCGCCACCACGCAATGATCAAGGTTTGCCAGCAGCCCCCTTCCATCCCCCACCCAGCGCCAAAAACACCCCAATCTGCCCCACCGCCACCTGGCTATTCGCCGCCGCCAACTGCGCGCGCATATCGGTATACGTCCGCGTCGCCTGCAAATCCGCCAGGAACGACTCACGGCCAGCCTGGTAATACCGGTGCGTCTGGTCCGCCGCTTCCTTGGCCGACTTCTCTGCCTCGGCCAATGCATCACGCCGGTCGAGCAAGGCGCTGTACTGCGCCAGCCGGGTCTGGGTCTCGCGGATGGCGTTCAGCACCACGCCGTCGAAATGCGCCAGCGCCGCTTGGGTGGAGGCTTCGGCCATGCGGATGCGGGCACGGGTGCCGTTGGTGGGGATGGTCCAGCTGATCTGTGGGCCAAAGCCCCAGCGGTTGGTGGAGGGCTCGCCAAGGTTCTCGAGGATACCGATGGTGCCCACCTGGGCGCCGATGCTGATGTCCGGGTACAGCGCGCCCGTGGCCACGCCAATGTATGCGGTGGCGGCCGCCAGTTGGCGCTCGGCCTGGCGCACGTCGGGGCGGCGTTTGAGCAGCGCGGCACCGTCGCCTACCGGGATCAGTTGGGCCAGGTGCGGCAGTTCGGCGCAATCGGCGGTGCCGGCGGGCAACTGCTCGACCGGTTTGGCCAGCAGTGCAGCGAGGGTATACAAGCCCGTCTCGCGCTCGGCTTTGAAGCGTGGCAGCTCAGCGCGCAGGGATTTGAATTGGGTCTGCGAGCGGGTGACCTGGGTTTCGTCGCCACGGCCGGCATCGCGCAGGCGCTGGTTCAGCTTTACGCCTTGCTCCTGCAGGTCCAGCGACTCGCGGGCAATGTGGTATTCCTCGTTGGCCGAGCACACCTGGGTGTAGGCCTTGACCACATCCGCCACCAGGGTGATGCGTGCGGTGTCCGCGGCGGCCTGCACCGCGTCGGCGTTGGCCTTGGCCGCCTCGGTGCCGCGCTTGAAAGTGCCCCACAGGTCGAACTGGTAGGAGGCGCTGATGATGGCTTCACCGATATTGGCCACGGGTACCTTCTCGGGCAGCAAAAAGGCCTCGCCAGACTCCTGCAAGCGCTGGGCGCCAGCCTTGATGCCACCACTGAAACCGCCCTGCGATTCGGCCACTTCGACTTGGGCGCGGGCCTTGGCGATGTTGGCTGCGGCCACCCGCAGCTCGGTATTGGCGCTCAATGCCTGGCGCACCAGTTGGTTGAGGCGCTGATCCTGATACAGCTGCCACCAGTCTTCGGGCACCGGCGCCGATACCACACTGTCGGCGTCCTGGCGCAGCGGGCCGTTGAGGTCGCTGCGCTGCACGGCCGCGTCTTTCGGCACTTCGTAATCCGGGCCAACCAGGGCACAGGCACCGAGGGACAGGGCCATGCCCACCAGCATCAGGCGTTTCATGGGCGCTTGTCCTCGATGATCGACACCGTGGCCGTGCGCCCGGCGATCATGCGGAAGTCTTCCGGCACTTCGTCGAAGGCGATACGCACCGGAATCCGCTGGGCCAGGCGCACCCAGCTGAACGCCGGGTTGACGTTGGGCAGCAGGTTGGCGCCGCTGCTGCGGTCGCGGTCTTCGATGCCGGCGGCAAAGCTTTGTACGTGGCCGCGCAGGCGGGTGTTGTCGCCCATCACGCGGATGTCCACGGCATCGCCGATGTGAATGCCACCGAGCTTGGTTTCTTCGAAGTAGCCATCGACGTGATACGAGGCGCTGTCGACCACCGACAGCACCGGGCGGCCGGCGGTGACGAATTCGTGGTTACGCGGGGCGCGGTCGTTGAGGTAGCCATCCACCGGGCTGCGCACCACCGAGCGATCGAGGTTGAGCTGGGCGGTATCGACGGCCACCTGTGCCTCGTTGACCGCCGAGCGGGCGCGGGCTTCGCGGGACTGGCTCTCTTCCAGTTGCTCGGCCGCGACCAGGTTGCCCAGCTTGCGGTTACGGCGCGTCTCGCGGGCAGCCTGGGCCAGGGTTTCCTCGCGCTCGGCGAGGGTCGCCTTGGCCTGGCGCAGGGCCAGGCTGAAGCGGTCCTGGTCGATGGTGAACAGCACGTCGCCGCGCTTGACCACCTGGTTGTCACGCACCTCGACCTTCTGGATCAGCCCGGACACATCCGGGGCGATCTGGATCACATCGGCGCGGATGTGACCGTCGCGGGTCCAGGGGGCGAACAGGTAGTAGCCCACCATCTGCCACACGAGCACGGCGGCGAAACTCACGACCAGCAAGGTCAGGACCACACGGCCCAGGGTCAGCAAAGGTTTTTTCATGGCAGCATCAGGTTTCGGCAAAAGTGGTCGACCGCGCCCAGCATTACGGCGTAGAGGGCAACGTTGAACAAAGCCCGGTGCCAGACCAGGCGGTAAAAATGCAGGCGCACGAGCAAGGCGTGCACGCCTAGAAACAGCAGATAGGTGAACACCATCATCACCAGCAGCGTGGGCAGGAACACCCCGCTGATATCCAGATCACCGATCACAGTGGGGCTCCATCGATGCCGGGGGGCAGTTGCGGTTGTTCGGTCGGCTCGAGCATCACTTCGACCCCAGGCAGCAAGGCCAGGCGCAGGCCACTCAGGGCATGCAGCAGGTGCACGCGGGCATCGCCACGGTCGTTGTGGTCGTCCAGCGCCAGCCCTTGCCGCGCGCGCTCCATGTTGCGCAGCAACGTGGCCGGTGCGTGCAGGCGTTGGTTGGCGCGCAGGCAAGCGGCGTAGTGGGCGCCGACTTCCTCGATGACCGTCGCCAGGCGCTCACGGGCCTGCGGGTTGGCGCGGGGCATGTAGGCCAGCAGGTCGAGCAGGTTCAGGCCCACGCGCAGGTCACGCAGTGCCACACCGCTGTCCTGGCCGGTCTGCGACAAGCGCGGCAGGTGCTGCATCAGGCGGTCGAGCATCTGTACGCCCACCTGGCGGTGTTCGGCCAGGGTGGCGGGCTGGGTCATCTCGACGATGTCGCGCCAGGCGAAGCGGGTCATGCGCTTGGCTGCCAACTCGACGCCGAACGGGCGCAGCAGCAAGGTCCAGATGAACGCGAACAGCAGCCCCACCGGGCCGGCCAGGTTGGCGTTGATGAAGGTCAGGAAGTCTGCGTCGTACGCGCCCTGGATGCTGATGAAGGTGGCGGTGTTGACGATAGTCAGCAAGGTGCCGAGGTAGAAGCGCGGCTGCACGGTCAGCGTGCCGACGCAGATGAACGGCACGGCGAATGCCAGCACCAGCATCGGGAAGTCGTGCAGGTTGGGCAGCACCAGGAACAGGTAGACGCTGGAGAAGATCACCGACATCAGCGTCCAGAAGAAGAACCGGTAGATCTGCGGCGCCGGGTCGTCCATCGCGGCAAAGAAGCTGCAGGCCACGGCCGCGAGGATGACCGCACTGCCGCCGTCGTTCCAGCCGAGCAAAATCCACAAGCCGCTGGCGACGATGATCGCGGTGACAGTGGAGAACACCGAGTACAGCATCAGGCCCCGGTCGAAGAAGGGCGTGAGGCGGCTCAGGCGCCAGTGGCGGTAAGCGGCGCGCCAGGGCGTGGCGTCGTCCTTGCGCAGGGCGTGCTGGAGGGTGCAGCAGTCTTGCCAGAGGTCGACCCACTCGGTCAGGCGATACAAGGCGTTGGACAGCAACAGGCCGGCGCGCTGGTCCAGTGCGGCGGCGCTGGGTTGCAGGCGGGTGATCTGCTCGTGCAAGGCGGCCCAGGGCGCCAGTGAGGCATCGTCGGCAGTGCCTTTGAGCCACTCGCGGGCCTCGGCCAGCAACGGTTGCAACTGGGCGAACTGCACGGGCGCGCGGCCTTCGAGGGCGACCAGGGCGTCGTCCAGGGCGTCGATCACCGGCAGCAGGTGGATCATCCGCCCACGCAGCTCGCTGGCGTTCTTCAAGGTGTGAGGGCCGGCACCCTCGTGGCCGAGCTGGCCGATCATCATTTCCAGGGTGTTGAACGTGGCCACCATCGAGGCACGCATGCCGCCCACCTTGTCGGCGGCAACGTCACGGGCCAGGTAGGTATCACTGTAGCGGATCGCCTCGGCAAACCAGTTGCCGGTCGAGCCAACCACCACCGGGGCCAGGCGGCGCGGCCAGAAGATTGCACCGACCACGGCCGCGCAGACGATGCCCAGGCAAATTTCCTGAGCCCGCGACGAGGCCACATCGAACACCGCGGTGGGGTTGTCGACCACGGCCAGGGCAATCATCGGTAGCGTGTAGCCCGCCAGCATCAGCACGTAGTTGTTGGCGGTGCGCAGGTTCAGCGAGAGGAACAGCAAGGTGCCGGTCCACAAGGCGATGGCGACGCTCAGCAACAGCGGCGATTGCACCAAGGGTGGCACCAGGAATATCGCCCCGCCGGCCCCGAGCAAGGTGCCCAGGGCGCGGTACAGGGCCTTGGAACTGGTCGGGCCGACGAACGGGCTGGAGACGATGTAGACGGTCGCCATCGCCCAGTACGGGCGCGGCAGCTGCATGAGCAGGGCAATGTACAGGGCGATCATCGACGCGGCGAAGGTGCGCACGCCGTAGAACCAATCGCGGGCTGGGGGGACCGAGCTGAAGAATCCGTTCATGCTGCCCCGCCGGGTGTGCCGAGGCCGGCGGCTTCGAACGCGCGCAGCACGCGCAAGGCGGCCTCAAGGTCAGCCTGGTCGATGCCCTGCAGCACCTCACGGCGCAAGCGCACCAGCTCGGCTTCGATGGATTCGGCCAAGGCGCGGCCTTCGGCGGTCAGGCTCAGGGCCTTGGCGCGGCGGTCGAGAGGGTCCTCGCTGCGGCACACCAGCCCGGCTTTGCACAGCTGGTCGAGCAGGCGTACCAGCGACGGGCTTTCGAGGCCAGCGGCCTGGGCCACCGCCACCTGATGCACGCCGTCGCCCAGGCGCACGATCATCAACAGCGGCGCGGCGCAGGCTTCAGAAATGCCATAGCCAGTCAGGGCCGCGTGGCAGATGCGCCGCCAATGGCGAGCGGCAACCACCATGCCGCTGCTGACTTGCAGGCGCAGGAGATCAAGGGTCATGAAGGGAACCAAGGATATTCATAGTTTGCTAACTATCAATATACGCCTCGCCCTCCCCCTGTCGTCAACAGTGGGCGACGGGTAGCGTGGGTGAAATTCTGTTCATGCGTGGTCTTTAGCCCGTGAGAGCAACTGTGTTGCACATTCCCTGTGGGAGCGGGTTTACCCGCGAACACCGGCGAAGCCGGTGCCATGTACCGCGTTGCCTGCTTCGCGGGTAAACCCGCTCCCACAGGGCCCGCGACCTCCCACTGCACAGGTTCAGGGCTGGACCTGGTCTTCCAGCTTCATCGTCAGCGCCAGCGTGCTGCCCATCTGCACGGCCCGGTCGCGCCAGTCGAGGTAACGCGCGCGGTCGCGGCTGCTGAAGTGCACCGCCAGCTCCTCGGCCGCCTGCATCACCCCTGCCGCAGCCGCCAACTCAAGCCAATACAGCGCGCCTTTGATATCGGCCTCCACATACAGGCCATGCATCAGCCGGTACCCCACCTCGAACCGGCACCGCGCTTCGCCCCGCTGGGCACCGCGCAAAAACCATTGGTAGGCCTGTATCAGGTCGACCTGCCAGTCCAGGTCGCCATCGCACACTTCTTCTTCATACAAGTCACCGAGCGCGGCGGCAGCATGCAACATACCGCGGTCAAACGCCTGCCGATAACACTCGGCCGCCTGCACGTAGGACGTGTCGATGCCTTTGCCGAAGTAATGCTGCTGGCCCAGGTTGAACCAGGCCGCGGCGTTACCCTGCAAGGCCGCCATGCGCAACAGGTGGCCGGCCAGCACGGTGTCGGCACGCCAGTACTTGCCATTGAGCCAGATCCAGCCGAGGTCATTCAGTGCGGCCACGCTGCCTTGCAGCGCTTGGCGGCGCAGGTCGGCGTACACACCCTGCAAATCGCTGGCCTCGTCCAGGCGGCTGACCAGCAACGACCGCTGGCTGGGCAGCCCGACCCCGGCAAACAGCCGATGACGCCTCCCGGCAGGGGCTGGCGGGGCGATGACCCGCTCTGGCAGAAGACGGGCAAGCAGCGAATGGATATTGCTGGCAGCAGACATGTTCATCCTCATTGAACGACACACAACCTCGACCTCGGCTGTGATGAGGCGTGATTCTGCGTGACGTCACGACAAAACCTGTCGCGAACGATTCGGCACGAGGCAACCAAATGCGACTTCCTTGATCTGAGCAGGCCGTGGCCAATTGCCATGCCCCGCTCGTGCCGCCATCCTATTGCGGCAAGCCTAGACAAGGACGTTATCTTTTGCCGTTCGCCACCACTCGCGCCACCCTCAGTCGTCAGTGGGCGCTGCTGCGCCAACTGCCCAGCCGCTCCCCAGGCATCACCAGCGCCGAGTTGGTGTGGCGCCTGCGTGATGTGGGGTTCAATGTCAGCAAACGCACGGTTGAGCGCGACCTCAACGAGTTGTCGCTGATTTTTCCGCTGGAGCGCAATGACAAGAGCATACCGTTCGGCTGGCACTGGTCGTCGAGTGCCGTGGGCGAGCTGCGCGGCAATTTCGACTTGCTGACGTACTTGCGCGGTGATGCGCTGCAGCCGGCCCAAGGCGAGGGGGTAGAGCTGGTGGCGCGGGTCAGTGATGCCTTGGCGCGGCAGTTGCGCGAGGCGCCGTTGAGCAGCGACATGCAGCTGACGGCGCTGGAGCATGGGCATCGGTTGCGGGCCACGGTAAGCGATGGCTGGCCGCTGCGTTGGTGGCTGCTGAGCCAGGGGGATGGGGTGGTGGTTGAGCAACCAGAGGGGTTGCGCGAAGAGATTGGCAAGATGCTGAGCAATGCGGCGGCTCAGTACCAGAATCCATAGCCTGTATCGGCCTCTTCGCGGGCAAGCCCGCTCCCACAAGGTCATCACCCACCTTGAAGGCGTGCAGCCCCTGTGGGAGCGGGCTTGCCCGCGAAGAGGCCGGGGCTGGCTTACTGGCTAGCGCTGCATCCCCCACCGCCGCACGGTCAGCCGCTCCAGGGTGTTGAACACCAACCCCTCGACCAGCAAACCAATCAAGATCACCACCGCCAACCCGGCAAACACCTTGTCGGTGTACAGCTCGTTGCGGTTCTGGAAGATGTACCAACCCAGCCCGCCCTTGCCGCTGCTGGCGCCAAACACCAGTTCGGCGGCAATCAAGGTGCGCCAGGCAAACGCCCAGCCGATCTTCAAGCCTGACAGAATCGACGGCAAGGCCGCCGGCACCAGGATGTGCAGCACCAGGCGCAGGCCCTTGAGGCCATAGTTGCGACCGGCCATGCGCAACGTCTCGGACACCCCGAGAAAGCCCGCATACGTATTCAGCGCCAGCGCCCATAGCACCGAGTGCACCAGCACGAAGATCAGGCTGTTGTCGCCCAGGCCGAACCACAACAGCGCCAGCGGCAGCAAGGCGATTGCCGGCAAGGGGTTGAACATGGAGGTCAAGGTGCCCAGCAGGTCACGGCCAAGCTGGGTCGACACCGCCAGGCTGGTCAAGCCGAACGCCAGCACGATACCCAGCACATAGCCCTTGAGCAGGATCACCAGCGACACGCCGACCTTGGCGGGCAACTCGCCACTGAGCAGGCCGTCCCACAGCGCAGCAGAGGTTTGCAGAAAGCTTGGCAGCAGCAGGTCGTTGCCTTGATAGCGGGCCACGGCCTCCCACAGCGCGGCGATCACCACCAGGATGACAGCCTTGCGCAGCCAGCCTTGCTGCCACAAGCGCTGGGCTAAGGGCAGTTGGCGTTCCAGAGGCACACTGAGCAGCGGCTCCAGCTGCACCTCGTATTCCTGACGTACAGGTGTAGTGGTCATGGCTGAAGCTCCTGTCAGTAGGCGATACGGATATCGTTGAAGCCAAGGTCGTCGGCCTGCTCGGGCGTGTCCGCCTCATCGAACAACAGGCGATGGATACGCCGGGCACTGGCCTGGAAATCGGCGGCGCCCAGGCTGCCAAGGTCGTACTGATGGCTGTGTACCTCGGCCCGTACCCGGCCTGGGTGCGGCGACAGCAGCAAGATGCGGTTGCCGACCACCAGCGCTTCTTCGATGGAGTGGGTCACAAACAGCAGGGTAAAGCGCACCTCTTCCCACAGCAGCAGCAGCTCTTCCTGCATCTTGCGCCGGGTCAGCGCGTCCAGCGCGGCGAACGGCTCGTCCATCAGCAGGATCTTCGGCTGGGTGGCCAAGGCCCGGGCAATCGCCACGCGCGCCTTCATGCCGCCAGAAAGGGTGTGTGGGTAGGCATCGGCAAAGGCGGCCAGGCCGACTTTGTCCAGGTAGTGCAGCGCCCGGTCCTCGGCCTCGGCACGCTTGAGCTGGCCCGATACCAGCAAAGGGAACATGACGTTCTGCTTTACCGTCTTCCAGGGTGGCAACTGGTCGAACTCTTGAAACACCACGATGCGGTCAGGGCCGGGGCCTTTGACGGGCTGGCCCTGCAGCAGAATCTGCCCTTCCTGGGGCTCGATGAACCCGGCCACGGCCTTGAGCAAGGTGGACTTGCCGCAGCCCGAAGGCCCCAGCAAGACAAAACGGTCGGCGCGGTCGACTTCGAAGCTGACCTGGTGGGTGGCCCGCACCACGCGTTGCGCGGTGCGGTATTCGAGGCTGAGGTTATCCACCGTTAGCAGCGGTGGCGTGGCGACACGGCTCAGGTTGCTGGCCGCGTGGCCTGGCAATGGGGCGGTCATGATCGATCAGCTCCCTTGCAACGGGCGTTCATCCTGGAAGAAGTAATCCTTCCACGACTCCGGCTTGTGCTTGATGGCGCCAACCCGATACAGGAAATCCGCCAGTTTGTAGGTGTTCTTCGGCGTTACCGTGAACTCGTACTGCGGGTTGTCGATCAGCTTGATCAGCACATCGCGGTCGATCTTGGCCTTGGTCACGCGGATGTACGTGTCAGCAGCGGCGGCCTTGTCCTTCTGGGCAAAGTCTGCGGCCTCGGCCAGCGCGTCGACGAAGGCTTTGTAGGTCTTGGGGTTGTCCGTGCGGAATTTTTCAGTGGCGAACAACAGGGTCGGCGAGTTCGGGCCAAGCAGGTCGTAGCTGTTGAGCACAACGTGCACATCCTTGTTGGCCAACGCCTGATCCTGGAACGGCGGGTTGGAGAAGTGCCCGTTCAGTTCGGTGCCACCGGCGATCAGCGCGGCCGTGGCATCGGGGTGCGGTACGGCCAGGGTGTACTTGTCGAGGCGGTTGTATTCCTTGTCGCCCCACTGCTGGGCGGCGGCGTACTGCAGGAAGCGCGACTGCACGGAGACGCCCACGGCTGGCACGGCGATGCGGTCTTTCTCGGAGATGTCAGCGATGGTCTTCACATTCGGGTTGCTGCTGACCAGGTAATACGGGAAGTTGCCAAGCGAGGCGACCGCCTTCACGTTCTGCCGGCCTTTGGTGCGGTCCCAGACGGTCAGCAGCGGGCCAACGCCAGCACCGGCGATATCCACCGAGCCGGACAACAGCGCATCGTTGATGGCCGCGCCGCCCGAGAGCTGGGCCCAGTCGACTTCAATGTCGACGCCCTGTTCTTTACCGTGTTTTTCGATCAGGTGCTGGTCACGCACCACGTTCAACAACAAGTAGACGATGCCGAATTGTTCCGCGATGCGGATTTTGCCTTCGGCCTGGGCCACGGCGGGGGCCGCCAGGCTGCCGACGACCAGGCTCGCGCCCAGGCCAATGCTTGCCGCCAGGCGGCTGATGGATTTACGCATGGTGTGTTTCCTCAGTCGTCAGAACGGGGCATCGCCCTGGATGGTGGTGCGATAGAGCTTGCGCCGCAGGTGCGCGGGGCAGCCGGTGGCGAGGTGGATCAGCGAACGGTTGTCCCAGAACACCAGGTCGTGGGGCTGCCACTGATGGCGGTAGATGTTCTGCTCGAGCACGCTCAGGGCATACAGCTGCTGCAGCACGTCGCGGCTTTCGTCGTCCGGCAGGCCGACGATGCGGGTGGTGAAGCCTTCGCTGACGAACAGCGCCTTGCGGCCGTTTTCCGGGTGGGTGCGTACCACCGGGTGGATCACTTCCTGCACCTGGGCCAATTGCTCGGCGCTGAGGGCCGGGCGCCAGTTGCCTTCGAACTTGGTCTCGGCATACCGGGCCGTGTAGGAATGAGCCGCGTCGCGGCCGGCGATTACCTTGCGCAGGGCTTCGGGCACGGCGTCCCAGGCTTTGTGCATGTCGGCGAACAGCGTATCGCCACCCTCGCTGGGCAGCTCTTGGGCATGCAGCATCGAACCCAGGCTGGGGAGCTCTTTATACGACAGGTCCGAATGCCAGAACTTGCCAGCATCGCCCAGGCCGACGTTGTGACCGTCTTCGACGATGTTGGAAACGATCAGGATTTCGGGGTGCCCGGTCAGCAGGAACTGCTTGAGCACATGAATCTGCAGCTCGCCGAAACGGCGGCTGAAGCTGATCTGTTGCTCCGGGGTGATGCGCTGGTCGCGGAACACCAGTACATGGTGATCGAGGTGGGCGCGATGAATTTGGGTGAAATCCTCGGCGTTGACCGGTCGGGTCAGGTCCAGGCCGATGATCTCGGCACCGACGGCACCGGAGAACGGGCGGATTTCAAAGCTTTGCGGCTGGGCGCTGTCGATGGACGACAAGGCGTTCGAGGCGGCGGACATGGTTCACT
Organism: Pseudomonas sp. 5.2; assembly: GCF_059025405.1. Lineage (NCBI taxonomy): Bacteria > Pseudomonadati > Pseudomonadota > Gammaproteobacteria > Pseudomonadales > Pseudomonadaceae > Pseudomonas > Pseudomonas sp. 5.2. The sequence goes on from NZ_JBYBHH010000014.1 coordinate 178,670, forward strand.
CCCACGCAGTGCGCGACGTCAAAGGCGCGCAACGATCAGAAACGCACGGGGATTTCCCGTGTGGGTTCAAGTCGTGCGGCGCATCGATTGGTCGACGGGTACGCAGTGGGAGCAACTATAAAGTCATAAGAAAGATATTTTAAATATCTTTAATGAATAACCATATCACTGTAGATCGGGGCTGATCCGCGGTCAGATCAACCCGCCCTGCTCTTCTTCATCGATCAGGTTGTTCAGGCTGCCCAGCGCCTTACGCGCCTTGGAACGGTTAAGCAGCTTGGCCTGCGCCCCGGCCGGCAGGTCGGTGATGCTGAACACACCCTTGGCGGTCAGCACATCGATCAAGTCCTCAAGCACGCGGATCATGTCCAGATCACTTTGCTTGAGCTCTTTGAGGCTGTTTTCCACTTCGTCGTCGGCAAACCATTCCTGAACGTCGGCATGGTCAGCAGGGAGTATTTCGGTGAATTCGTCAAAAGAGGCTGCTTCTACCCGCAGCAACTGGCCGCTAGCGTTGCGTTGCACGTAGAACATGGCGGTGTCCCTCGTCACGTTGGTTCCTTGTTGGTAGACAGCAGCATAGGCAAAGATTCCCGGGCACGCAGGCCCGGCGCACGAGTATGCGCTGTCAGGGGAAGGCAGGAAAGAGCCGGCACCCACCCGGGCGGTCGTTTCGACCGCCCGGGTGGGCTGGGCATCAGCTGTCTTTGTTATCGATACGGATGGTCGGGTCGCCACCGCTGATCAACGAGTTGATCGAGGTATTGGACCAGTTGACCCCTTCCAGCTTGATCGTCACATCGGCGTTGGCCAGGCCACCGGTGGCGTTGAGCTTGCCCTCGCTGCTGACCTGCAGCGTCGAGGTGCCGTCCACCGTGGTGATCTTCAGGTAGTTGTCGATGGTGCTGCCCTTCTCGAACTGAAGCAGATCCTTCAGATCGATACGGTCACCCTCGGCCACCTTGAAGTCCTTGATCACGTCGTTGCCGACATCGCCCGACTTCCACACGAAGGTGTCCGCACCGCTACCGCCGATCAGGATGTCATCGCCTTGGCCACCGATCAGGATGTCCTTGCCGGTACCGCCCAACAGGATGTCGTTACCTTTGCCACCATCGAGCGTGTCATCGCCACCTTGGCCGAAGAGGATGTCGTTGCCATTGCCGCCCGACAGGAAATCCTTGCCGTCGTTGGCACCGGAGATATCGAACTCGGTGTAGTGCTCGGTGATGTACTGGTGGACATTGTTGGTGGTGATGGCACTGGCCTCGACACCGCTCTTCTGCGCAACGTACGCCTGCAGGGCTTGGTAGCCCTCGCTGACGACACCGTTGAGGGTGATCAGGTCACCGAAGATGATGTCGTTGCCGTTGCCGCCATCGACCTTGTCGGCGCCTGGCAGGGTCGCCTCGGAATGCCCGAGGATCGCGCTGGCCAGGTTGGATGGGTCGATATTGGCCTGCGGCTTGCCGGCGCTGTCGTATGGCTTCAGGTCAGTCAGGCTGACATCGCTGTTCAAACCAATTGCCTGAACCTTGCTTACACCGTTAGTCCCACCCAAGAGGGCGAAGCTGGCAGATGTGTTGCTCGCCGAATCCGCGTAGTTCCAGGAATCGGCATAACCGGTACCGCCCAGGCCGGAGAACTCGTAGGTGCCATCCCCTTGAGCATGGATCGTCCCGATCGTGCGGGTGGAATCAAGCACCAGGTTGCCCCAACGGTTTTCTGTGTAGGTCAGCACTTTGAGGCTGCCTTCGCTATTGATTTCAACTTTGTGCGTTGCGTCGGCCCAGACACTGAAGGTCTCACCCACCTTGTAGTTGTTGACGTTGACTACGTCATCCAGGTACTTGCCGCCGCTCCACAGGCGGTAGTTGGTCGTTTCATTGGTCTGGTAATAGGTCGGCTTACCGTCGGTGATGAAGTAGGTCAGGTTCTCTGCACCGCTGTTACCGGTAGCCATGGTGCTCTTGAAGAAGTTGGCCGTGGTTTTGAACACATCCTCATAGTTGGTACCACCGCCGTAGCTTGAACCACCCACCATCGAGTCCAGCACCGCCTGAAGCTTGGTCAGTGCGTCGGTATCGGCAAGATTGACCGCCACGTTCTTGTTTACCTGGGTATCGAAGTCGGCGATGAAGATATTCACCGTCCCCGAGGTATCAGCGCCCAGGCTGGCTTTCAGCGTCTGGAACACCGATGCCAACTGGGCCTTGGCCGCGGCGACGGACTGGTTGCTCATACTGCCCGAGCTGTCGACCATGAAGGCAATGTTGTAGTTCTTGCCCGCAACCACGTTCAGGCCAGCCACGTCGGCGACGATGATGTCGTTGCCTTCGCTGCCATTGATGGTGTCATCGCCCGAAGTGCCCACCGTCGCCTTGTAGGTGGCGCCGTAGACAGTGACCGGGATCTTGCCGGTGATGCTGTCCGAACCGCCGAGGCTTTCGGTGGCCGTGGAGGTGACGGTGATGTCGAACGTGCCTTTGTAGTAGGTCGGCGGGGTCAGGGTCAGGCCGCTGAGTTTCCAGCCTGTCACGTCCACCGGCGTACCGCCGACAGTCACGGTGTGGCCCGCGCCATCGCTCAGCACAGTCCCTTTCGGAATGCCGCTGAGGGTCACGCTCAAGGTCTCGGAACCATCGGTGTCGGTCAGGCCGGTGCTGATACCGACCAGCTTGACCGAGCCACCTTCCGGCCCTTCGTTGAGCTTATAGCCGTCGTAGTAGCTCTGGCCATTGACGGTGTGCAGATCGGACACGCCCAGGCCAGCGTTGGCCATCTCGGTCACGTTCTGGTACATCGGGATGTTGCTGCTGCTCAGGTCGGTGACGGCACCGGAGCCCGCCTGAATGTTCAGGTCATAGCTACCAGGGCCTGATTGGTTGGCGTGGTAAACCTCGATCGGGTAGTAACCGCTGGACGTTGGGGTGAAGGTGCCAGAAATCTGGCCACCCGCGCCCCAGGTCGCAGTTACCACGGTCTTGCCACCAATGGTGACCACCAGGCTGTCATCGGCGATGCCGCTGAAGGTGTAGGTCTTACCGGCTTCCAGGAACAGCAGACCCGACGTCTTCGAACCGGTGCCAGCGGTGACGCTGCCATCGGACTGCACGTTGGTGGTGGTCGCGCTGGAGGTAGCACTGCCGGAGTTGGCGAAGACCGTTTTCAGCGCATCGCCAGTGATGCCGTTGCCGTCGGTACCCAGCCCTTTGAGGGTGGTCCAGACTTCCTTGGTCAGGCCTTTGGACGCGACATCGGTACTGCCAATCGTCAGGGTCGGTTTGTCGGCCACCGGGCTGATGTCGACCTTCATGGTCACTTCGCTGCCCAGGTTGGTGCCGTCGTTCGGCGTGTACTTGAACTGCGCGTAGTCAGCCTGTTTGTTGCCGACACCCGAGCCACCATAGCCGTCGGTGCCCGACTCGTTCGCCTTCGGCACAAACTTCAGGTAGTTGCTGGTGATGTCGGCCTGGCTGACGACCTGGCCCGCTTTCACATCGACCCATGCGGTGCCGTTGTAGAACTTCAGGCTACCGTCGACCGGCAGCGAGGTGATGGTCACGAACAGGCCGGTGTTGCCATCGGCATCGGTAACCTTGAAGTCGTTCCAGGTGAACAGGTAGTCGGTGTCTTCCACGCCATTGACCGCGCCGCCAGTCGAAACCGGCAGGTGGTCGTTGTCGAGGATGTTGGTGGTGACACTCGCCTTGGTGCTATCGACCTGCAGGTTCTCGAAGTTGCCACCGGTGGCAGCGCCGATGGTCACGGTGAAGTTCTCGGTACCTTCAACCAGCTTGTCGTCGATGGTCTTGATATCGAACGTGACGCTGCTGCTGTTGGCCGGGATCTTCACGGTGGTGACCGCGGTGTAGTCCTGGCCGTTAGCGGTGCCGCTGTAGGTCAGGGTAACGGTGACTTCCGCCTTAGCCGGGTTGCTCAGGGTGAGGGTGTATTTGCCGGTTTCACCTTCGGTCAACGAGGTGGTGCCGGTGATACCGATGGTGGTCACATCGCCCTGGTTGCCAGTGCCTGGGGTGCCGACACCTGGCTCGTCGTTGACCACGGTGGTGGCCGTGGTCTTGTCCAGGGTCAGTTGCTCGAACTTGCTGGCACCCGCGCCGCCGACGGACTGCAGCGCCAGGCCGACAGAGGTCTGGCCGATATAGACATCATCCGGCGCAGCCACGTTGACGAAGCCTGTTGCACTGTTGGCCGGCACGTTGATGACGGTTTTGCCGTCGCTCAAGGTGAAGGTCAGGGCGCCGTGGTTGTTGATCGGCAGGCCATCTTTGCTGGTCAGAGTAACGGTGTAGGTGATCACACCGCCTTCGGTGACCGACGGCGTGGCGGTCAGCTTGGCGATGACTTCGTTCGAAGTGTCCTTGATGTCCAACGAAGCCGAAGGCTTGCTGACCACCAGGTTCTCGAACTGGCGGCCATCCGGCACGCTGGTGCCGGTGATGCTGACGGTCAGCGAGCCGGCATCGACGTACACGTCTTCGCCTTGGGCGTCGTGGGTGAAGATGGCCGAGGTTTCA
>NZ_JBYBHH010000015.1:0-154298 GCF_059025405.1 Pseudomonas sp. 5.2
AAAGCGCTGTCAACCACCATTTCAACCGCTGACGATCTTTCGATCGAAGCCCTTTCAACACTACCTGAATCGATTAACTCGCTGATACTCAAGGAGTTTCTCGTTCCAATCACGCTGGAAGTGGGGCGCATTATAAGGGGATTCGAAACCCCGTCAACCTTTAATTTCACGAAACCTTTATATCGCTAAAAACAAAGCGGGGAGGCCTGTCGACCTCCCCGCTTCTATATAGCTATACCCACTAACGATCACTCAGCCTTTAGGGTGACCCGGGCAAACGCCTTTTTACCGGCCTGGCAAACGTGAGTGGCGCCCAGTGCAAAAACGAAGTCACGATCGACCACCGCACCATCTACCTTAACTGCACCGCCATTCAGCAGATCCCGCGCCATCGCCGAGTTCTTCACCAGCCCCGCCCGGTTCAGCACGGCAGCGATCGGCAGGTCTTCAGCCGCAGCAACTTCGATTTCTGGCAAGTCTTCTGGCAACTCGCCTTCCTTCATTCGGTTGCCCGCCGCACGGTGAGCATTGGCAGCAGCCTCTTCACCATGGAAGCGCGCCACGATCTCTTCCGCCAGCTTGATCTTGATGTCGCGCGGGTTCGCGCCACTGGCAACATCAGCACGGAACTGCTCGATCTCTTCCATCGAGCGGAAGCTCAGCAGCTCGAAGTAACGCCACATCAGCGTGTCCGGGATCGACACCAGCTTGCTGTACATCACCCCTGGCGCTTCCTGGATGCCCACATAGTTGCCCAGCGACTTGGACATCTTCTTCACGCCGTCCAGCCCTTCGAGCAGCGGCATGGTCACGATGTTCTGCGCTTCCTGGCCATAGGCACGCTGCAGTTCACGCCCCATCAGCAGGTTGAACTTCTGGTCGGTACCGCCCAGTTCCACGTCAGCTTTCAGTGCCACCGAGTCATAGCCCTGCACCAGCGGGTAGAGGAACTCATGGATGGCGATCGGCTGATTGGTGGTGTAACGCTTGTCGAAGTCATCCCGCTCAAGCATGCGCGCAACGGTGTACTGCGATGCCAGGCGAATGAAGTCAGCTGGCGTCAGCGTGTCCATCCAGGTGGAGTTGAACGCAACCTCGGTCTTGGCCGGGTCGAGAATCTTGAACACCTGCTGTTTATAGGTCTCGGCGTTATCCAGTACCTGCTCGCGGGTCAGCGGCGGGCGCGTGGCGCTCTTGCCGCTCGGATCACCGATCATCCCGGTGAAATCACCAATCAGGAAAATGACCTGATGCCCCAGCTCCTGGAACTGGCGCAGCTTGTTGATCAGCACCGTGTGCCCAAGGTGCAGGTCAGGCGCAGTAGGGTCGAAGCCTGCCTTGATGCGCAGAGGTTGGCCGCGCTTGAGCTTCTCCACCAGTTCCGACTCGACCAATACTTCTTCCGCACCGCGCTTGATAAGCGCCAGCTGCTCTTCAACCGACTTCATAGACAGACCCGCAAGGCTCAGATTCAAGGGGAGCCAACCATACAAGATCGGCCATCAAATACAAGTTTCGCAACGGAATGTGACCTGACCGCAGGCTTGCGGCGTCTACGCGCCCTTGCGTGAAAATGGATTTGGTTATATTTTATACAGTTATTTCATCTTCATCATGTCATTCATCTTTTCCATATTCACTTTTCTTCAAAAAGTCACCTTACCTATGACCAACGAACCGCCTAAAGCGCCCCCGCTTTATCCGAAAAGCCATCTGTTGGCCGCCAGCGGCATCGCCGCCCTGCTCAGCCTGGCACTGCTGGTATTTCCCTCCAGCGAAGTCGAAGCCAAGAAAACCACCCTCAACCTCGAACTGGAAAGCCCGGTCGAGCAACTGAAAGAAGAATCCAAGGCCGCGCCGCTGGTGCAGGCTGACGCTGAGCAAAGCTCGCCGTTCGCCCAGATCGAAGAGGCCGATTCGGCCACCGAGAAAGCTGAACAGGAAAAGCCTGCAGCAGCATCGGTAGCCGAGGCCGCCAAGCAGCCCGGCCACCGCGAAGTCACCGTAGCGCGTGGCGACACCCTCTCCACCCTGTTCGCCAAGGTCGGCTTGCCAGCCAGCGCGGTTCATGAGGTGCTGGCCAGCAACAAGCAGGCGAAGCAGTTCAGCCAGCTCAAGCACGGCCAGGTGCTGCAGTTCGAGCTCGACAAGGACGGCCAGCTGACCAACCTGCACAGCAAGGTCAGCAACCTTGAAACCATTCGCCTGACCAAAAACGCCAAGGGCTACACCTTCAACCGCGAAATCAGCAAGCCCGTGGTCCGCACGGCCTATGCCCATGGCGTGATCAAGAGCTCGTTGTCGGCCTCCGCCCAACGCGCCGGCCTTTCCCACAGCATGACCATGGACATGGCTCGCGTCCTTGGCTACGACATCGACTTCGCCCAGGACATCCGCCCGGGCGACGAATTCGACGTGGTGTACGAGCAGAAAGTCATGGATGGCAAGGTGGTGGGCACTGGCAACATCCTCTCTGCGCGCTTCACCAACCGCGGCAAAACCTACACTGCGGTGCGTTACACCAACAAACAAGGCAATACCAGCTACTACACCGCCGATGGCAACAGCCTGCGCAAAGCGTTCATCCGTACCCCGGTAGACTTCGCCCGCATCAGCTCACGCTTCTCCGCTGGCCGCAAACACCCGATTCTGAACAAGATCCGCGCCCACAAAGGCGTCGACTATGCCGCCCCCCGCGGCACACCGATCAAGGCAGCGGGTGATGGTCGTATCGAACTGGCCGGGCGCCGTGGCGGCTACGGCAATACCGTGATCATCCAGCACGGCAACCGCTACAAGACCCTTTACGGCCACATGCAAGGCTTCGCCAAAGGCATCAAGACCGGCGGCTCGGTCAAGCAAGGCCAGATCATCGGCTACATCGGCACCACCGGCCTCTCCACAGGCCCGCACCTGCATTACGAGTTCCAGGTCAACGGCGTTCACGTCGACCCGCTGAGCCAGAAAGTGCCGATGTCCGACCCGATCGCCAAGGCCGAACGCCAACGCTTCCTGCAGCAGAGCCAGCCACTGATCGCCCGCATGGATCAGGAAAAGGCCACCATGCTCGCAGCGAACAAGCGCTAAGCCATGGCGCTTTATCTGGGGGTCATGTCCGGTACCAGCTTAGATGGCCTGGACATCGCCCTGATCGAACAGCGCGAGCAGCCTCAACTGCTCGCCACTCACTATATCCCCATGCCTACCGACCTTCGCCAGGACTTGCTGAGCCTTTGCGCCAGCGGCCCTGACGAGATTGCCCGCGCTGCATTGGCCGAGAACCGCTGGGCCAGCCTGGCAGCCGAAGGCATCGGCCACCTGCTCGCGAGCCAGGGCTTGCAAGCCAACGCTGTCCGCGCCATCGGCAGCCATGGCCAGACAATCCGCCATGAACCCGCCCGCGGCTTCACGGTGCAAATCGGCAACCCGGCACTGCTTGCCGAGCTTACCCAGATCAGCGTGATCGGCGATTTCCGACGCCGCGATGTAGCCGCTGGCGGGCAAGGGGCTCCGCTGGTCCCGGCCTTTCACGAAACGCTGTTCGGCCACCTGGGCAAACGGCTCGCCGTGCTTAATGTCGGCGGCTTCAGCAACCTCAGCCTGATTGCCAACGACACGCCGGTGCATGGTTTCGACTGTGGGCCGGGCAACGTGCTGCTGGACGCCTGGATCGAGCACTCGCGCGGCCTGCATTACGATGCTGACGGCGCCTGGGCGGCGAGTGGCGTGGTGATCGAGGACTTGCTTGCGGCGCTGTTGCGCGACCCGTTCTTTGCAGGCGCCGGCCCCAAGAGCACAGGCCGCGAAGTGTTCAACCTGGCGTGGCTGCACAGCCACCTGAGCCAGCCGCCGCCCTATCGTGCCGAGGATGTGCAGGCGACCCTGCTGGAGCTGACCGCGCGCAGCATCATCGAATCACTGTGCACTGCGCAGCAAGGCACTGAGGCACTGCTGGTGTGCGGTGGCGGGGCCCGCAACGGCACACTGATGCGCCGGCTTGCCCAACTGTTGCCAGGTGCCCAGGTGGACAGCACCGCAGCGCATGGCGTCGACCCGGACTGGGTAGAGGCCATGGCCTTTGCCTGGCTTGCCCATTGCTGCCTGGAAGGCATTCCAGCCAACCGCCCCAGCGTGACAGCAGCCCGTGGGCTGCGCGTGCTTGGCGCCATCTACCCCGCTTAACACCCCGCCAGAATGCAAAACGCCGCGCAAATGCGCGGCGTTTTCGTACAGCCCGTGATCAGATCGAGAACGAAGAACCACAGCCGCAGGTGGTGGCGGCGTTCGGGTTCTTGATGATGAAGCGCGAGCCTTCCAGGCCTTCCTGATAGTCCACTTCGGCACCTGCCAGGTACTGGAAGCTCATCGGGTCGACCACCAGCGACACGCCTTCACGCTCGACGATGGTGTCATCTTCGGCCACATCTTCATCGAAGGTGAAACCATACTGGAAGCCAGAGCAGCCACCGCCGGTCACGAACACACGCAACTTCAGACGCTCATTGCCTTCCTCGTTGACCAGGGTCTTCACCTTTTGGGCTGCCCCTTGGGTGAATTCCAGACCGGTAGGGGTGAAGGTTTCGACGCTCATGCTGATTCTCCCGGCGCAGTTGCCGCCATAAAACTCGATGACGCGCATTATCCGCTTCTCCGAGAAAAATGGTCAAGAATTGTGCGGCTTTAGTCGCGCCCACAAAAAGGCCCGCACACGGCGGGCCTCTGTGCCAGCTTACCCTGTTAGGGGAGCAGGCCCGCGTGGGACAGGCCCATACGCTCATCCAGGCCGAACAGGATATTGAGGTTCTGCACCGCCTGGCCCGACGCGCCCTTGACCAGGTTGTCGATCACCGACAGCACCACCACCAGATCACCGCCCTGCGGACGATGGACAGCGATTCGGCAGACGTTCGCACCGCGCACGCTGCGGGTTTCCGGGTGGCTGCCAGCTGGCATCACATCGACGAACGGTTCATCCGCATAACGCTTCTCGAACAGCGCCTGCAGATCGACCGACGTATCTGCCACGGTGGCGTACAGGGTGGCGTGGATACCCCGGATCATGGGCGTGAGGTGCGGCACGAAGGTCAGGCCAATATCCTTGCCCGCCGCCAGGCGCAAGCCTTGGCTGATTTCTGGCAGGTGGCGATGGCCCTTGACCGCATAAGCCTTCATGCTCTCGCCAGCCTCACAGAACAGCGAGCCCACTGCAGCGCCACGCCCAGCACCACTGACACCCGACTTGCAGTCGGCAATCAGGCGCGACGGGTCGGCCAGGCCGGCCTCCAGCAGTGGCAAGAAGCCCAGCTGGGTGGCCGTCGGGTAGCAGCCCGGGACCGCAATCAGGCGTGCCTGGCGGATTTTTTCGCGGTTGACTTCAGGCAGGCCATAGACGGCGTCCTTGAGCAGCTCAGGCGCGCCATGAGGCTGGCCGTACCACTTGCCCCACTCGGTAGCATCCTGCAGACGGAAGTCGGCAGACAGGTCGATCACTTTGGTGCCGGCCGCCAGCAGTTCGCCTGCCAGGGCGTGGGCGACACCATGGGGCGTTGCGAAAAACACCACGTCGCACGCCGCCAGGGCCTTGCTGTCCGGCACGCTGAACGCCAGGCCATCATAGTGGCCGCGCAGGTTCGGGTACATGTCAGCTACCGCCACGCCCGCCTCGGAGCGCGAAGTGATGACCGCCACTTCGGCCTGTGGATGCTGCGCCAGCAGACGCAACAGTTCGACGCCGGTGTAACCCGTGCCGCCGACGATACCGACCTTGATCATAACGCTTGCCCCTTATCAACGAGCCCACTGGAAAGCGCACGATAATAGGGGCGCAAGCCGCCTGTAACAACTCTTCGGGTGACCCTTCGGGCGCTTGACCACTACTATCTGACGACCGTGAAAACCTGAAGGAACTCCCTCAATGCTTTACCTATGGATCAAAGCGCTGCATATCGTCAGCGTGGTCTGCTGGTTCGCCGGCCTGTTCTACCTGCCCCGGCTGTTCGTCTACCACGCCCAGAGCCAGGACAGCATCAGCCAGGACCGCTTCGTGACCATGGAGCGCAAGCTGTACCGCGGCATCATGAACCCGGCCATGATCGCCACCTATGTGTTCGGCGCCTGGATGCTCTACCTGACCCCGGGCTGGCTGAGCCAAGGCTGGCTGCACGCCAAGCTCACCCTGGTCATCCTGCTGACCGGCTACCATCACATGTGCGGCGCGCAGCGCAAACGCTTCGCCAGCGGCGCCAATACCCGCAGCCACGTCTACTACCGCTGGTTCAACGAAGTCCCGGTGCTGTTCCTGCTGGGTATCGTAATTCTCGTGGTGGTCAAACCGTTCTGACGGTAACCCCCTACAGGAGCCTTGCCATGTCATTGCCCGCCTCGCTCGAACAACGCCTGCGCCTGCCCGTGGTGGCAGCACCGATGTTCCTGATTTCCAACCCGAGCCTGGTTCTGGCCTGCTGCGCCAGTGGCGTGGTGGGCAGCTTCCCGGCGCTGAACCAGCGCGACAGTGCCGGGTTCAAGGCTTGGCTAGAAGAGATCGAGGCAGGCCTGGCACAGTTGCAAGCACCGGCCCCCTATGCGGTGAACCTGATCGTGCACCCGACCAACCCGCGCTTGCAGGCCGACCTGGCCCTGTGTGTAGCGCACAAGGTGCCGATCGTCATCACCAGCCTGGGCGCAGTGAAGGAAGTGGTCGATGCCGTGCACAGCTACGGCGGCCTGGTGTTCCACGATGTCACCACCCGCCGCCATGCCGAGAAAGCCGCCGAGGCCGGCGTCGATGGCTTGATCGCCGTCGCAGCGGGTGCCGGCGGTCATGCCGGAACCTGGAGCCCTTTCGCCCTGGTGGCCGAAATCCGGCAGTTCTTCGACAAGACCCTGCTGTTGGCGGGCTGCATCAACCATGGCCATGAAATTCTCGCGGCACAACTGCTCGGTGCGGACCTGGCATACATGGGCACCCGCTTCATTGCCACCGCGCAAAGCCAGGCCCAGGATGCCTACAAGCAGATGCTGCTCGATGCCCATGCCGTCGATATCGTCCACACCCCGGCGGTCTCCGGTGTGCCAGCGAGCTTCCTGCGCCCCAGCCTGGAGCAGGCGGGCTATGACATGAACGCACTCAAGAGTGGCCACGAACTGGGCAAGCTCAAGCCGATCGACGACGAAGCCAAGGCCTGGAAAACCGTATGGTCGGCAGGCCAGGGGGTGGGCGATATCCATGACCTGCCGGACGCCCGCGTGCTGATCGAACGCCTGCAAAGCGAGTACCGGGAAGCCCTGGATCGCTGCCAGGGTATTCGCGCTCAGGCCTTGTAGCAAAAGGCAACACCTTGCCCAGCCAAGCTGTACACTAGGCGCCCTCTTCAGCCCCCAGGAGCCTTTGCATGACCCGTTACGCCATGATCACTGGTGCTTCCAGCGGCCTGGGCCTGGCCCTGGCGGAAGCGCTGGCACGGCGCGGGCGCAATCTGATCCTGGTGGCACGTCAGCGCGAAACGGTGGAGCCGGTGGCCATCGAGCTGACCCAACGCTTCGGTGTCGAGGTGTTGTTCCGCGCCTGTGACCTCAGCCAGCCGCTTCGCCTTTCGGGCTTTGTGCTAGAGCTGGAAGAAGGTGAGCGGCGTATCGACCTGCTGGTCAACTGCGCGGGGCTGCGCACCTACGGGCCGTTCCTGGCCCACGAGTGGGCCGACGAGCAGGACCTGCTGGAGGTCAATATCCTGGCCATGAGCCGCCTCTGCCATGCCATCGGCAACCTGATGGCTGTACAGGGTGGCGGGCAGATCCTCAATGTCGCAGGCCTGGCCGGCGTCGCACCGGGCCCCTGGATGGCGGCCTACGCGGCCAGCAAAGCTTACGTGTTGAGTTTCTCCCAAGCATTGCGCGAGGAGCTCAAGCGCACCGGCATCAAGGTCTCGGTACTCTGCCCTGGCCCGGTACGCTCTTCGCGCCGGCGCATTCCGCGGCTCGAGGGCAGCACGCGCTGCTTCAGCCCCGAGGAAGTGGCGCTGTACACCGTGCGTGCCCTGGACAAAAACCGCACGCTGATCACCCCCGGTCGACGCAATCGCTGGCTGGCGTTCGCGCCACGCCTGCTACCGCGCTGGCTAGTGCGCAAGCTCGCCGGGGTAATCCATCGCCGTTACTGCCCGGTCGGAATGGAATAGCCACTGGGCGAGCGGCGCCCGGCTGAGTACACTCGGCCCGGACCCTCACCATGGAGCAAGTGCTGTGGACGATTTATTCACCAGGATCATCAACCGGGAAATCCCGGCGAAGATCATTTACGAGGACGACCAGGTTCTGGCGTTCCACGATATCGCCCCCCAGGCGCCCGTGCATTTTCTGGTCATCCCGAAAAAGCACATCCGCACCCTCAACGATTTGACCGAAGAGGATAAAGGCCTGGCCGGCCACATCCTGTTCACTGCTCAGCGCCTGGCCAAGGAACTGGGTTGCGATGACGGCTTCCGCGTGGTCATGAACTGCAACGAGCAAGGTGGGCAGACCGTCTACCACATCCATATGCACGTGCTTGGCCAACGCCAGATGCACTGGCCACCGGGCTGATCCAGGGCAAGCGACCCTGGCGCTATTGCGGTAAACTGTCGGGCACACTCTTGCGGAGGTGCCCGATGGCTACCGAACGTCACTACTCGCCGCTCGACCGCTTGTTGCTGCAGGCCGATACCGCCATGCGCACCTTGCTGCCCTTCAGCGGCCAACCGTCCCGCCCATCCCCGGCCATCGTCCAGCCGGATGCCGACCTGGACGACGCCCAGAGCCGCCACATTGCCGGCCTCATGCGCATCAACCATACCGGCGAAGTCTGCGCCCAGGCGCTGTACCAAGGCCAGGCCCTGACCGCCAAGCTGCCCCAGGTACGCAAAGCCATGGAGCACGCCGCCGAGGAAGAAATCGACCACCTGGCCTGGTGTGAACAGCGCATTCGTCAGCTGAACAGCCACCCGAGCGTGCTCAACCCGTTGTTCTACGGCATGTCGTTCGGTATTGGCGCCCTCGCCGGCCTGGTCAGCGACAAGGTCAGTCTGGGCTTCGTCGCAGCCACCGAGCATCAGGTGTGCAAACACTTGGACGAACACCTGGAGCAAATCCCGCACGAGGACGAAAAGTCCCGCGCGATTCTCGAGCAGATGCGCATCGATGAAGAGCAGCACGCCGAATCTGCCCTCGAAGCGGGCGGCTATCGCTTCCCTGCCCCTGTGCGTTTCGGCATGAGCCTGCTGGCCAAGGTCATGACCAAAAGCACTTACCGCATCTGAAGGCCCCCCATGACGGAACGTTTCAGCGCCAAGGACCTGGCGCGTGCCGTGCAAGCCGGCATCCTCCAGCCGGGCCAAGACCAGGCCCTGCTGCAGTTTCTGCGCCAGCAACCGGCAACACGTGGCAGCTTTCAGCTGGCGCACGTCGCCTTCTATTTCGGCGCCTTGCTCATCATGGGCGCCATGGGCTGGCTGCTGACTGAAGCCTGGATGTCGATCGGCGACTGGGCACTGCTGGCCATTGCCACCTTGTACATCGTCCTGCTAACCCTCTTTGCCATTAATTTGCAACGGCGCGCTCAGCCGATTGCCGCCGGTGTACTGGCGGCGGTCGCGGTCAGCATCGTGCCGCTGGCGGTATTCGCCATCGAGCGCCTGGTGGGCTGGTGGCCGATGGGTGACAGGCAAACCGCCTATCACCAGTACTACACCTATGTGCAGGGTGGCTGGCTGATGATGGAAGCGGCAACTGTGATTGCCGGGTTGCTCATGCTAAGGCTGATCCCCTTCCCGTTCATCATGATGCCGATTGCCGTGGCGCTGTGGTTCATGTCGATGGACCTCAGCGAATGGTTCTATGGCTCGCCGTTCAGCTGGGAACAACGACGCGAAGTGTCGCTGTGGTTCGGTTTGGGCATGCTGCTGGTGTTTCTGGTGGTGGACGGCCGCACGCGTGAGGACTATGCCCACTGGGGGTATCTGGCTGGGCTTGCGGCGTTCTGGGGCGGGTTGACCCTGGTGGACAGCGGTAGCGAACTGGGCAAGGCCCTCTACTGCCTGATCAATATCGGCCTGATGGGCATCGCCGTGCTGTTACGCAGGCCGGTGTTCATGGTGTTCGGGGCATTGGGCGTGGCGGCTTACCTGGGGTACCTGTCTTACGAGGTATTCGCCGAATCGCTGCTGTTCCCAGTGGTGGTGACGGTGATTGGGCTGGGGGTTATCTGGCTGGGTCTGGTTTACCAGAAGCGGCGGGAGCGGTTGAGCCAGGCCTTCAGAAACGGTTTACCGCAGTGGTTGCGGGTGGCCCTTCCGGCATTACGTGACTGAAGATAGCAGGGGCCGCTTCGCGGCCCATCGCAGGCAAGCCAGCTTCTACAGGTTAAACGCAAGCCTCCAAAACGGCGCGGGCCTGTAGGAGCTGGCTTGCCTGCGATGGGCTGCGAAGCAGCCCCAACAATCCAGCACTTAACCCAGCTCTACAATCTCGTAACCGTGGGTAATCTCGACACCTGCACGCTCCAGCATGATCGAAGCCGAGCAGTACTTCTCAGCCGACAGCTCCACGGCGCGTTTGACCTGGGCCTCTTTCAAGCCACGGCCCTTGACCACGAAGTTCATGTGGATCTTGGTAAACACCTTCGGGTCTTCACTGGCGCGCTCAGCCTCCAGAAACGCCTCGCAGCTTTCCACGGCCTGGCGCGACTTCTTCAAGATGCTCACCACATCGAAACTGCTGCAGCCACCCAGGCCCAGCAACAGCATTTCCATCGGGCGCACGCCCAGGTTTCGGCCACCGGCCTCGGGTGGGCCGTCCATCACGACGACATGCCCGCTCCCCGACTCGCCGAGGAACATCGCGTCACCGGCCCACTGGATACGTGCCTTCATCTACCCGGACTCCTAATATTCGGAAAAGGGTGTCAGCTTAGACCTTGTGTGGCTGTCGGAAAAGCTCGAGACGTGTCGGTTTAGTACCGAAACATCCTGTAGTGTCTGATAAGCTGGCGCCAAATGACTGGCGCGTTCTGCCAGACACTCTCTATAAGAAACCTATGCGTCGTATCGAACAGGATTTCGTGATGGTTGCCTCCGCCCTACCCGCCAAGATCAAGAACATCGACAAACTGCTGGTGCACTGCCAACGCCGCCGCTACACCGCTAAAAGCAACATCATCTGCGCCGGCGACAAGGCCGAAACACTGTCGTTCATCATCAAGGGTTCGGTGACCATCCTGATCGAGGACGACGATGGTCACGAAATGATCATTGCCTACCTCAACAATGGCGATTTCTTTGGCGAGCTGGGCCTTTTCGAGCCCGTAGAAGGCGAGCAGCAGCGCAGCGCCTGGGTCCGCGCCAAGACTGAATGCGAAGTAGCAGAGATCAGTTACGACAAGTTTCGCGAACTCTCCCGCCAGGACCCCGACATCCTCTACGCCCTGGGCGGCCAGATGGCACAGCGCCTGCGTAATACCACGCGCAAGGTTGGCGACCTGGCCTTCTTCGATGTCACCGGGCGTGTTGCCCGCTGCCTGCTCGAACTGTGCAAGCAACCCGATGCGATGACCCACCCGGACGGTATGCAGATCAAGATCACTCGGCAGGAGATTGGGCGTATCGTCGGTTGTTCGCGGGAGATGGTCGGCCGCGTCCTCAAAGACCTCGAGGAACGCAGCCTGGTGCAGGTCAAGGGCAAGACCATGGTGGTCTACGGTACCCGTTAGTCCTTGGGCAAATCGGCCAGCACCTTGGCATAAGCCTGTGACAGGCGCTCGAACCAGGGCGCTTGGGGCGCCACTTCGTGCAAGGCAATGTGCGCATCGGCGCGGCAGCGCTGCTCCAGTTCGCAGCATTCGTTGAAGCGGTTGACTGCCGCGACCATCGATTCACGCTCGTTATCCAGCAGCAACGCGCCATGCACCAACACCACCGGGCGTTTGCCACCCAGCCCCTGGCGCCAGCGTTGGGCCGTGCCGACCAGTTTGCGGCCATTGAGGTTGACGTTATAGCGGCCGTCGCAAAACGCCCCGTCGATCTCGCCCACCGAAGCCACCCCGCCCCACTCGCGTAGCACCTCGCACAGCGGCAGGCACAGCCGCTCGTAGGCATTTTCGATGCGTCCATGGTCACCTTCAACGCGCGGCGCCACATAGACCAGCGCCACATTGACCGTGGCATGCGACTGCGGCACCGGTTCACCGCCGGTCTCGCGCAACAGCACCGGCCAGCCAGCGATCGCCAGCTCGGCACAGGCGGCTTCGAAGTTGTCCAGGCGGCTCATGCGCCGCGGCATGACCAGGGCATGGTCGGTCGGGCGCCAAAACAGCACACCGCTGTCGCGTTCGCCGCGGCAGACAGCGGCCAGCAGGTCCTGTTCGGCATGCAGGCCTTGTTCAACGGTCAGTGCCAGGGGTTGATCGGTCATTGATCCACCTTTGATGTTGTTATCGATCCCCGCAGGTTCAACACAGCCCCAAGGGTGCCGAAGTACCTGTGGGTGCGGGTTTACCCGCGAAAGGGCCATTACAGGCATACAAAAAAGCCGGCAGTCACGCCGGCTTCGTTTCGATCAGTCCAGTGGCTGACCAGTCTTCTTCACCTGCTCCGGGAAGAACAACCGCTGCAGTTCCAACCCTGGCTGATCAGCGCGCATGAACGCCTCACCCACCAGGAACGAGTAAACCTCGTTGATTGCCATCAGCTCTACATCGGCCCGGTTGAGGATACCGCTCTCGGTAATCGCCAGGCGATCACGCGGAATGCGCGGCAGCAGGTCAAGGGTGGTTTCCAGGCTGACCTCGAAGGTGTGCAGGTTGCGGTTGTTCACCCCCACCAGCGGCGTGTCGAGGGTTTTCAACGCACGCTCCAGCTCATCGCCGTCATGCACTTCGACCAACACATCAAGGCCGACATCCTTGGCTGTGGCGGCCAGTTCGGCCATCTTCACGTCATCCAGCGCCGAGACGATCAGCAGCACGCAGTCAGCGCCCAGTGCACGGGCCTCGACGATCTGGTAGGGGTCGATCATGAAATCCTTGCGGATCACCGGCAGCGACACTGCCGCGCGCGCCTGCTGCAGGTACACATCCGCGCCTTGGAAGTAATCCACATCGGTCAACACCGACAGGCAGGTCGCCCCGCCCTTCTCGTAGCTGACGGCGATTTCCGCTGGCACGAAGTGCTCGCGGATCACGCCCTTGCTCGGCGACGCCTTCTTGATCTCGGCAATGACCGCCGGCTGCTTGCGCTTGGCCTGCTCGATCAGCGCATTGGCAAAGCCACGTGGCGCGTCGGCGGCCTTGGCCAGGCGCTCCAGCTCAGCCAGGCTGACCCGGGCACTGCGCTCGGCCACTTCCTCAACTTTGCGAGCGATGATCTTTTCCAGCACGGTCGGTACGCTCATGCTTCGTTCTCCAGCTTGAATACGGCGGTGAAGGCACCCAGCTCCTGCAGTTTTTCCCAGGCAAGGCCGGTGTGCAGCACGTCATGGGCAAGTTCCACGCCCTGTGCCAGGGTCATGGCATGATCCGCGGCGTACAGCGCGGCGCCCGCATTGAGCACGATCATTTCCGCGGCTTTCTGGCCGTTCTCGGTCTTGCGTCGGCCCAGGGCATCACGAATCAACTCGAAAGAGGCCTGTGGGCCTTCAACCGCCAGGCCATGCAGGCTCTGGCTCTTCATGCCGAGGTCTTCCGGCTCTACCCAATACTCGGTGATCTGGCCATTTTTCAGCTCGGCGACAAACGTCGGCGCCGCCAGGCTGAACTCGTCCAGGCCGTCCTTGGAATGCACCACCAGCACGTGCTTGCTGCCCAACCGCTGCAGCACTTCGGCCAGCGGGCGGCACAGGGCCTGGGTGAACACGCCGACCACCTGGTGCTTCACACCGGCCGGATTCGTAAGCGGGCCCAGCATGTTGAACAGGGTGCGCAGGCCCAACTCACGGCGCGGGCCAGCGGCGTACTTCATTGCCTTGTGATGGCTCTGGGCAAACATGAAGCCGATGCCCAGGCTGTCGATACAGCGGGCGACCTGCACCGGGGTCAGGTTCAGGTAGATGCCAGCGGCTTCCAGCAGGTCGGCGCTACCGCTCTTGCCCGAGACCGCACGGTTACCGTGCTTGGCCACCGGGCAACCGGCCGCGGCGAGCACAAACGAGGAGGCGGTGGAGACGTTGAAGATGTTGGCGCCATCGCCACCGGTGCCGACGATATCGACCACCCCATCGAGGCTCTTCAGCTCGACCTTGTCGGCCAGCTCACGCATCACCGACACCGCGCCGACGATCTCGTCGATGCTCTCGCTTTTCATGCGCATGCCCATCAGGAAGGCGCCGATCTGCGCCTCACTGCATTGACCGGTCATGATCTGACGCATGACGTCGCTCATTTCTTCGGTGGACAGGTCCAGATGACCGACGATGCGGCTCAGCGCGCTCTTGATATCCATGTTCGATCCTTAGCGGTGGCCGCCGGTCTGCGTGAGGAAGTTGGCGAACAGCTCGTGGCCCTGCTCGGTGAGGATGGACTCGGGGTGGAACTGCACCCCTTCGATATTCAGGGTCTTGTGGCGCAGGCCCATGATCTCGTCGACCGTACCGTCTGCATGGGCAGTCCAGGCAGTGACCTCCAGGCAATCGGGCAGGGTTTCACGCTTGACCACCAGGGAGTGGTAGCGAGTCACGGTCAGCGGGTTGTTGAGGCCGGCGAACACGCCCAGGTCGCGGTGCAGCACGGGGCTGGTCTTGCCGTGCATCACCTGGCGGGCACGCACGACGTCGCCGCCAAATGCCTGGCCGATGGACTGGTGGCCCAGGCAGACGCCCAGAATCGGCAGTTTGCCAGCAAAGTGCAGGATCGCCTCGATCGACACACCCGCCTCGCTCGGCGTGCAGGGGCCAGGGGAGACAACGATGCGCTCCGGGTTGAGGGCTTCGATTTCAGCGATGGTCATTTCGTCATTGCGAATGACCTTGACCTCGGCACCTAGCTCGCCGAGGTATTGGACGACGTTGTAAGTGAATGAGTCGTAGTTGTCGATCATCAGTAACATCGGGCTAAACCTCTTGAATCTACTGACTTCAGAATACGAACCTTCCTACACCGCCCGCAGCATGGCATTGCCACTAAGGGCATTCGGAAACGGATAAGAAGGCAAACAGAAACGGGCCGGGCTGGCCGGCAGGAGATAAAGTCAGGCGCGCCAACGCCAACGGGCGTGGGCCTTGATAACGCGCATCAAGAGTTTGCTGACGATCAACACAGGATAGGTCTCGCTCATACGTCCCGGCACAGTAGCCTACCGGGGCGATGGGCGCAATATGCCTGTAAACACGGGGAAACGAATGGACTTGGGAGACAAGCCCCGCGATTTGCTATGGTCGATCGGGTAGTCCTCATAAAAACAAAGAAAAGGATGTTCTCTGATGCGAAAAGCCCCCTTGTTGCGCTTTACCCTCGCCTCTTTGGCCCTGGCCTGCAGCCAGGCATTCGCTGCCCCTTCCCCTTATTCGACCTTGATCGTTTTTGGCGACAGCCTGAGTGATGCCGGCCAATTTCCTGACCTGACCGGCGGTACGGCAGGCCAGCGTTTCACCAACCGCGATGCCGACGGTAACTTCGCGCCGGTTTCGCCGATGATTCTTGGCGGTCGGCTGGGCATCGGGCAAGACCAACTCAACCCCTCCACGTCGGTCGGCATCCGGCCTGATGGCAACAACTGGGCAGTGGGCGGCTACACGACACAGCAGATTCTCGATTCGATCACCGAGTCATCGAAAGTGTTCGTCCCCCCCAATGGACCGGCGCCAGGCTTTGTCTTCCGTGAACGCCCCGGCTACCTGGCCAATGGCCTACGCGCCGACCCCAACGCGCTCTATTACCTCACCGGTGGCGGTAACGACTTCCTCCAGGGCCTGGTGAACAGCCCCGCCGATGCCGCTGCTGCTGGAGGCCGGCTGGCTGCCAGCGCCCAAGCCCTGCAACAAGGCGGCGCCCGCTACATCATGGTCTGGTTGCTGCCCGACCTGGGCCAAACGCCGAACTTCAGCGGCACCCCGCAACAGAACCCGCTGTCGCTGCTGTCGGGCGTGTTCAACCAGTCACTGCTCAATCAACTCGGGCAGATCGACGCCGAGATCATCCCACTGAACATTCCGGTATTACTGGGTGAGGCCTTGGCCAGCCCGACCCAATTCGGCTTGGCCAGCGGCCAGAACCTGGTCGGCACCTGCTACAGCGGTCAAGGCTGCGTCGAAAACCCGGTCTACGGCATCAACGGCGCCACCCCGGATCCAACCAAACTGCTGTTCAACGACTCGGTACACCCGACCATTGCCGGCCAGCAGTTGATAGCCGACTACGCCTACTCGATCATCTCCGCCCCCTGGGAACTGACCCTGTTGCCGGAAATGGCCCACGCCACCCTGCGCGCCCACCAGGACGAGCTGCGCAACCAGTGGCAAACGCCCTGGCAAGCCGTGGGGCAATGGCAGGCCTTCGTCGCCACCGGCGCGCAGGACCTGGACTTTGACGGCCAGCGCAGCGCGGCCAGCGGCGACGGCCGTGGCTACAACCTGACCCTGGGTGGCAGCTACCGTTTGAACGATGCCTGGCGCCTGGGCCTGGCGGGTGGCGTATACCGGCAGAAACTGGAGGCGGGTGAACAGGACTCGGACTACAAGCTCGACAGCTACCTGGCCACGGCGTTCGCCCAATACCGCCAGGACCGCTGGTGGGCCGATGCTGCACTGACGGCCGGGCACTTGGACTACAGCGACCTCAAACGCACCTTCGCCCTGGGCGTGAATGACCGCAGCGAAAAAGGCGATACCGATGGCGAAGCGTGGGCGGTGACGGGTCGGCTGGGTTACAACCTGGCCGCCGAGAGCAGCCCGTGGCAACTGGCGCCGTTCATCAGCGCCGACTATGCCCGGGTCAAGGTCGATGGTTATGACGAGAAGAGCGGGCGCTCGACAGCGCTGGGCTTCGATGACCAGGAACGTACCTCCCGGCGGCTCGGTATTGGGCTGTTAGGCAGTGTGCAGGTGGCAACGGGGACGCGGCTGTTTGCCGAGGTTGCCCAGGAGCACGAGTTCGAGGATGACCAACAGGACGTGACGATGCACCTGACGACGTTGGCGGCGCACGACTTCACCCTGACCGGGTATACGCCGCACAGTGACCTCACCCGGGCCAGCTTGGGCTTGAGCCATGAGCTGATGGCAGGGGTGCATGTGCGAGGGAATTACAACTGGCGCAAGAGTGATGAGTTGACGCAGCAGGGGGTGAGCCTGGCGGTCAGCTTGGACTTCTGAGTGATTTGGGCCCTGAGGAAGCGGGTTCACCCGCTCCCTCATGCCGGCAAGGGGCTGCACAGCAGCCCCCAATTCCCAGCATTACTTGGCGGACGTCTGCTCAGCCAAGGCCACCGCGCGGAACATTGCGCGGCGCTTGTTGATGGTTTCTTCCCACTCCAGCGCCGGCACGGAGTCGGCCACAATGCCGCCACCCGCCTGCACATGCAGCTCGCCGTCCTTGATCACTGCGGTACGGATGGCAATCGCGGTGTCCATGTTGCCGTTCCAGGCAAAGTAGCCCACTGCACCGCCGTAAACGCCACGCTTGACCGGCTCCAGCTCGTCGATGATCTCCATGGCGCGGATTTTCGGTGCACCCGACAACGTGCCGGCTGGCAGAATCGCCCGCAATGCATCCATGGCGGTAAGGCCTTCACGCAGCTGACCGGTGACGTTGGACACGATGTGCATCACGTTGGAGTAACGCTCGATCACCATCTTCTCGGTCAGGCGCACGCTGCCGGTCGAGGACACACGGCCCACGTCGTTGCGGCCCAGATCGATCAGCATCAGGTGCTCGGCAATCTCTTTCTCGTCCGACAGCAAGTCGTCTTCCAGCGCACGGTCGGCTTCTTCCGTCGCACCCCGTGGGCGCGTACCGGCGATTGGGCGCACGGTGACCAGGTTGTCCTCGACACGCACCAGCACTTCAGGCGAACTGCCGACCACATGGAAGTCGCCGAAATTGAAGA
This sequence comes from Pseudomonas sp. 5.2, assembly GCF_059025405.1. Classification (NCBI taxonomy): domain Bacteria; kingdom Pseudomonadati; phylum Pseudomonadota; class Gammaproteobacteria; order Pseudomonadales; family Pseudomonadaceae; genus Pseudomonas; species Pseudomonas sp. 5.2. The sequence goes on from NZ_JBYBHH010000015.1 coordinate 18,063, forward strand.
AGTACATGTATGGCGTCGGGTTGAAGCAGCGCAACGCACGGTACAGGTCGATGGGCGCAGACTTGAAATCGATCGACATGCGCTGGGACGGCACCACCTGCATGCAGTCACCGGCCAGGATGTACTCCTTGATGCGGCCAACCGCGTTCTCGTAATCCTCGCGGGTATAGCTGGAGCGGAATTCCGGCTCGGCAGCGAGCGGGCCGCTCAGGTCCAGGCCACGGCGCGGGGTAATCGGCTGGCGCAGGGTCTCCAGCAAACCGGCCAGGCGAGCCTTGCCCTGTTCGAAGGCTAGCTCTTCGGCCGGGTCGACCAGCACGATTGCATGCATCTTGCCCGCCAGGTTGTCGAACACCACCACGGCGTCAGACACCATCAGCAGGATATCCGGCACGCCCAGCGGGTCCGGGTTCGGGCTCGCGCCCAGACGCTTCTCCACATAGCGCACGCAGTCATAGCCAAAGTAGCCGACCAGCCCACCGTTGAAACGCGGCAGACCGGGAATATCCGCGACCTTGTAGCGGTCCTTGAACGACTCGACGAAGGCCAGCGGGTCGTCGACGTCGTGGCGCTCTACCTCGACCCCATCCTGCAAGATACTGACGTGGTAGCCATGCACACGCATCACCGTGCGCGATGGCAGGCCGATCATCGAGTAACGCCCCCACTTCTCGCCGCCCTGTACGGACTCGAGCAAATAGGAGTTGGGCTGGTCGGCCAGTTTCAGGTAGATCGACAGCGGCGTGTCGAAGTCGGCCAGGGTTTCACAGGCCAGGGGGATGCGGTTGTAGCCGGCAGCGGCCAGGCGCAGGAATTCTTCGCGGGTCATGAGTAGCCTCGTGGCAAGCAGCAGTAAGGTCAGGCAAACGGACGGGCCGGCAGCGGCCGGCGAGCAGAAGTCAGGCGCGCCAACGCCAACGGGCCAGGGCCTTGATGACTTTCATCCAGAATTTGCCAGTAACCGCCACGGTGGACTCTCTGTCTTGTGAGGCTTGAAGGTCCGCCAACGTTATCCCAGTGGCCGGGTCTGCGCAACCGGGCAGCAATGCACGCAGGTCGTCGATCACCAGGCTCGGCGATTCGTCGTTGATCGGCCGGCCGTGGTTGTAGCCGTAGGTCAGGCCCACGCACTGAACACCGGCAGCCTTGGCGGCCAGCACATCGCTGCGCGAATCGCCGACGAACAGCGACTGTTGCGGCGTGACACCGGCCATCTGCATGACGAACAGCAGTGCCGCGGGGTCGGGTTTCTTTTGTGGCAGGGTGTCTCCGCCGATGATCCAGCGGAAGTAGCGACCGATCTTCATCTGGTCCAGCAGCGGGGCGACGAAGCGCTCGGGCTTGTTGGTGATCAGCGCCATCTCCACGCCTTGCTTGCGCAGCCAGCGCAGGGTGTCGCGTACGCCGGGGTAGACCACGGTCAGTTCATGGCTTTCGGCATAAGCCTCCATGAACAGCGCCAGCGCCTGTTCGGCCAGCGCATCGTCCACCGAGGCATGCTCGATGCCCCCGGCCAGCGCCCGGCGCACCAGCACCTGGGCACCGTTGCCAACCCAGTGGCGTACGGCGTCCAAGCCCGCTGGCGGGCGCCCAAGTTCGAGCAGCATGCGGTCCACGGCGGCGGCCAGGTCTGGCACGGAGTCGATCAGGGTACCGTCCAGATCGAACATCACCAGCCTTGGCAGCGTCCCTGGGAACAGCTGCTCGAAGCCGCTCATGGGCGGGCCTGGGCCAGTTCGGCGCGCATTTTGGCGATGACTTCCTGATAGTCCGGGGCATTGAAGATGGCCGAACCGGCAACGAAGGTGTCAGCGCCAGCAGCGGCGATTTCGCGGATATTGTTGACGTTGACGCCACCGTCGATTTCCAGACGGATATCGCGGCCACTGGCGTCGATCAGCGCGCGCGCCTCACGCAGCTTGTCGAGGGTGCCCGGGATGAACTTCTGCCCGCCAAAGCCTGGGTTGACGCTCATCAGCAGCACCATGTCGACCTTGTCCATCACATACTTGAGGACATCCAGGCTGGTCGCCGGGTTGAACACCAAGCCGGCCTTGCAACCACCGTCGCGGATCAGCTGCAGCGAGCGGTCGATGTGCTGGCTGGCTTCCGGGTGGAAGGTGATGTAGGTGGCGCCGGCGTCGATGAAGTCGCCGATGATACGGTCGACCGGGCTGACCATCAGGTGCACATCGATCGGGGCGGTCACGCCGTATTTGCGCAGGGCGGTGCACACCATCGGGCCGATGGTCAGGTTGGGGACGTAGTGGTTGTCCATCACATCGAAGTGAACGATGTCGGCACCCGCGGCCAGCACCTTGTCGACGTCCTCGCCCAGGCGGGCGAAATCGGCGGAGAGAATGGAGGGGGCAATAGCGTAGGGCTGCATGGCGCACCTGTAGGTCAGAATCACGGTGGCGCGCATTGTAACTCAGGCGAACGGGTAGAGGCTGATTGGTATCAATCCGTGTCGACCGTTTCAACCTGTACCGGCCTCTTCGCGGGGGCAAGTCGGATCGCCGCGAAGAGGCCGGTACAGGCAACCTCAATCAAGCAGGCTGCTGGGTTCTCAGCTTCTCACTGCGCCCACGCAACCACTCCAGGGTCAGCAGCAGCACCACCGAAAACGCGATCAGCAGCGTGGCCGCTGCCGCAATGGTCGGGCTCAGGTTCTCGCGGATACCGCTGAACATCTGCCGTGGCAAGGTCGCCTGCTCAGGCCCGGCGAGGAACAAGGTCACCACCACCTCGTCGAACGACGTCGCAAAGGCAAACAGCGCACCCGAGATCACCCCCGGGGCGATCAACGGCAGCGTTACCCGGCGGAACGCCACCAGCGGCGAAGCGCCCAGGCTGGCCGCCGCGCGCACCAGGTTGTAGTTGAAGCCCTGCAACGTCGCCGACACGGTGATGATGACGAACGGCACACCCAACACCGCATGCACCAGGATCAACGAGGTAAAGCTGTTGCCCATCCCCAATGGCGCGAAGAACAGGTAACTGGCCACACCGATGATCACCACCGGCACCACCATCGGCGAAATCACCAGCGCCATCACCAGCGACTTGCCCGGGAAGTCGCCGCGGGTCAGGCCAATCGCCGCCAACGTACCGAACACCATCGCCAGCACCGTGGCCGCCGGAGCGACGATGATGCTGTTCTTCAGTGCCCGCATCCACTCGGCAGAGCCGAAGAAGTCCTGGTACCACTGCAGCGAAAAGCCCTGCAACGGGTACACCAGAAAGCTGCCACTGTTGAACGACAGCGGCACGATCACCAGCACCGGCAAAATCAGAAACAGCAGGATCAAGCCGCAAAGAATGCGCAGGCTGTAGTACCAGACCCGCTCCACGGGTGACATGTAAGGGCTCAGCATGACAAGGCTCCTCAGCTCAGGCGCAGGCGGCTGGCGCCGACCAGCCAGCTATAGATCAGGTACAACAGCACGGTCGCCAACAGCAGCAGGCCGCCCAGCGCGGTCGCCATGCCCCAGTTGATGCTGGTGTTGGTATAGAAGGCCACGAAGTAGCTGACCATCTGGTCGTTCGGGCTGCCCAGCAATGCCGGGGTGATGTAGTAGCCGATCGCCAGGATGAACACCAGCAGGCAGCCCGCGCCAACACCGGCGTAGGTCTGCGGGAAGTACACCCGCCAGAAGCTGGCGAACGGGTGGCAACCCAGCGAGATGGCCGCACGCATGTAGCTGGGCGAAATGCCCTTCATCACGCTGTACAGCGGCAGGATCATGAACGGCAGCAGGATATGGACCATCGAGATGTACACACCGGTGCGGTTGAACACCAGCTCCAGCGGTTCATCGATGATGCCCATGGCCATCAGCGCACTGTTGATCAACCCGCCCGACTGCAGCAGCACGATCCACGCCGCCACCCGCACCAGGATCGAGGTCCAGAACGGCAGTAGCACCAGAATCATCAGCAGGTTGCTCTGCCGGGCCGGCAGATTGGCCAGCAAGTACGCCAGCGGGTAGGCCAGCACCAGGCAGATGGCGGTGATCACCACCCCCATCCACAGGGTGCGGGCAAAGATATCCAGGTAAATGGCCTGGTCAGGCGTGGCCTTGGCCAGCTCGCCAAGGTCATCGATACGGTGGTCGAGCGACGCCAGCAGGTAGAACGAGGTGACCGAGCTGGTATTGCGGCGGATCGCCTGCCAGTAGGCGGGGTCGCCCCAACGCTCATCGAGGGTTTGCAGTGCTTCTTTATAAGAGGCAGGTTCAGCCTTGAACGGCAACGCTCGTGCGGTCTTGGTCAACAGGCTGCGGTAGCCCGCCAGTTCCATGTTCAGGCGCTTGGAGAGGTCGCCCAGGGTCTGGTTCTTGCGCGACTCGGCCAGGTCCTGGCTCAGTGCCTTGTATACCGCCTCACCGGGCAAGCTCTTGCCATCCCACTGCGACACCGCTTCGACGGTACGCGGCAGGCCGGCGACCACCTCCGGGTTGCCGACGCTCTTGTACAACAGCGCGGCGATCGGCACCAGAAACACCAGCAGAAGGAACAGCGCCAGCGGCGCGATCAACGCCTGCGCCTTCCAGCGGTTGACCCGCTCGGCGTGCTTGAGGCGCTGCTTGAGACTTGGACCTGCGCCTTCGTTGAGGGGCACTGCAATGGCCATGGCGAACTCCGTAAAAACCGGCTGAAATCAGGGCTGCTGCGCAGCCATCGCCGGCAAGCCGGCTCCCACAGATACAGCGTTGGGCTCAGGCGCTACGCCTGGCCTGTGGGAGCCGGCTTGCCGGCGATGAGCCGCGTAGCGGCTCCTTGTCGTTTACTTCTTCGCCGCCCAGGCGTTGAAGCGTTGCTCCAGCTGCTCGCTGTTGTCAGCCCAGAAGCCCACGTCGATCTGCACCTGGTTGGCAATGTTTTCAGGCGTGGTCGGCATGTCTTTCTTCACCTCGTCCGACAGCAGGCTCACGGCCTTGGAGTTGGCCGGGCCGTAGGCGATGTTCTCGGAGTAGGTTTTCTGCTGCTCGGGCTGAACGCTGTAGGCGATGAACTTCTTCGCCTCTTCGACGTTCTTGGCGCCTTTTGGAATTGCCCAGGCATCGAAGTCGTAGATGCCGCCGTTCCACACCACCTTGAGGTTGCTCTCTTTCTGCACGGCGGCGATCCGGCCGTTATAGGCCGAGCTCATGACCACGTCGCCCGAGGCCAGGAACTGCGGCGGTTGGGCGCCGGCTTCCCACCACTGAATGCTGGGTTTGAGTTCATCGAGCTTCTTGAAGGCGCGGTCTTGGCCTTCCTTGGTTGCCAGCACCTTGTACACATCCTTGGGCGCAACGCCGTCGGCCATCAAGGCGAATTCCATCGTGTACTTGGCACCTTTGCGCAGGCCACGTTTGCCCGGGAACTGCTTGGTGTCCCAGAAATCGGCCCAGCTGGTAGGCGCAGTCTTGAGCTTGTCGGCGTTGTAGGCCAATACCGTCGACCAGACGAAGAAGCCCACGCCGCATTGCTGGATGGCACCCGGCACATAGTCGGCTGCATCGCCGAACAGCGCAGGGTCGAGCTCCTCGAACATGCCCTCGTCGCACCCGCGGGACAGCTCTGGCGACTCGACTTCCACCAGGTTCCAGGACACGCTCTTGGTGTCGACCATGGCCTTGACCTTGGCCATTTCACCGTTGTACTCACCGGCGACGATCTTGCCGTTACCCGCCTTTTCCCAAGGCTCGTAGAACGCCTTGACCTGGGCGGCCTTGTTGGCGCCACCGAAAGAGATCACCGTCAGGTCGGCCGCCATGGCCTGGCCAGCGGCGAACAGCCCCAGGGCCAGGGCCGTCAGTTTCAACTGCTTGCGCATTATTATTCTCTCCACAGTACAGGGTTGGTGAAGCAATCCATCAATGGGCTTCGGCAATCGGATCGAGCGCGCGAGCGTGCTCCACCTCCCAGCCCAGCGGTACCACATCGCCCACGGCCAGCGCCGGGTCGAGCTCGGCGATCGGCTGCTTCACGAAGAAGTCGGCCTTGCCACAGACTTCCAGGCGTACCCGTACGTGGTCGCCCAGGTAAATGAACTCGGCCACACGGCCAGAGAAGCGGTTGACGCAATTTTCGCTGTGGCCATTGAGGCGCACCCGTTCCGGGCGGATCGACAAGGTCACCGGCTCGCCGGCCTGGCCGACATTCACCGCCAGTGCCTCGACCCGCTCGCCCCGCGCCAGCTGCACCTGGCAGCGATGGCCATCACTGGCCAGCAGGGTGCCGTTGATGCGGTTGTTCTCGCCGATGAAGTTGGCGACGAAGGTGTTGCACGGCTTTTCATAGAGGGTGCGTGGGTCGGCGATCTGCTGGATTTCGCCCTGGTGGAACACCGCCACCCGGTCAGACATGGTCAGCGCCTCGCCCTGGTCGTGGGTCACATACACCACAGTCACTCCCAGGCGCTGGTGGATATGCTTGATCTCCATCTGCATGTGTTCACGCAGCTGCTTGTCGAGTGCGCCCAGGGGTTCGTCCATCAGCACCAGCTGTGGCTCGAACACCAAGGCCCGCGCCAGCGCCACCCGCTGCTGCTGGCCACCGGACAGCTGGCCGGGGTAGCGCTTGGCAAAGGCATTGAGCTGCACCATGTTGAGCACACGCTTGACCCGCTCGCTGATGTCGGTCTTGCTCAGGTTGCGCACGGTCAGCGGGAAGGCCAGGTTCTCGGCCACGGTCATGTGCGGGAACAGCGCGTAGTTCTGGAACACCATGCCGATGTCGCGCTTGTGCGGCGGCACGTTGTTGATCGAGCGCCCGGCCAGCTGGATCTCGCCGGCGGTGGGGGTTTCGAAACCGGCCAGCATCATCAGGCTGGTGGTCTTGCCCGAGCCGGACGGGCCGAGCAAGGTGAGGAACTCGCCCCTGCGGATGTCCAGGTTGAGGTCTTTGACGATCAGCGACTCGCCGTCGTAGCTCTTCTGCACACCACGGAAGCTGACCAGCGTTTCGCTGGTTGCAGCGTTCGAATTCGCCTCGCTCATGCCTGCACCTTCTTGTTGGATGACTGCGTAGGCAAAGACTAGACAAGACGCAAACGCCCGAAAATCGGGGGTACTGAGAGAATGCCATCATCCAGATGGAAGATTCTGTGTAGGGATCGCCCTACAAGAATGACGGGATTGGAATGGACCCCAGGCACACCACTTCACCTTGTGGGAGCGGGCTTGCCCGCGAAAGCGGCAGCACAGGCACCGCGATCCGCAGGCCAGACCTCTTCGCGGGCAAGCCCGCTCCCACAAGGTCGGTGGCAGGCTCAAAAAGCCTGCAGGTCGCAATCAGACCAGCTTGTGCTCCATGGCGTACTTCACCAGTTCCGCCAGCGAGTTCACCTTGAGCTTCTGCATCAACCGCGCCTTGTGGGTACTGATGGTCTTGCTCGACAGCGCCAGTTGCTGGGCAATGTCGTTGACGTTGGCGCCCTGGGCCAGGCGCTCGAACACCGAAAATTCCCGCTCCGAGAGCAGCGTGTGCAACGGCCGGGACTCGGTCAGGCCCACCTCGAAGACCATGCGGTCGGCCAGCGCTGGGTCGATGTAGCGCCCACCCCCGGCAACCCGCCGAATAGCGGTCAGCAACAAGGCAGGGTCACTGTCCTTGGTGGCATAACCTGCGGCACCGGCCTTGAGCGCCCGCGCCGCCATCTGCGCCTCGTCATGCATCGACAGCATCAGGATCGCCGGAGGGTCGTTCAGGGCGCGGATTCTGGGGATGGCCTCAAGGCCGCTGACGCCGGGCATCGAGATATCCAGCAACACCACTTCACACGGCATATGGCGCAAGGCTTCGAGCAACTGCTCGCCATTGCCGGCCTCGCCCACCACTTGCATGTCCTTGGCCAGGCCAATCAATTGCTTGATGCCTTCACGGACAATGGTGTGGTCTTCCGCCACCAGCACTCGAATCACGATCGGTCTCCTACTCCAACGGAATGGCCACGCTCAGGCTGGTGCCCTCGCCCGGTTCACTGTCCAGCGTCATGCTGCCACCCAGCATCAGCACGCGCTCGCGCACGCCCACCAGGCCGAACGAGGTGGGCCGGGTCTGATCGCGGCAAAAACCCGTGCCGTCGTCGCTGACGGTCATGCGCAATTGCCCCGCTTCACGCACCAGCTCGATCTCTACGCTGTGCGCCTGGGCATGGCGCATGACGTTGGTCAGCGCCTCCTGAAGGATACGAAACAGCCCGGTCGCCTTGGCATCACTCAATGCTGGCAGATTATCCGGTACCTGCACCAGGCAGGGAATCTGTGTACGCGCCTCGAAACGCCGTGCTTGCCACTCGATGGCCGAGGCGATACCAGCGTCGAGAATGGGCGGGCGCAATGCCGTGGCCACATCGCGCACCAGCTGGAACAGCTGCGCGATCAGGCGCTTCATGCTCGACAAACGCTCGTTAAGCCCCGGATCCAGCTCGGCAAAGGCCAGCTCACACATCGAGACTTCGAGCTTGAGCACGGTCAGCATCTGCCCCAGCTCATCGTGCACTTCGCGGGCGATGCGGGCCTTTTCTTCTTCGCGCACGCTCTCCAGGTGCGCCGACAGTTCGCGCAGTTGCTCTTGGGAACGCGCCAACGCCAGTTCTGCCCGCTTGCCCTGGGTAATATCCCAGACGATACCGTCCCACACCACCCGGCCATCGGCCAGGCGCCGGGTACTGGCCTTGATGTCGGCCCAACGCTGTTCCCCCTGGCGCGTGAGGATGCGCCCTTGCCAGGACCAGTCCTGGTTGCTGGCCAGGGCCAGGTCCTGCACCCGGTGATAGTCGCTGCGGTCTTCGGGGTGCACCAGGTTGCGCAGGCCCATGTGGGGGTGCTGGATTTCGGCAGGTGCGTAGCCGACCAAGGCCTCGCTGCCTTCGCTAATGTAGGGGAACTCCAGGTCGCCTTCGGCCGGGTCACGTTCCAGCCGGAACACCAGCCCCGGCACGTTGCCGGCGATGCCTTTGAGGCGCGCTTCACTTTCGCGCAGCGCTGCCAGTGCGCGGTGGCGCTCGGTGACATCGGCGATGTACACCACCAGGTACTCGGCATCACGAAAACGCAGGAAGCTTAACGAAAGCTCCACCGGCAACACGCTGAGGTCGGCGCGCTGGCAGTGGGTCTCGAATTGCCCCACACCCCCTTCCCCCGCCCGCGCGCCGCGCCAAAGCTCCAGCCAGCGGTCCATGTTCAGGTTTGGCTCGAAGTCGCTCAGCGGGCGTTCCAGCAACGCGCCCTCACCATAGCCCAGCATGCGCTCTGCGGCATGGTTGGCATAACGGACATGGCTGTCCCAATTGACCCACAAAATGCCCACGGTGCTCTGGTCGATGGCGAACTGGCTCAGCCGCAGCGCCTCTTCACGCACTTGGCGCTCAGCCAGGTTCTCGCGGGCGGCCAGCAGGCTACGTTCCAGTTGGCGCTGCTGGCGGCGCTGCCAGATCAACGTGGCCAGCGCACACAGCAACAACATGCCAAACAGCATGGCGAGGTTTTGCCAGAAGCCTGCCGACTCGCTCAAGCGTGGGTACTTGGGTTGCAACCAGCGTTGGTGAAGTTGCTCCAAGGCCTTGGCCGGCATGGCCTGCAGGCCCCGTTCGAGCACGTCGGCCAGCAACGGCCAGTCGCGCCGCGACCCCACCCGCAGCAGCTGCGGCAGGCCAATATCGCCAACCACCGCCAGCTCGCCGAACTCGCTTTCACGCGACAGGCGGCTGAGCTGGGCTTCATCGAGCACCGCGTAGCTGGCCTGGCCACCCACGACCAACTGCAAGGCCTCGCGCTCGTTGGGCACGCCCTGCAGGTTGAGCGTGCCGTAGTTGCTGCGCAGGTAGTCCGCCAATGGGCTGGGCATGCGCACCGCGACGCGCTGATCGGGTTCGAGTTTTTCCAGCTCGACGGCCATGGCGCCTGTGCGTGGGCCGACCACCAGTTGCGGCACGCGCATGTACGGGTCGCTGAACAGCCACAGGCGCAGGCTTGCCGGGGTTTGTGTCAGGCCGGGGGCGAAATCGATTTCACCGGCCTGCAACGCGTGCTCCAGGCTGGCCTGGTCGGCAAAGTTGCGCCAGGTGAGGTCCAGCCTCAGTGCCTGCGCCAACGCGTTCACCAACTCGACGTTGGCCCCGTACAGTTGCTGCAAGCGCCGGTCGAACTGCGCATAAGGCGCTTGCAGCACCAGGCCGACACGCAGGCTGCGGTGGGTGTCCAACCACTGCTGTTGCGCGGGCTCAAGGGCAACGCTCGGCACGGCTTCAGGCCTTGCCAAGGCGATCAAGGGTAGCCACAAGCAGCCGATAACCAACAGGCGACGCATTCGCTTCATCTACACGCTCGTCTTGGCAAGGGCGGCCCTAACATGGCCGTCGCGGGCAAATACTATTAGGCTGCCGGTATCATTCTGGCCTTGGGTTGACGCATGTCCACACTTTATCGCACGACGCTGGCAATGTGCTGCCTAGCCTCGATCCTTCCGCTCGGTGCCATGGCCGCCGACGCTGAAAAACCACCGACCACCGCCGAGGCCCCACCGGCCGAAGCCACCCGCCCGCCCCTGCTGGAACGCAGCCAGGAAGACGCCCTGGCCCTGGAGCGCCTGGTGCCCAAGGCCGAGCAGCAAACCCTGCAGGCGGGTGCCGAAAGCTTCCTGGCACTGTGGAAGCCGGCCAACAGCAACGACCCCAAAGGTGCGGTGATCCTCGTGCCCGGTGCCGGTGAGACGGCCGACTGGCCGAACGCCGTCGGCCCGTTGCGGCGCAAGTTCCCCGATGTGGGCTGGCACAGCCTCAGCGTCAGCCTGCCCGACCTGCTTACCGACAGCCCGCAGGCGCGTGTCGAAGCCAAGCCCGCAGCGGCCCCTGCCAAGGACGAGGGCGAAACAGCGCCCGCCAAAGACACACCGACCGATGCCAATGCCAACGTCGCCCAGGCGACTGCCGCCGACCCCGACACGGCAGAAAGCACCGATGCCGCACAGGCCAGCGAGCAGAATGACCCGGCCGACGCCGAACGTATCTTCGCCCGCCTCGACGCGGCGGTGGCTTACGCGCAACAGCATGACTCACGCAGCATCGTGCTGATCGGCCATGGCAGTGGCGCGTACTGGGCAGCCCGCTACCTGAGCGAGAAACAACCCGCGCAGGTGCAAAAGCTGGTGATGATCGCCGCGCAGACGCCGGCCCGGGTGGAACATGACCTGGAAAGCCTTGCGCCGACCCTCAAGGTGCCGACCGCCGACGTGTATTATGCCACCCGCACGGGCGATCGCCGTGCAGCGGAACTGCGTTTGCAGGCCAGCAAACGGCAGAAGGACAGCCAATACCGCCAGTTGTCGCTGATTGCCATGCCCGGTAACAAGGCCGCTGAACAGGAACAATTGTTCCGCCGGGTGCGCGGGTGGATGAACCCGCAAGAGTGAGCTGAAATCGATGGGGTGCTTTGCATCCCTTTCGCGACACAAGGCCGCCCCCACAAGTTCGCGCAAAGCCCGAGGGATGCACAGCACTTGTGGGAGCGGCCTTGCGCCGCGAAAAGGGGCGCAAAGCGCCCCCGCTTTTCTACAACCCCCGCCGCTTGCGAATCAGCGCATACGCCTGATGCAACTCCCGGGTCCGCTCGGTCGCTGCACGCACCTGGGCATCCGTGGCACCGCTGCCCGCCAGCTTGTCCGGGTGATGGCGGCTAACCAGCCGGCGATAAGCCTGCTTGACCTTGTCGCCCTCGGTATCTGCCTCCACGGCCAGCAGGCGCATGGCTGCCGCGTACGTCATGGTGCCGCCGTCCAGCCCGGACTTGCGCGGCTCGTACTCCAGCGACATGGCTTGTACCTGCCGCCGGCTCAAGCCCAGCGTCTGCCCCCAGTCCAACAGCAAGTCGCGCTCTTTGGCGCCGACCTTGCCGTCGGCCCAGACCATGCGCCAACAGGCGCGCAAGGTCCCTTCGGCGGCATGCGGCTGCTCGCGGATACGACGCAGGTGGCCGGCCAGTCGGTCCTTGCCGGCCTTGCCGCGGTTGAACGCGGCAATCGCCCGCAGCCGGGCCGCGTCGGCCAGGTCCAGGCGCACCATCTCTTGGCGTGCCTGCTGGATATGCTGCTCGGCAACCCGGCCATCGCACTTGGCCAGCCTGCCCAGCAGCACGAACAGCAATTCTTCGTCACGCAAGGCCGGGCGCCCGCCCAAGCGCTCGCGCAGGTCCTCCCAGCCGCGCACCTGCAGGCGCCGGTCCATGGCCTGCCCTACCAGGGCACCGAGCAGGGCGCCCGGGATGCTGGCGACGGCAAAACCGGCCCCGGCACCAATTACCGTGCTTGGCCACCACATGTCAGGCGCGCTCGCCGATCAGGCGTTCAGCCTGCGCCAGGCGCTCGAGCGTACCGACGTCGACCCAATGGCCACGGTAGTGCTCACCACTGACCTTGCCCTGCGCCATGGCCTGACGCAGCAGGGGTGCCAGCTTGAAAGCACCCGGCTGGCAACTGGCGAACAACGCCGGGTCCAGCACCGACAGGCCACTGAAGGTCAGGGTACCCGGTGCGTCGTCGCCATCCACCACCTGCTGGGCTACCAGGCGGAAGTCGCCACGGCCGTGATGGCCAGGGTTGTCGACCAGCACCAGATGCGCCAGGCCCGCAAGCGGCGCTTTCAGGCGAGCGAAATCGTAGTCGGTCCAGACGTCACCATTGATCAGCAGAAACGGCGCCTCGCCCAGCAACGGCAGGGCCTTGAAGATCCCGCCACCGGTTTCCAGCGGCTCGCCCTCGGGTGAATAGCGGATGCTCAGGCCGAAGCGGCTGCCATCGCCCAGGTGATCTTCGATCTGCTGGCCGAGCCAGGCATGGTTGATCACCACCTCGGTAACCCCCGCAGCCGCCAAGGCGCGCAGGTGGTATTCGATCAGCGGCTGACCGGCGACGGGCACCAGGGGTTTTGGGGTATGCAAGGTCAAAGGGCGCATGCGCTCGCCCTTGCCTGCCGCCAGGATCATCGCCTTCATGCACGCGCTCCGGCCTGGAGGTCCGCGATCAGTTCACCCAGCTCCGCCAACTCGGGGCGGCGCTTGATCACTTCATCTATATAGGCGAAGAAGCGCGGGACGTCTGTCAGGTAACGTGGCTTGCCGTCGCGGTGGCAGATGCGGGCGAAAATACCGATGACCTTGAGGTGGCGCTGCACGCCCATCAGGTCGCTGGCACGGTGGAACGCCTCGAAGTCGGCCTGTACCGGAATGCCGGCCGCCTGCGCCTTTTGCCAGTAATCCCGCAGCCAGGCTTCGACACGGGCCTGTGGCCAGCTGAGGAAGGCATCCTTGAACAGGCAGGTGATGTCGTAGGTGACCGGGCCGTAAACGGCGTCCTGGAAGTCCAGCACGCCTGGGTTTGGCGTGCTCTGCATCAGGTTGCGCGGCATGTAGTCGCGGTGCACCAGCACCTTGGGCTGGGCCAGGGCACTGTCGATCAGCGCCTGGCTCACACGCTGCCAAGTGGCTTGCTGGGCTTCGGTGAGGGTCAGGCCAAGCGCCCGCCCGACGTACCACTCCGGGAACAGTTCAACTTCACGACGCAGCAAGGCATCGTCGTAGCTCGGCAGTGGCGCATTCATCGGCAGGCGCTGGAACGCCAGCAGCGCATCAATGGCGTCACTGAACAGGGCATCGGCGTTGTCGGCATCAATGATGTCCAGGTATGTCTGATGGCCCAGGTCGCCCAGCAGCAGGAAACCGCGCTCCAGGTCTTCTGCATGGATCACTGGCACATGCACACCGGCACTGGCCAGCAGGTGATCGATGGCGACGAACGGTCGGCAGTTCTCCTGCGGCGGCGGGGCGTCCATGATCACGAAACTGCGCCCAGCGCCCTGCCAGCGGAAGTAGCGACGGAAGCTCGCATCGCTACTGGCGGCCGTCAGGCTACCTGCTGGCACTTCGCCCCAGGCGTTTTTCAGAAAAAGATTGTTGAGCTGCTCATCGAGCCAGACAGTCAGTTGTTGCAAGCGTACATCGTGATCAGGCATTACAAGGGTCTCCGACGGCCCTAGCCGTCAAGCGGGTCATGCTTTATTATCCAGCATCTTTTTCAGACCATCGAGAGGCGTGCGGCCCCACACGCGGGCAGATGGCACGCAGGAAGCCCGGACTAATAAGATGGCATTGAAATCCCCCGCGTTTCGTAGAAAGTTTCCGTTGCTGGTCACCGGCGGTTTGCTGGCCCTGCAACCTCTGGCCACGTCGTACGTCGTGGCAGCCGAACAGTTCGACTGCCAAGTGTCCGCCTCCGGCGGTTGGGACTGCAAGCCCAAGACTCCAGTCAACAACCTGCCGCCGCGTCCGGTGCACGAGGGTGCTGCCCTCAGTTCCGGCACCGAGGCCCAGGCGGCCGAGGCCGAAACCGCGGACAAACCGATGCTGGTCACCGAGGCCAAGGGCCGTGGCCTGAAGTCGCGCAGCGAAGACTACAGCCACCTGGACTGGGTCCCCCGTGACAAGCTCACCGCAGCCCAGCTGGCCGAAACCGGCCCGTACTGCGGTGGCGCGTACATCGAGCCGACCCGCCCAGGCATGGCCGACACCACGCCCAAGGACGAATCGCCGACCTACATCAATGCCAAGGTTTCCAAGTACCAGCAGGAGCAGCAGATCGCTACCCTCGCCGGTAACGTGGTCATGCGCCAAGGCAGCATGCAGGCCGAGGCCGACGAGGCCAACCTCTACCAGACCGAAAACCGTGGCGAGCTCAAGGGCAACGTCAAGATCCGTGACAACGGCTCGCTGGTAGTGGGTGACGAGGCGCAGATCCAGCTCGACACGGGTGAAGCCCAGGTCGACAACGCCGAATATGTGATGCACAAGTCGCACATTCGCGGCAACGCCCTGTACGCCAAGCGTGGCGAAAACGCCATCATCCGTCTGAAAGACGGTACGTACACCACCTGCGAACCGGGCAGCAACGCCTGGCAGCTGAAGGGCAACAACATCACCCTGAACCCGGCGACCGGCTTCGGTACCGCGACCAACGTCACCTTGCGGGTCAAGGATTTCCCGGTGTTCTACACACCGTACATCTACTTCCCGATCGACGACCGTCGCCAGTCCGGCTTCCTGCCGCCGTCGTTCAGCAGCAGCAGCGACACCGGCTTCATGCTGGTCACGCCGTACTACTTCAACCTGGCGCCCAACTATGACGCCACGTTGTACCCGCGCTACATGACCAAGCGCGGCCTGCTGATGGAAGGTGAGTTCCGCTACCTGACCCCATCCAGCGAAGGCCAGTTCGGCGGCGCGTACCTGAACGACAAGGACGACGACCGTAAAGACCAGACTGACTACAAAGATCAGCGCTGGATGGTCAACTGGCAGCACAAGGGCGGGCTGGATGAGCGCCTGATGACCGAGGTGGACTACACCGACATCAGCGACCCGTTCTACTTCCAGGACCTGGAGTCCGACCAGATCGGCGTCGAAAGCCGTGACCTGCTCAACCAGCAGGGTGCCCTGACCTACCGTGGCGACAGCTATACCGCACGGTTGAACGTGCATGCCTACGAGATGGCGACCATCTCGCAGATCACGCCGTATGACCGTCTGCCGCAGATCACCCTCAATGGCGCACTGCCGTTCCAGCCGGGTGGTTTGAATTTTGGGTATGAGACTGAAGCGGTTCGCTTTGATCGTGACCTGAAAAACGACTTCGTACTCGACAAAGATGGCAACCCGGACGCAAGTGCCGGCGTTCCTGGCCGTCGACTGGACGAGAACATCTTCGGTGTTGCCCGCGCCAACGGCACGCGACTGAACGTTGCCCCGTCCATGAGCTTGCCTATGCAAGCCAGCTACGGCTACATCACGCCGAAGCTTAAGTACATGTACACCCACTATGACCTCGATCTGGATGGCAAGGGCAAGAGCGACATCGCCAACAACCCAGCCTCGGTCGCGCTCAACGGCGACTTCAACAGCAGCCTGAACCGCGACGTTCCGATTTTCAGCGTCGACAGCGGCCTGTACTTCGATCGCAACACGTCGATGTTCGGTACCAACTACCGCCAGACCCTCGAACCGCGCATGTTCTACCTCTACGTCCCTTACGAGGACCAGAAGGACATCCCGCTGTTCGACTCGGGCGAAACCCTGTTCAGCTACGACTCGCTGTTCCGCGACAACCGCTTCAGCGGTACCGACCGCATCGGCGACGAGAACAAGCTGTCGCTGGGCGTGACCACGCGCTGGATCGAAGACAACGGCTTCGAGCGTCAGAGCTTCAGCATCGGTCAGGCGCTGTACTTCAAGGACCGCAAAGTCCAACTGCCAGGCATCGACTACCGCACCCGTAAAGACTCGCAGTCTGACGTGTCGCCGTACGCACTGCTGTACAGCTACAACTTCAACCGCGACTGGCGCTTCAACTCGGACTTCAACTGGGACCCGGACAGCCGCAGCACCCGCTCGGGCAGCGCGATGTTCCACTACCAGCCTGAAGACAATCCGAACAAGATCGTCAACCTCGGCTACCGCTACCGCAACGACACCATTGCCTACGACTCGACCACGGGTACCTGGAAAGTGGGTGGCGGCGACTACGGCACGCCTGGTGATCCGAACTACATCAAGGATTACTACAAGATCCAACAGCATGACTTCTCGGTCATCTGGCCGATCGTTCCACAGTGGAGCGTGATCGCTCGCTGGCAGCATGACTACAACCGCAACCGCACCCTGGAAGCCATGGGCGGTTTCGAATACGACAACTGCTGCTGGAAGCTGCGCCTGGTCAACCGTTACTGGATCGACTACGACGACTTCAGCCAGGCACTCCCGCAGAACGAAAAAGGCGACCACGGTATCTTCCTGCAGATCGTGCTGAAAGGCCTCGGTGGTGTAGTAGGCAACAAGGTCGAATCTTTCCTCGACGAAGGCATTCAAGGTTACCGTACACGTGAAGACCAAGCTTATTGATCGTCTGCGCCCAGTGTTGCTGGGCGCTGCATTGCTGAGTGGCGCGGTGCATGCCGCGGTACAACCCCTGGACAAAGTGGTGGCCATCGTCGACAACGACGTGGTCATGCAGAGCCAACTGGACCAGCGCGTCCACGAAGTTCAGCAAACCATCGCCAAGCGTGGCGCCGGTGTGCCACCGACCAGCGCCCTGGAACAGCAGGTGCTCGAGCGCCTGATCGTCGAGAACCTGCAGTTGCAGATCGGCGAGCGCTCCGGTATCCGCATCACCGATGAGGAGCTGAACCAGGCCATCGGCACCATTGCCCAGCGCAACGGCATGTCGCTGGACCAGTTCCGCGCAGCCCTCGCCCATGATGGTCTGTCGTTCGACGACGCGCGCGAGCAGGTCAAGCGCGAAATGATCATCAGCCGCGTGCGTCAGCGCCGTGTGGCCGAGCGCATTCAGGTTTCCGAGCAGGAAGTGAAAAACTACCTGAACTCGGACCTGGGCAAGATGCAGCTCTCGGAAGAGTACCGCCTGGCCAACATCCTCATCCCGACCCCAGAAGCCGCCAATTCGGACGACATCCAGAAAGCGGCGCGCAAGGTCGGTGAGCTCTACCAGCAACTGCGCCAGGGCGCGGACTTCGGCCAGGTGGCGATTGCCAACTCGGCCAGCGAAAACGCCCTTGAGGGTGGTGAAATGGGCTGGCGTAAAGCCGGCCAGCTGCCACCTGACTTCGCCAAGATGCTCAGCAACATGTCGGTCGGCGACATAACCCAGCCAATCCGCATCCCCAACGGCTTCATCCTGCTCAAACTCGAGGAGAAGCGTGGCGGCGGCGAGAACGTGCTGCGTGACGAAGTGCATGTCCGCCACATCCTGATCAAGCCGAGCGAAATCCGCAGCGAAGCGGCCACCAAGCAGCTGGCCGAGCGCCTGTACGACCGTATTCAGAACGGCGAAGACTTCGGCGAGCTGGCGAAGAGCTTCTCGGAAGACCCGGGCTCCGCACTCAACGGCGGCGACCTCAACTGGGTCGACCCGAACAGCCTGGTACCGGAGTTCCGCGAGCAGATGGCCACCGCCCAGCAAGGTGTGGTGACCAAGCCGTTCAAAACCCAGTACGGCTGGCATGTTCTGGAAGTGCTGGGCCGCCGCGCCACCGACAGCACCGAGCAGGCACGCGAGCAGCAGGCCATGAATGTGCTGCGCAACCGCAAGTACGACGAAGAGCTGCAGACCTGGCTGCGCCAGATCCGCGACGAAGCCTACGTTGAAATCAAGCTGCCTGGCGCCGACCAGGCCGCCCAGTGAAGCCCCTGCGCTTCGCCGTCACCCCCGGCGAGCCAGCTGGCATAGGCCCTGACCTGTGCTTGCTGCTCGCCGCAGACGCCCAGCCCCACCCCCTGATCGCCATCACCAGCCGTGACCTGCTCGCCGAGCGGGCCACGCAGCTGGGGCTGGCCGTCAACCTGCTGCCGGTAGCGCCGGGGCACTGGCCCGACCAGCCCGCGCCTGCGGGCAGCCTGTACGTGTGGGATACGCCCTTGGCCACCGCCGTGACGGCAGGGCAACTGGACAAGGCCAATGCTGGCTTCGTATTGGAAACCCTGACCCGCGCCGGCAACGGCTGCCTCGACGGGCATTTCGCCGGGATGATCACCGCCCCGGTGCACAAGGGTGTGATCAACGAAAGCGGCATTGCCTTCTCCGGGCATACCGAGTTTCTGGCCGAGCTGACCCACACCGCACAGGTGGTGATGATGCTGGCGACCCGTGGCCTGCGCGTGGCCCTGGTGACCACGCACTTGCCACTGCGCGACATTGCCGACGCCATCACGGCCGAACGCGTCGAGCGTGTCACCCGCATCCTGCATGCCGACATGCGCGATAAGTTCGGCATTGCCAACCCTCGCATCCTGGTGTGCGGCCTCAACCCGCACGCCGGAGAAGGCGGCCATCTGGGCCGCGAAGAAATCGACATCATCGAACCGACACTGGCCCGCCTGCGTGCCGAAGGCATGGACCTGCGCGGACCGCTGCCGGCCGATACCCTGTTTACCCCCAAATATCTGGAGCACTGCGACGCAGTGCTGGCGATGTACCACGACCAAGGCCTGCCTGTACTCAAGTACAAAGGTTTCGGCGCCGCAGTCAATGTGACCTTGGGCCTGCCGATCATCCGCACGTCGGTCGACCACGGCACCGCCCTGGACCTGGCCGGCACCGGCAAGGTCGACACCGGCAGCCTGCGGGTCGCGCTGGAAACCGCCTACCAGATGGCCGAGAACCGACCATGAACGAGCAATACCAACACCGGGCGCGCAAGCGCTTCGGCCAGAACTTCCTGCACGACGCCGGCATCATCGACCGCATCCTGCGCGCCATCAACGCCAAGGCAGGTGAACACCTGCTGGAAATCGGCCCGGGCCAGGGCGCCCTCACCGAGGGCCTGCTGGGCAGCGGCGCGCAATTGGACGTAGTGGAGCTGGACAAGGACCTGGTGCCGATCCTGCAGCACAAGTTTGCCGGGCGCGACAACTTCCGCCTGCACCAGGGCGACGCCCTGAAGTTCGACTTCAACCAGCTGGGTGTGCCACCGCGCAGCCTCAAGGTGGTCGGCAACCTGCCCTACAACATCTCCACCCCGCTGATCTTCCACCTGCTCAGCCATGCCGGCCTGATCCGCGACATGCACTTCATGCTGCAGAAGGAAGTGGTCGAGCGCATGGCCGCAGGCCCAGGTGGCGGTGATTGGGGCCGCCTGTCGATCATGGTGCAGTACCACTGCCGGGTCGAACACCTGTTCAACGTTGGCCCTGGCGCGTTCAACCCGCCGCCGAAGGTGGACTCGGCCATCGTGCGCCTGGTGCCACATGAAGTGCTGCCGTTCCCGGCCAAGGACCACCTGCTGCTGGAGCGTGTCGTTCGCGAAGCCTTCAACCAGCGCCGCAAGACACTGCGCAACACCCTTAAAGGCCTGCTCGACAGCCAGGCGATCGAAGCCGCTGGCGTAGATGGCAGCCTGCGGCCTGAACAGCTGGACCTGGCCGCCTTCGTGCGCCTGGCTGACCAGTTGGCCGATCAGCAAGCCTGATTAGCGCCTTTTACGGCCTCTTCGCGGTCCGACTTGCCCGCGAAGAGGCCGGCACTGCCACCCCACCCCGCCTGCACATACCTGCCCGCGACCACACCGCTGGCCCTCCCCCCCGCCAATGGCCTAGACTGCATTATTGCGTCAGTTCGCCCAAGGCCTTTGCATGTCCGATCCCCGTTACCAGATCGACGTCAGCGTCGTGACCCGTTACCTCAAAGAACAATCCGACCCCGAAAACAGTCGTTTCGCTTTCGCCTACACCATCACCGTGCAAAACAACGGTTCTGTCACAGCCAAGTTGCTGTCCCGGCACTGGCTGATCACCAACGGCGACGGTGAAGTCGAAGAAGTGCGCGGCGCCGGCGTGGTCGGCCAGCAACCTAACATCGACCCGGGCCAGAGCCACACCTACAGCAGCGGCGCGGTCATCAGCACCCGCGTGGGCACCATGCAGGGCAGCTACCAGATGTTCGCCGAAGACGGTAAACGCTTCGACGCCGAGATTGCGCCTTTCCGCCTGGCGGTACCTGGGGCCCTGCACTGATGGCAACGTACGCCGTCGGTGACCTGCAAGGCTGCCTGCAACCGCTCAAGTGCCTGCTCGAACGTGTTCGCTTCAACCCCGCCGTCGACCGCCTGTGGCTGGTCGGCGACCTGGTCAATCGTGGCCCCGAATCGCTGGAGACCCTGCGTTTCCTCTACTCGATCCGCCAGTCGCTGGTCTGCGTACTGGGCAACCATGACCTGCACCTGCTGGCCGCCTGGCACAACGTCGAACGCCTGAAAAAAAGCGACACCCTGCGCGAAATCATCGAAGCGCCGGATGCCGACCTGCTGTTCGACTGGCTGCGCCGGCAAAAACTGCTGCACTACGACGAGCCCCGCGGCATTGCCATGGTGCATGCCGGCATACCGCCACAATGGACCCTGGGCAGAGCCCTGGAGCTCGCCGCCGAAGTCGAGGAAGCACTGCGCGACGACGGCCGGCTCAAGCTTTACCTCGACGGCATGTACGGCAACGAGCCCAACAAGTGGAGCAAGAACCTCACCGGCATCGAGCGCCTGCGGGTGATCACCAACTACCTCACGCGCATGCGCTTCTGCACGCCCGAGGGCAAGCTCGACCTCAAGAGCAAGGAAGGCCTGGGCACCGCCCCCAAAGGCTACAAGCCCTGGTATGCGCACAAGGACCGCCGTTCACGCCACGTGAAGATCATCTTCGGCCATTGGGCCGCCCTTGAAGGGCGCGTCGACGAGCCCGGCATCATCGCCCTGGACACCGGTTGCGTGTGGGGCGGTGCCATGACCCTCTACAACGTCGACAGCGGTGAATACCATCGCTGTGACTGTTCCGACGACGGCACCGTACGCCCGCCGGCACAACCCACTAGAATCAACGATCAGCCCTGAAGGAAACCGTAGCCATGAGCGAATTCAAACGCATCCCTCCCGAGCAGGCTCTGGCCCTGCGCGCGCAAGGTGCGGTAGTGGTCGACATTCGCGACCCACAAGCCTTTGCCGCCGGCCACATCAGCGGCGCCACCCACCTGGACAACCATTCGGTCGCCGATTTCATCCGCAACGCCGACCTCGATGCACCGACCCTGGTGGTCTGCTACCACGGCAATTCCAGCCAGAGCGCTGCCGCCTACCTGGCGGGCCAGGGCTTTTCAGAGGTGTACAGCGTCGATGGCGGCTTTGAGCTGTGGCGCGCCACCTACCCGGCCGAGACCGCCCAAGGCGCTGCCGAATAATTTTTTCATTTTTACTGCAGCCCGCGCCCCATGCGGGCTCGCGGCTCACCTGACGAACGGTCGCGAGCAACTTCTCGGCCTCACGCCCTTGACCTTGCGTATTACCAACTATCCTTAAGCCCAGGCCATCCAAAAAAGGGGAGAGCCGGTACACCGGCGTGCGGGTCATCGGTAGCGTTTCAAGGGTGTTCTGGGGGGTATACAGCAATCGGCGAACCCGGTTGCATGCCAGCATCAGCTGACTGATCCGGCGTCGTCTCCACGTATCGAGCGAGGTGACGTCATGAGCATTTTTAGCCACTTCCAACAACGTTTCGAGTCCACCCGCCAGGAAGAACTTTCGCTGCAGGAGTACCTCGAGCTGTGCAAGCAGGATCGCAGCGCCTACGCATCGGCGGCAGAACGGCTGTTGCTGGCCATCGGCGAACCGGAGCTTGTCGACACCTCTAACAATTCCAGGCTATCGCGGATCTTCTCCAACAAGGTGATCAGGCGCTATCCGGCCTTTGAAGACTTCCATGGCATGGAAGAATGCATCGACCAGATCGTGTCGTACTTCCGCCATGCGGCGCAGGGCCTGGAAGAGAAGAAACAGATCCTTTACCTGCTGGGCCCGGTAGGTGGCGGCAAGTCGTCGCTGGCCGAAAAGCTCAAGCAACTGATGGAAAAGGTGCCCTTCTACGCCATCAAGGGCTCACCTGTATTCGAATCGCCACTGGGCTTGTTCAACGCCACCGAAGATGGGGCCATTCTCGAGGAAGAGTTTGGGATCCCACGGCGCTACCTGAACACCATCATGTCGCCCTGGGCCACCAAGCGCCTGCAGGAGTTCGGCGGCGACATCTCCAAGTTCAAAGTGGTCAAACTCTATCCGTCGATCCTCAACCAGATCGCCATTGCCAAGACCGAACCTGGCGATGAGAACAACCAGGACATCTCTGCCCTCGTCGGCAAGGTGGACATCCGCAAGCTCGAGGAATACCCACAGAACGATGCCGACGCCTACAGCTATTCGGGCGCGCTGTGCCGGGCCAACCAGGGCCTGATGGAATTCGTCGAGATGTTCAAGGCGCCGATCAAGGTCCTGCACCCACTGCTTACGGCGACCCAGGAAGGTAACTACAACAGTACCGAAGGGCTGGGGGCGATTCCCTACACCGGTATCCTGCTGGCCCACTCCAACGAATCGGAGTGGCACACGTTCCGTAACAACAAGAACAACGAAGCCTTCATCGACCGGATCTACATCGTCAAGGTGCCCTACTGCCTGCGCGTCAGTGACGAGATCAAGATCTACGACAAACTGCTGGTCAACAGCTCGCTGGCCAAGGCCCACTGTGCGCCCGACACCCTCAAGATGCTGGCCCAGTTCACCGTGCTCTCACGCCTCAAAGAGCCAGAGAACTCCAACATCTATTCGAAGATGCGCGTCTACGATGGCGAAAACCTAAAGGACACCGATCCGAAGGCCAAGTCGATCCAGGAATACCGCGACTCGGCAGGTGTCGACGAAGGCATGAACGGCCTGTCGACCCGCTTCGCGTTCAAGATCCTCTCCAAAGTCTTCAACTTCGACCCACACGAAATCGCAGCCAACCCGGTTCACCTGCTGTACGTGCTCGAACAGCAAATCGAACAGGAACAGTTCCCGGCCGAAGTGCGCGAACGCTACCTGCGCTACCTGAAGGAATACCTGGCGCCGCGCTACATCGAGTTCATCGGCAAGGAAATCCAGACCGCTTACCTGGAGTCCTACAGCGAATACGGCCAGAACATCTTCGACCGCTATGTGCTGTACGCCGACTTCTGGATCCAGGACCAGGAATACCGCGACCCGGAAACCGGCGAGATCCTCAACCGCATTGCCCTCAACGAAGAGCTGGAAAAGATCGAGAAGCCGGCCGGCATCAGCAACCCGAAAGACTTCCGCAACGAGATCGTCAACTTCGTACTGCGCGCACGCGCCAACAACAACGGCAAGAACCCGAGCTGGCTCAGCTATGAAAAGCTGCGGGTGGTGATCGAGAAGAAAATGTTCTCCAACACCGAAGACTTGCTGCCGGTCATCAGCTTCAATGCCAAGGCCAGCAAGGAAGACCAGAAGAAACACAACGACTTCGTCACCCGGATGGTGGAGCGTGGCTACACCGACAAGCAGGTTCGTCTGCTGTCGGAATGGTACCTGCGGGTCAGGAAATCGCAATAAAGCGGCAAGCTACACACCGCACGCCCAAGGCTGCAGTGCCAGCCTCGGGCGGCGGCAGCTGCTTTTACGTGCAGCTCGTAGCTTGAAGCGTGCAGCTGTTCCCAGCTACCGGAGGGACCATGAGCTACGTAATCGACCGACGCCTGAACGGCAAGAACAAGAGCACGGTCAACCGCCAGCGTTTTCTGCGGCGCTACCGTGACCACATCAAGAAGGCCGTCGAAGAGGCCGTGAGCCGCCGCTCCATCATGGACATGGAGCATGGCGAGCAAATCAGCATTCCGGGACGGGACATCGATGAACCGGTGTTGCACCACGGTCGTGGCGGCAAGCAGACCATCGTGCACCCTGGCAACAAAGAATTCACTGCCGGCGAACACATCCCCAGGCCTCAGGGGGGCGGTGGTGGTGGTGGCCGCGGCAAAGCCGGCAACTCCGGCGAGGGCATGGACGAATTCGTCTTCCAGATCACTCAGGAAGAGTTTCTCGAGTTCATGTTCGAAGACCTCGAACTGCCCAACCTGGTCAAACGTCACCTGACCGGTGCCGACACCTTCAAGACCGTACGCGCCGGTATCGCCAACGAAGGCAACCCCTCGCGCATCAACATCGTGCGCACCCTGCGTTCGGCCCATGCCCGGCGTATCGCCCTGACCGGCAGCAGCCGCGCCCTGTTGCGTGAGGCGCAGAAAGAACTCGACCGCCTGAAGGTCGAGGAACCTGACAATTTCACGGACATCCAGGAAGTCGAGCAAGAGATCGAACGCCTCAAGGCGCGCATCAACCGCCTGCCCTTCCTCGATACCTTCGACTTGAAGTACAACCTGCTGGTCAAGCAGCCCAACCCCAGTTCGAAAGCGGTGATGTTCTGCCTGATGGACGTGTCCGGCTCCATGACCCAGGCCACCAAAGACATCGCCAAGCGCTTTTTCATCCTGTTGTACCTGTTCCTCAAGCGCAATTACGACCGTATCGAAGTGGTCTTCATCCGCCACCACACCAGTGCGCGTGAAGTGGACGAAGAGGAGTTCTTCTACTCGCGGGAAACCGGCGGCACCATCGTCTCCAGCGCACTCAAGCTGATGCAGGAAATCATGGCCGAGCGCTACCCGGCCAGCGATTGGAACATCTACGCCGCGCAAGCCTCTGACGGTGACAACTGGAACGACGACTCGCCGATCTGCCGCGAGATCCTCTCCAAGCAGATCATGCCGCACGTGCAGTACTACACTTACGTTGAGATCACCCCCCGTGAGCATCAGGCGCTGTGGTACGAGTACGAGCGAATCGGCGAGGGCTTCCCCGACACGTTCGCCCAGCAGCAGTTGGTATCGGCCGGCGACATCTACCCGGTCTTCCGTGAACTCTTCCAGCGCAGGTTAGCCACATGACCGCCAGAGCTCAGAAACGCCAACCCATTTCCACCGGGTCCGAGTGGACGTTCGACCTGATCCAGACTTACGACCGGGAAATCAGTCGTCTGGCCGAGCGTTACGCCCTGGACACCTACCCCAATCAGATCGAAGTGATCACCGCCGAGCAGATGATGGATGCCTACGCCTCGGTCGGCATGCCGCTGGGTTACCACCACTGGTCCTATGGCAAACAGTTCCTCAGCACCGAAAAATCCTACAGTCGGGGCCAGATGGGCTTGGCCTACGAAATCGTGATCAACTCCGATCCGTGCATCGCCTACCTGATGGAAGAAAACACCATGTGCATGCAGGCGCTGGTGATTGCTCACGCCTGCTACGGCCATAACAGCTTCTTCAAAGGCAATTACCTGTTCCGCACCTGGACCGATGCCAGTTCGATCATCGACTACCTGGTGTTCGCCAAGCAGTACATCGCCCAATGTGAAGAGCGCCACGGCATCGATGCGGTCGAAGACCTCATCGACTCCTGCCACGCCCTGATGAACTACGGCGTCGACCGTTACAAGCGCCCCTACCCCATTTCCGCCGAAGAGGAACGGCGCCGGCAAAAAGAGCGTGAAGAGCACCTGCAGCGGCAAATCAACGACCTGTGGCGCACCATTCCCAAGGGCGCAGAAAAAGGCGGCGACCGCGATGATGCGCGCTTCCCCGCCGAACCTCAGGAAAACATCCTCTATTTCATCGAAAAACACGCCCCGCTGCTCGAGCCCTGGCAACGTGAAGTGGTGCGCATCGTGCGCAAGATCGCCCAGTATTTCTACCCGCAGCGCCAGACTCAGGTCATGAACGAAGGGTGGGCTACCTTCTGGCACTACACCCTGATGAACGACCTGTACGACGAAGGCCTGGTCACCGACGGTTTCATCATGGAGTTCCTGCAATCGCACACCAGCGTGGTGTTCCAGCCAGGCTTTGACAGCCCGTACTACAACGGCATCAACCCCTATGCGCTGGGCTTCGCGATGTACACCGACATCCGCCGGATCTGCGAAAACCCTACCGAGGAGGATCGCCACTGGTTCCCCGACATTGCCGGCAGTGACTGGCTATCGACCATCAAGTTCGCGATGAGCAGCTTCAAGGACGAAAGCTTCATCCTGCAGTACCTGTCGCCCAAGGTGATCCGCGACCTCAAGCTGTTCAGCATTCTGGACGACGACCAGCGCGATGACCTGCTGGTGCCCGCCATCCATGATGAGACCGGTTATCGGGTCATCCGCGAGCAGCTGGCGGCGCAATACAACCTGGGCAACCGCGAACCGAACGTGCAGATCTGGAGCATCGACCGGCGCGGCGACCGCTCACTGACCCTGCGCCACCAACAGCACAACCGCAAACCACTGGGCGACTCGACCGAGGAAGTGCTCAAGCACCTGCATCGCCTGTGGGGCTTCGACATCCACCTGGAGACCGTTCAGGGCGACCAGGTCATGAAGACCCACCACATGCCACCCCGCGGCGAGCACAGCGAAAGCGCCGACTATGGCCGCATGGACCTGGCCGTCATCCACCACCTCTAGCACTGCTGCCCCTGCATGACTGCCAACAGGTTATCCTGTGGGCAGTTATGGAGGCTGTACATGCACATCTACAAAGTCGGCGGCGCCGTGCGCGACCGCCTGCTCGGGCGCCCCGTCAGCGATATCGACTGGCTGGTAGTTGGCGCGACCGTCGAACAGATGCAAGCCCTGGGCTATCGCCCGGTGGGGGCTGATTTTCCGGTTTTCATCCACCCCAAAAGCGGTGAGGAATATGCCCTGGCGCGCACCGAGCGCAAGAGCGGGCGGGGGTATGGCGGGTTTACCTTCCATGCAAGCCCCGACGTCACCCTCGAAGAAGACCTGATCCGCCGCGACCTGACCATCAATGCGATGGCGGAGGATGATGCGGGCACGCTGTACGACCCCTACCACGGCAAAGAAGATCTCGACAGGCGCCTGTTACGCCACGTTTCCCCGGCATTCGCCGAAGACCCGCTGCGGGTGCTGCGGGTTGCCCGCTTTGCCGCACGCTACGCCCCCCTCGGCTTCAAGGTCGCTGACGAGACGCTGGCGCTGATGCGCCAGATCAGCGCCTCCGGCGAGCTGCAAGCGCTCACCGCTGAGCGCAGCTGGAAAGAGATCGAGCGCGCGCTGATGGAGCCGCAACCCCAGGTGTTCTTCGAGGTCTTGCACGCGTGCGACGCCTTGCAGGAGCTGCTGCCTGAGCTCAACGACAGCCCCCACGCCCTGGCAGGCCTGGAGCAGGCTGCGCTGCACGGTCAACCGCTGCACGTGCGCTGGGCTTGCCTGCTGCGCGAGTTGCAGCCGGCTGTAATCAAGGCGGTCAGCCAGCGCTTCAAGGCACCGCGCGAGTGTCAGGAGCTGGCCATGCTGGTGGGTGATTGCCTGACACACTGCAACCAGGCCTTTGAACTGGATCCTGAGGCATTGCTGGGGCTGTTGCAGAAGTTCGATGTGTACCGCCGGCCACAGCGTTTTGACGACTTCCTCAGCGCCTGCGAGATGGATGCGCGTGCGCGTCAGGGCGAGCGGGCTTATCCACAGGCTGATTACCTGCGGGGCGCAGCGGTGGCGGCGAGGGCTGTGGATGTGAAGCCGCTGGTGCAGGCTGGGCTGACCGGGCAGGCGCTTGGGGAGGCGCTGAAAGGTGAGCGGCTGAAGGCGCTTGTTGCTTACAAAAGTGGTGCAGAAGGCTGATTTATCGATTGCCTGAGCCGGCCCTTTCGCGGGTAAACCCGCTCCCACAGAGACCCCACAAAACCTGAGGGCAGCGGCGTACTTGTGGGAGCGGGTTTACCCGCGAAGAGGCCCGCTCAGGCAACAAAAGAGTTCGGATCAGGCAGGTGTCAGTTGCAACCCGCGCCACTCAAAGGCAACCGGCGCCAACACCTGATCGATCCGCGCCTCCTGCCACACCTGCGCCATCGGCTTGCCCACCCCCGGGTGCACCAGCTCTGGCGCCAGCAGCGACAATGGCCACAGCACAAACGCGTTTTTCAAAATCTCGGCCCGCGGCAGCACCAACCCATCGAACGTGCCGTGCAGATCGTCATACAGCAGCACGTCGATATCCAGCGGCAGCCCTTTACGCTCTGGCGCGTAACGGCCGTTGTCGGCTTCGATGAACTTGAGGCGGCGGTCCAGCTCCATCAACGGCAAATCGGTCTTACCGGTCACCACGAAGTTGATGAACGGCCCACTCTTGATCCCAACCGCCTGGCTTTCGAACGCTGGCGAACAGCGCATGTCGGTAAGAATGCCCGCCAAGGCATCGAGCCCGGCACACAAGTGTGCATGCCGGTCGATGTTACTGCCTAAGCCCAGGTAAACCGTGTTCAGAGACATCCGCGCTCGATCTCCACGCCAACACCGCCACGGGCAGCCGGAACCGCACCTGGCTTGGTCAGCTTCAACCGCACCCACGGAATCTGGAATTCTTCCATCAGCACCGCGACCAGGCGCTCGGCGAAGGTTTCTACCAACTCGAAGCGTGCCTGTTCGGAAAATGCCTGGATACGCGCCGAAACACTGGCGTAGTCCAGCGCCAGGCTGAGATCGTCGCCGGCCGCTGCCGGGCGGTTGTCCCAGGCAAAACTTAGGTCCAGGCGCAAGCACTGGCGAATATCCCGCTCCCAGTCATAGGCACCGATGACGGTATCGACTTCCAGGCCTTCGATGAACACTCTGTCCAAGCACTTCTCTCCACAGCACGACAAGGGCGACTGGCGCCGTTAGAATCAGGGCGTCCTCGCCCGGAATAGTTAGCATGTTTTGGTTATTGGCGCTGCTCGCCTACCTGCTCGGCTCGCTGTCCTTCGCCATTGTCCTGAGCCGCCTCTTCGGCAGCCCGGACCCCCGTGCCAGCGGTTCAGGCAATGCCGGGGCCACCAACATGCTTCGCCTGGCAGGCCGCAAGCTGGCGATCCTGACCCTGCTTGGCGACCTGTGCAAGGGCTTGTTGCCCGTATTGCTTGCCCGCGCTGCCGGCCTCGACCTGCAGGAGCAGGCCTGGGTTGGCGTGTGCGCGGTGCTGGGCCACCTGTTCCCGCTGTACTTTCGCTTCCAGGGCGGCAAGGGCGTGGCAACCGCGGCCGGCATGCTCATGGGCCTGTACTTCCCGGCGGCATTGCTGGCCATCGCTGCCTGGTTGCTGACCTTCTACCTCACACGTACCAGCTCACTGGCGGCGCTTATTGCCACGCCGCTGACCTTGCCCCTGCTCGCCTGGCGCGAACCCGAGGCATTGCTGCCGATCAGCGTGCTCACGCTGATGATCGTCTGGGGCCACCGCAACAACTTACGCGACCTGTTCGCCGGGCGTGAACGCCACTTCTGACAACTTTCAGACCGGCGGCAACTGCTCCATCGGCCAGCGCGCCTGCACGCTGATCGCCAGGTCCTGCTGCTGCCCGGCCAACAGGCGCTGGCAGCCGGCATAGGCGATCATCGCGCCGTTGTCGGTGCAGAACTGCGGGCGGGCGTAGTACACGTTGCCCTTCATGCCAGCCAGCATTTCCTCGAGCGAGGCACGCAAGGCCTTGTTGGCGCTGACACCACCGGCAATCACCAGCCGCTTCAGGCCCGTCTGCTTCAGGGCCCGCTTGCACTTGATGGTCAAAGTCTCCACCACCGCCTGCTGGAATGCCAGCGACACGTCGCAACGGGTTTGCTCACCGTCGTCGCCAGCATCACGGCACTGCTGCCAGGTATTCAGGGCGAAGGTCTTGAGGCCACTGAAGCTGAATTCCAGCCCCGGGCGATCGGTCATCGGCCGTGGGAAAACAAACCGCCCTGGCACGCCCTGCTCGGCCAGCCGCGCGATTTCCGGGCCGCCGGGGTAGTTCAGGCCGATCAGCTTGGCGGTCTTGTCGAACGCCTCACCGGCTGCGTCGTCCAGGCTTTCGCCCAACAGCTCGTACTGGCCGATGCCATCGACCCTGACCAACTGGGTATGGCCACCCGACACCAACAAAGCGACGAACGGAAACTCGGGCGGGTTTTCTTCCAGCATGGGCGCCAGAAGATGGCCTTCCATGTGGTGCACGCCAATGGCCGGGATGTCCCAGGCAAACGCCAGGGCCTGGGCGCAGGACGCGCCGACCAGCAGTGCGCCGACCAGCCCAGGACCCGCGGTGTAGGCGATGGCATCGATCTCGGTGGCGACGCAGCCAGCCTCGTCCAATACCTGGCGGATCAACGGCAGCATGCGCTTGACGTGATCGCGCGAGGCAAGCTCCGGTACCACACCGCCGAACACGCGGTGCAAGTCGATCTGGCTGAACAGCGCGTCGGCCAACAAACCGCGTTCGCTGTCATATAATGCGACGCCAGTTTCGTCGCAGGATGTTTCCAATCCCAGTACTAGCATGGGCTCGTCCCTTGTGGGGGCTGAATTCG
Source organism: Pseudomonas sp. 5.2 (assembly GCF_059025405.1). Lineage (NCBI taxonomy): Bacteria > Pseudomonadati > Pseudomonadota > Gammaproteobacteria > Pseudomonadales > Pseudomonadaceae > Pseudomonas > Pseudomonas sp. 5.2. The sequence goes on from NZ_JBYBHH010000015.1 coordinate 48,875, forward strand.
AAGCCGCGCATGATAGTCGCCGTGTCGGGTGCCGACCAGCGGTTTTCGATCAGAGGCTTTGCATTCCGGCCAGCTAAGGGTTAACATCCGCAACCCTTGAAAACCGACGTTCTCCAGCACACCTTTGTTTTGCCAGGAGCACGTCTACCCCGGTAATGAATTAAGGTAGCCCTGGATGCCAGCCGTCAAAGTTAAAGAGAACGAACCCTTCGACGTAGCTCTGCGTCGTTTCAAGCGCTCCTGCGAAAAAGCCGGTGTACTGGCTGAAGTTCGTAGCCGCGAGTTTTACGAGAAGCCGACCGCCGAGCGTAAGCGTAAAGCAGCTGCTGCTGTTAAGCGCCACGCCAAGAAAGTTCAGCGCGAACAGCGCCGCGCCGTTCGTCTGTACTAATACAGACGTTCTACGCAAAGCTTCTGCCCTGCCCGGCTCACCGCCGGGCCGATGGCAGCGGTTGCTTCACAACTGCTTCAAACTTGGGCAGCTAGCTCAAGGCCTTTTATGCACTCGCGTCATGCGAACTGCATGGGGGCAACTTGCCTGAAACGTCAGAGCTGGTCATTGACCAGATCGTGCACGTCCTGTCTGACGAGCCTTCATTGGCTGGCGACGAGCACATACTTCCCTCGCACTTCCCCTTGCAGCATTCGCCCCAACCGGCGCGTGAGCGATTAGACTTGCCAGTTGCCAGATGACGAGACTGCCATGGCCGGGCTGATTCCCCAGAGTTTCATTGACGACCTTATCAACCGCCTCGACATTGTCGACGTGGTGAGTTCGCGCGTCCAGCTGAAAAAAACCGGCAAGAACTACTCGGCCTGCTGCCCGTTCCACAAGGAAAAGACCCCGTCCTTCACGGTCAGCCCCGACAAGCAGTTCTATTACTGCTTCGGTTGCGGCGCCGGTGGCAACGCCCTCGGCTTTGTCATGGACCACGACAACCTGGACTTCCCCCAGGCGGTCGAGGAACTGGCCCGCGCCGCTGGCATGGAAGTACCCCGCGAGGAAGGCCGTCGCGCACAAAAGCCGCGCCAGCCAACCGATTCACCGCTGTATCCGCTACTGGATGCCGCCACCGAATTCTACCGCCAGGCCCTGCGCAACCACCCCAGCCGCAAAGCGGCGGTGGACTACCTCAAAGGCCGCGGCCTGTCTGGGGAGATTGCCCGGGACTTCGGCCTGGGCTTCGCGCCGCCCGGCTGGGACAACCTGCTCAAGCACCTGGGTGCCGACACCCTGCAGCAAAAGGTCATGATCGATGCCGGCCTGCTGATCGAGAACGCCGAAACCGGCAAGCGCTATGACCGCTTCCGCGACCGCGTGATGTTCCCGATCCGCGACAGCCGTGGCCGCGTGATCGCCTTCGGCGGCCGTGTACTGGGTGACGACAAGCCCAAGTACCTCAACTCCCCGGAAACCCCGGTTTTCCATAAAGGCCAGGAGCTCTACGGGCTTTACGAGGCGCGCAAGCACAACCGCAACCTCGACGAAATCATCGTCGTCGAAGGCTACATGGACGTCATCGCACTGGCCCAGCAGGGCCTGCGCAACGCTGTCGCCACCCTCGGCACCGCCACCAGCGAAGAGCACCTCAAGCGCCTGTTCCGCGTGGTGCCCAGCGTGCTGTTCTGTTTCGACGGCGACCAGGCCGGGCGCAAGGCGGCCTGGCGCGCGCTGGAGTCCGCCCTGTCGGCCCTGCAGGATGGCCGCCGCGCACGCTTTCTGTTCCTGCCCGAAGGCGAAGACCCGGACAGCCTGGTGCGCGCCGAAGGCACCGATGCCTTCATGGCACGCATCAACCAGCATGCCCAACCCCTGGCGGATTACTTTTTCGAGCAACTGAGTGTCGAAGCTGACCCGCGCTCGCTGGAAGGCAAGGCGCATTTGGCGACCCTGGCTGCACCGTTGATCGAAAAAATCCCTGGCGCCAACTTGCGTCAGCTGATGCGTAACCGCCTGAAGGAAATCACCGGCCTCGACCCTCAGCAAGTCGAGCAACTGGCCCAGCAGCCGGCAGCCAGTAGTAGCGTCCCGGACTATGATCCGGGCTATGACTACGATGCCATGGCCAGCTACACGCCTGACTACGGCGACATGCCGCAGCACGACTACGCGCCGGCGCAGCAAGAGCAACAATGGAAGCCGAACAAAGGGGGCGGCAAGAAGCCGTGGAGCGACAAGCCCTGGGACAAAAACCGCAAAGGCGGCAAGCCCTGGCAGCAACGCGACGAGGCCCCACCGCGCACCCCGGCCCCCGTGGAGCCCCCGACCCTGGCGGCCTTGCGCACGTTGCTGCACCACCCATTACTGGCCGGCAAGGTGGAAGATGCCAGCCACTTCGCCGACGAAGAGCACCTGTACAGCCAGTTGCTGGTGGCATTGATCGAAGCCGCTCAGAAGAATCCTGGGCTAAGCTCAATGCAGTTGATCGCACGTTGGCACGGCACCGAACAGGGCCGTTTGCTGCGGGCGCTGGCCGAGAAGGAATGGCTGATCGTAGCCGACAACCTTGAACAACAGTTTTTCGACACTATAACTAGCTTGTCCGCCCGCCAACGCGAGCGCAGCCTGGAACATCTGCTCAGGAAAGCACGTCAAAGCGAGTTGAGCAGTGAGGAAAAATCGCAGCTTCTCGCCCTGCTTAGCAGGAATGTTCCCGCACAAACGCCGACCTCATCTGGCGCGTGAGGCCCATGCTCGGGTATAATCCTCGGCTTGTTTTTTGCCCGCCAAGACCTTCAGTGGATAGGGTGTTATGTCCGGAAAAGCGCAACAGCAGTCTCGTATCAAAGAGTTGATCACCCGCGGTCGTGAGCAGGGCTACCTGACTTACGCGGAGGTCAACGACCACCTGCCTGAGGATATTTCAGATCCTGAACAGGTGGAAGACATCATCCGCATGATCAACGACATGGGGATCAACGTATTCGAGAGTGCTCCGGATGCGGATGCCCTTCTGTTGGCGGAAGCCGACACCGACGAAGCCGCGGCCGAAGAAGCCGCTGCTGCGTTGGCGGCAGTTGAAACCGATATCGGCCGCACGACCGACCCAGTGCGCATGTACATGCGTGAAATGGGTACTGTCGAGCTGCTGACCCGCGAAGGCGAGATCGAAATCGCCAAGCGTATCGAGGAAGGCATCCGTGAAGTCATGGGCGCCATCGCTCACTTCCCGGGTACTGTCGACTACATTCTCAGCGAATACGACCGCGTCACCACCGAAGGTGGCCGTTTGTCCGATGTGCTCAGCGGTTATATCGACCCTGATGACAACATCGCTGCCCCGACCGAAGAAGTGCCTGTTCCAGGTGCCAAGGTTGCGGCTGCCAAGGAAGAAACGGACGACGAAGAAGAAAGCGAAGAGAGCGACGATGAGGAAGAGGCCGAAAGTGGCCCGGACCCAGTCGTTGCCGCTCAGCGTTTCGGTGCGGTTTCCGATCAGCTTGCCGTCACCCTCAAGGTGCTGAAAAAGCATGGCCGTAGCCATGCCGAGAGCATCGGCGCCATGCAGGCGCTGGCCGATCTGTTCATGCCGATCAAGCTGGTACCCAAGCAGTTCGAGGTACTGGTCGAGCGCGTGCGTGATGCACTGAGCCGCCTGCGTCAGCAAGAACGCGCCATCATGCAACTGTGCGTCCGTGACGCTCGCATGCCGCGTGCCGACTTCCTGCGCATGTTCCCAAGCAACGAAACCGACCAGACCTGGAGCGGTGACCTGGCCAAGCGTAACACCAAGTGGGCTGCTGCCCTGGGTGAAAAAGACGCTGCCATCGTCGCCTGCCAACAGAAGCTGATCGACCTTGAGACCGAGACTGGCCTGACCGTCGCGGAGATCAAGGAAATCAACCGTCGCATGTCGATCGGTGAAGCCAAGGCCCGCCGCGCCAAGAAAGAAATGGTCGAGGCGAACCTGCGTCTGGTGATCTCCATCGCCAAGAAGTACACCAACCGTGGCCTGCAGTTCCTCGACCTGATCCAGGAAGGCAACATCGGCTTGATGAAAGCGGTGGACAAGTTCGAATACCGTCGCGGCTACAAGTTCTCGACCTATGCCACCTGGTGGATTCGCCAGGCGATCACCCGTTCGATCGCCGACCAGGCCCGCACCATCCGTATTCCGGTGCACATGATCGAGACGATCAACAAGCTCAACCGTATTTCCCGCCAGATGCTGCAGGAAATGGGCCGTGAACCGACCCCGGAAGAGCTGGGCGAGCGCATGGAAATGCCTGAGGACAAGATCCGCAAGGTACTGAAGATCGCCAAAGAGCCGATCTCCATGGAAACCCCGATTGGTGACGACGAAGATTCGCACCTGGGCGACTTCATCGAGGACTCGACCATGCAGTCCCCGATCGACGTAGCCACGGTCGAAAGCCTCAAGGAAGCCACCCGTGACGTGCTCTCGGGCCTGACCGCCCGCGAAGCCAAAGTGCTGCGTATGCGCTTCGGCATCGACATGAACACCGACCACACCCTCGAAGAGGTAGGTAAGCAGTTTGACGTGACCCGTGAACGGATCCGTCAGATCGAAGCGAAGGCGTTGCGCAAATTGCGTCACCCGACGCGCAGCGAGCATCTGCGTTCCTTCCTCGACGAGTGATGACAAACCCCGGCCCAGGCCGGGGTTTTTCTTTTGTGGGCAAAGCGGCGACACAATGCCTGATTTCTGCCCCACATCCCCCTGAATGCCCGTCTACACTCGACGTCAGACACTCTGATAGCGAGGCCGCTATGCCCCTAATGCCGGCCATTCTGTTGCTGCTCCTTATCCTGTGGACCACAACGGCCGGCGCCCTGACCCTGACAGACGAGGAAAAAGCCTGGCTGGCTGCCCACCCGCAGTTAAGCCTGGGCGTAGACGCCTCTTGGCCACCGTTCGAGTTTCGCGACCAGGAGGGCCGGTACCAGGGATTGGCCGCCGACTACATCGACACGATCCAGGAACGCCTGGGCGTGACGCTAAAACCGGTCGAGCCCAAGAGCTGGACCGAGGTATTGGCGCAGGCGCGCAATAACCAGCTCGACCTGCTACCCGGCATCATGTCGACTCCCGAGCGCCAGGGTTACCTGGCCTTTACGCGCCCCTACCTCGACTTCCCGATTGTCATCCTGGCACACAAAGGCGGCGCACAACCCCGCTCATTGAAGGACCTGTACGGCCTGAAGATCGCCGTGGTCGAAAACTACGCCCCGCACGAACTGCTGCGCACCCACCACCCCGACCTCAACCTGGTGGCCATGCCCAACGTCAGTTCGGCTCTGCAGGCACTGGCCACAGACGAAGTCGACGCCGTGGTCGGCGACCTCGCCTCGAGTATCTGGAGCCTTCGCCAGCTCAAGCTCGACGGCCTCTATGTCAGTGGCGAAACGCCCTACCGCTACCAACTGGCCATGGCCGCACCACGGGACAACAAAGTCCTGGTGGGCATTCTCGATAAAGTCATGGCCGACATGAGCAGCGCCGAGATCAACCGTATTCAACAGCGCTGGGTCGGTAACGTGGTTGACCAGCGCCTGTTCTGGTCCGACATGCTGGTGTATGGCCTGCCTGCGGTGCTGTTGCTGGTGGCGATTCTTGCCGTGGTGATCCGCATCAACCGCAGGCTTAGCTCGGAAATTTCCCGCCGCATCGCCCTCGAACAAGAGCTGCGCAGCAGCGAATATCACTACCGCGGCCTGGTCGAGAGCCTGTCGGCCATCGCCTGGGAAGCCGACGCCAACGATTTCACCTACAACTATGTCTCGCCCCATGCCGAAGACCTGCTTGGCTACCCGTTGCATGACTGGCTCAAGCCCGGTTTCTGGCGCAGCATCCTGCACCCGGAGGACGCGCTCTGGGCCCAGGCTTATTGCGACAGTGAAACCGCAGCCGGCCGCGATCACAGCCTCGACTACCGGGTCATCCGCGCCGACGGCCAGCCCCTGTGGATTCGCAACATCGTCAGCATGATCGAGCATGGCCACCGGCCGGTAATGCGCGGGCTGATGATCGACATCAGCGAGACCAAACGCACTGAAGACGCCCTGCGCCTGTCGGAGCAGAAGTTCGCCTCGGTGTTCCAGCAGTGCCCGGACATCCTGCTGATCGCCCGCCATAGCGACGGCTGCCTGCTGGAGGTCAACGAAGCCTTCGAAGAGCAGATCGGCCTCACCCCAGGTCAAGTGATCGGCCGCACCGCCACCGAGCTGAACCTGTGGGCCGTCGCCGGCACCGGGCCGCGGCTGCTCGAACGCCTGCACCAAGGCGGCATCCGCAACCTGGAAATGAGCTTCCGCCGCAGCAATGGCCAGTTGTTCACAGGCCTGACTTCGGCAGAAACATTCGAGCTCGATGGCACGCCGGCGCTAGTCGTGGCCGTGCGCGACATCAGCCAGCTCAAAGAAACCCAGGAGCAACTGCAAACCTCGGAAGAGAAGTTCGCCAAGGCATTCCACGCATCGCCCGACGGTCTGCTGCTGTCGCGCCAGAGCGACGGGCTGCTGATTGAGGTCAACGAAGGCTTCTGCCGCCTCACCGGCTACGACCTGAACCCGACCATCGACCAGACCTCCCTTGACCTGGGCATCTGGGTAGACCTCAACGAGCGCAAGCGGCTGGTCGACCAGCTCAAGCGTGATGGCTTCGTACGTGACTTCAGCTGCCACATCCGCCGCAGCGATGGGCAGATCCGCCTGTGCGAACTGTCCGCCCGGCCCCTGCCGATTGGCGGTGTCGACTGCATGCTGACCATTGCCCGCGACATCACCGAGCGCCACCTCATGCAGGAAAAACTGCAGCTGGCCGCCACCGTGTTCGAAAACACCGCCGAGGGCGTTCTGATCACCGACATCGACCAGCGCATCAGCGCGGTCAACCGCGCCTTCAGCGAAATCACCGGTTACGGCGAGATCGAGGCGCTCGGCCAAACCCCGCGCCTGCTTGCCTCAGGCCAGCACGACAGCGCCTTCTATGCCGCCATGTGGCATCAGCTGACCGACGAGGGGCACTGGCAGGGCGAGATCTACAACAAACGCAAGAATGGCGAGCTGTACCCCAGTTGGCTGACCATCAGCGCGGTGCGCAACAGCGAATACGAGATTACCCACTTCGTCGCCGTGTTCGCCGACATTTCCAGCCTTAAGCACGCCCAGGCCAAGCTGGATTACCAGGCTCACCACGACCCGCTCACCGGCCTGCCCAACCGTGCCCTGTTCGAGAACCGCCTGCAGGCCGTACTCACCTGCGCCCAAGTCTCGAACCGCCAGGGCGCGGTGTTGTTCCTCGACCTCGACCGCTTCAAGCACATCAACGACAGCCTCGGCCACCCGGTCGGCGACCTGTTGCTCAAAGGCATCGCCCAGCGCCTGAAAGAACAGGTGCGCGACGTCGACACCGTGGCGCGCCTGGGCGGTGACGAGTTCATCATCCTATTGCCCGGCCTGCACAGGCCCAGCGACGCCAACAGCATCGCCGGCAAACTGCTGGCTTGCTTCAGCGCGCCCTTCCAGGCCGGCGAGCACGAGTTTTTCACCAGCGCCAGCATCGGCATCAGCCTTTATCCACAGGACGGCAGCGACGTCTCCACACTGATCCGCAATGCCGACGCCGCCATGTACCGCTCCAAAGCCAAAGGCCGCAACCGCGTAGAAGCCTACACCCGCGACCTCACCGCCCAGGCCAGCGAGCGCATCGCCCTCGAACATGAGCTGCGCCGCGCCGTCGAACGCAACGAAATGAGCCTGTGCTTCCAGCCCAAGCTCAGCCTAAAGACCCAGAGCCTGGTCGGCGCCGAAGCGCTGATCCGCTGGAGCCACCCGACCTTTGGCGAAGTGCCGCCAGAGCACTTCATTCACCTGGCGGAAGAGAACGGCACCATTTTGCAGCTCGGTGACTGGGTGCTTGAAAAGGCGTGCCAGCAGATGCACATCTGGAAGATGCACTACGAAGACTTTGGCCCACTGTCGATCAACCTGGCCGGCGCCCAACTGCGCCACCCCCACCTGGCACGGCGCATCGAACAGTTGCTAAAGACCTACCAGCTCAAGGCCGGCGACCTGCAGTTGGAGATCACCGAAAACTTCATCATGAGCCAGGCAGAAGAAGCCCTGGCCGTGCTGCACCAGTTGAAAAAACTGGGCGTGCAGCTGGCCATCGACGACTTCGGCACGGGTTATTCGTCCCTCAGCTACCTTAAACGCTTGCCGTTGGACATCCTCAAGATCGACAAGTCGTTCATCCGCGGCCTACCTGACGACCCCCACGACGCCGCCATCGCGAGGGCGATCATCGCACTGGGCCGCAGCATGCAGTTCACGATCATTGCCGAAGGTGTGGAGAACCAGGCCCAGCAGCGCTTCCTGGCAGCCGAGGGCTGTGAGCAGATCCAAGGCTACATCGTCAGCCTGCCCCTACCCCCAGAGGAGTTCGCCGCGACGTTTCTTCGTATAGCACTATCCGATCTTTCGGATGGCACCCTTTCAAAACCCTCGTTATAATCCGGCCACTAACTGAGGGCCTATAGCTCAGTTGGTTAGAGCAGAGGACTCATAATCCTTTGGTCCACGGTTCGAGTCCGTGTGGGCCCACCAAATACGACAAAGCCGCGCAATCGCGCGGCTTTTTTGTGCTTGTTGTCCCGTCCTGATTAAGGACATGCCGCTTAGGCCCGCTTCTTGGATGCCTGGCCTGCATTCGCAAACCCGTTGGCGCCCTTGTTGAGTGACACCTTCCGGCGCCTAGAAGCCTCTTGAGCTTCCTCTTGCCTAGTACAAAGCGCATCCCAGCCCTTCATCGCTAAAGCGACCGTCCTCGGCACAGGTTTTTCGCCACTGCGATAGTAAGCCAGCATACGCCTGCTAAGGCCCAATTCCTGCGCGGCACGGTCCAACGTAAGCCCGTTTTTGGCCATCCAATTCCAAACCAGCTCATGCGAACAATCACCGCTTTGCTCCACTGCTCTGGCGCGGAGGTTGTCGGCAGCAAGCTCCAATTCGTCGTCATCGGCCCAAATAACGGTATCGCTCCACTCGCCAATTGCAGCGGTCGCAAAAACCTCGGGGTCAGATAGCCGGCGCAACGTTGGGTGTTTCGCGATGATAGCGTCCATCCTCAATGGGTAGTGCTTTTCATCGGCGAAGGTCAGCAGTAACTCGTTGGGGGCAGTGACAGCGAGCTCTGTCAGCCGGAAGTGTTTGTTGGTCATGGATTCAATCCATCCGAGCGGCAGCGATACCCCTTGGATGTCGCAGCCTCGAAAACCTCATTGTCCGCTCAGCAATGGCGATCATGACAACAGTTAATCGTTAGATTTTGTGATCACCCGAGGCTGCATCTCTACCTGCCGCGTATTGTAAAACGTGTTCCCCGCCGGAATGTCCCGCATCACCAGCGACATGGCACCAATCACCACGTCGTCGCCAATGCTGATCCGGTCCGCCACGATGCAGCTGTTGGCGCCCACGCTGACGTTATCGCCAATGCGCAACGCATACGCCTCCAGCCCTAGGGTCTTGATGCCGATCGAGCAATTCTGGCGGATGAAAAAGTTACGCCCGATGCTCACGTGGCGGGTAATCACCACGCCAGGCAGGTGGGCGATGCGCAGCCCGGGGGCGATCTGGGCGCCGATGTCGATGTCCACGGCGTACTTAAGATTGAGCCGTTGCTGCATACGCATGGCATGACGCTGGGCCAGGCCGCCTCGTGCGTCGAGGTACTGGGCCAGGCGGAAGGCAAAGAGAAAGCGCAGCTTGTTGTCCTTGCGGGCGCGGCGCAGCACGTTGAACAGCAGGCTGATGCGGCGGCCGGGCTTTTTCTTGTTGGAGACTTCCAGTCGCCAGCATTCGAGCAGGTTTGCGAAGTTCACGGCGTAGGTCCAGTACGGTCGGCCTGCCATGATGCCGAAAGAAAGCCAGTGACGCAGCCTTGCCCTGGTTGCCATTGGCTGGCTAGGCTAGCGGGCCCACTGTAGAGACTTGCCATGTCGGATGCCCGCCCCATTACGCTGGATGAAATCGACCGCCAGCTGATCGCCCTGCTGCAAATCAATGCCCGCGAAAGCGTTGCCACCCTCGCCCGCCTGCTGGGTATCGCGCGCACCACGGTCAACTCACGCCTGGAGCGGCTGGAGAAGAACAAGGTGATCTCAGGCTATGGTGTGCGCCTGGGCCAACACGTGATGGGCGGTGGCTTGCAGGCGTATGTCGGGATCAAGGTGCAGCCCCGTTCCGGCAAGGAGGTGGTGCGGCGTCTGAGTGCCATGGGGCAGGTGCAGCAACTGTGCGCGGTGAGTGGTGAGTTCGATTATGTGGCCTGGCTGCGGACCGATTCGCCGGAGCAACTGGACCAGTTGCTTGACCAGATTGGCAGTGTCGATGGGGTGGATAAAACCACCACGTCGATCATTTTGAGCAGCAAGGTGGACCGGGGGCAATTGCTGTGATGTGAGGGGCACGAGGTGCCTGGCTTGCGATTGGCGGCGCGCATGAGATCGAGCGCCGCCCGCGCGGCGCTTCGCAGCACAAGGCTGCTCCTACATCTGTTTCGGGCCAATTATTCCTGTGACATGGGCGCGCGGCACCTTTGCGCCCACCTCAATATCGAGTTGGACCAACAAGGCGGTCGCGCGCCTCTCTCATAGGCTTTACTGGCCGGAAACAGATGTAGGAGCAGCCTTGTGCTGCGAAGCGCCGCGCGGGCGGCGCTCGATCTCATAGGCGCTGCAAATTTCCGACAAACCCTTAACCGTCACCATCGATCTCGTCAAAAACAACCAATTAATGCTCATTTCGACGACAAAACATACATTCAGACAACACTCTGCATCTTAATTACGAACCCCCCACGCCCTAAAATGACCCCCAGGCATCTCCTATACTCAGGCTCCGCTCTCTGCGCAGCCCCTCTGGCAAGGTCACTTCATGAACAACAAGAACCGCCACCCCGCCGACGGCAAAAAGCCCATCACCATCTTCGGCCCGGACTTCCCCTTCGCCTTCGATGACTGGCTGGAACACCCGGCCGGCCTGGGCAGCATCCCGGCCGAGCGCCAGGGCGAGGAAGTGGCGATTGTCGGGGCCGGGATCGCTGGCCTGGTAGCGGCTTACGAGTTGATGAAGCTGGGCCTCAAGCCTGTCGTCTATGAAGCGTCGAAACTGGGTGGCCGGCTGCGCTCGCAAGCCTTCAACGGCACCGACGGGATCATCGCCGAGTTGGGTGGCATGCGCTTTCCGGTCTCTTCGACGGCCTTCTACCACTATGTGGACAAGTTGGGCCTGGAGACCAAGCCATTCCCCAACCCGCTGACCCCCGCCTCTGGCAGCACGGTGATCGACCTGGAAGGCCAGACCTACTACGCCGAAAAGGCCGCGGACCTGCCCGACCTGTTCCACGAGGTGGCCGACGCCTGGGCCGACGCCTTGGAAAGCGGCGCGCAGTTTGCCGATATCCAGCAGGCGATCCGTGACCGTGATGTACCGCGCCTGAAAGCGCTGTGGAACACGCTGGTGCCCCTGTGGGACGACCGCACGTTCTACGACTTCGTCGCCACCTCGCGCTCGTTCGCCAAGCTGAGCTTCCAGCACCGGGAGGTGTTCGGCCAGGTCGGCTTCGGCACCGGAGGCTGGGACTCGGATTTCCCCAACTCGATGCTGGAAATCTTCCGCGTGGTGATGACCAATTGCGACGACCATCAACACTTGGTCGTGGGCGGCGTCGAGCAGGTGCCGCAAGGCATCTGGCGCCATGTGCCGGAGCGCTGCGCCCATTGGCCGCAAGGCACCAGCCTCAGCTCGCTGCACGGCGGTGCGCCGCGCACTGGGGTCAAGCGCATTGCCCGCGCCGCCGATGGCCAGTTGGCGGTGACCGACAACTGGGGCGATACCCGCCATTACGCCGCCGTGCTTGCAACGTGCCAGACCTGGCTGCTGACCACGCAGATCGACTGCGAAGAGTCGCTGTTCTCGCAGAAGATGTGGATGGCCCTGGACCGTACCCGCTACATGCAATCGTCGAAAACCTTCGTGATGGTCGACCGCCCGTTCTGGAAGGACAAAGACCCGCAAACCGGCCGCGACCTGATGAGCATGACGCTCACTGACCGCCTCACCCGCGGGACCTACCTGTTCGACAACGGCGACGACAAGCCGGGGGTGATCTGCCTGTCCTACGCGTGGATGAGCGATGCCCTGAAGATGCTCCCGCACCCGGTGGAAAAACGCGTGCAACTGGCCCTCGACGCACTGAAGAAAATCTACCCGAAGACCGATATCGCCGGGCACATCATCGGCGACCCGATCACCATATCGTGGGAGGCCGACCCGCACTTCCTCGGTGCCTTCAAGGGCGCGCTGCCGGGCCATTACCGCTACAACCAGCGCATGTACGCGCACTTCATGCAGCAGGACATGCCCGCCGAACAGCGCGGCATGTTCATCGCCGGCGACGACGTGTCGTGGACGCCGGCGTGGGTGGAAGGCGCGGTGCAGACGTCGCTCAATGCCGTGTGGGGTATCATGAATCACTTCGGTGGCCAGACCCACCCGGACAACCCAGGCCCAGGCGATGTGTTCGATGAAATCGGCCCGATCGCCCTGGCCGACTGAGACAAGGAGGCGCCATGCGCATCGCTCTGTTCCAAGGCGCGCCCAACCCACTGGACGTGCCCGGCAATCTGCAACGGCTGCAGCACCAGGCGCAACGGGCGGCTGAACGCGGCGCCCAGCTGCTGGTGTGCCCGGAGATGTTCCTCACCGGCTACAACATCGGCCTGGCCCAGGTCGAGCGCCTGGCCGAGGCCAGTGATGGCCCCGCGGCCATGGACGTGGTGGAGATCGCCCAGGCGCATCGCATCGCCATCGCCTATGGCTACCCGGAGCGCGGCGATGATGGCGCGTTCTACAACAGCGTGCAGTTGATCGATGCCCACGGTCGCAGCCTGTGCAACTACCGTAAGACGCACCTGTTCGGTGAGCTGGACCGCTCGATGTTCAGCGCAGGCCCGGACCATTTCCCGGTTGTGGAACTGGAAGGCTGGAAGGTCGGCATGCTGATCTGCTACGACATCGAGTTTCCGGAGAACGCCCGGCGCCTGGCGCTGAACGGCGCCGAACTGATCCTGGTACCGACGGCGAACATGGCGCCTTACGATTTCATCTGCCAGGTGACGGTGCGAGCGCGGGCGCAGGAGAACCAGTGTTACCTGGTGTATGCCAACTATTGTGGGGCCGAGGGCGACATCCAGTATTGCGGGCAGAGCAGCATCATCGGCCCGGATGGCAGCCTGCTGGCCATGGCCGGGCGGGACGAGTGCCAGTTGCTGGCCGAGCTTGCGCGTGAGCAGGTGGTAGAAGGGCGCAAGGCGTTTCCTTACCTGACCGATTTGCGCCAGGAGCTGCATGTGCGCGAGGGCTGACTGGGGCCGCGTTGCGGCCCAATCGCCGGCAAGCCGGCTCCCACCCGAACTGTGTAGCCTCAAAGGCTAGCGCCGCACCTGTGGGAGCTGGCTTGCCAGCGATGAGGCCGGCACAAGCACCACAAGACAGTTGCTCCCACAATGACAACGCAAACAGGCCCAGTAGGCGCCGGCTTGCCGGCGATTGGGCCAGGCCAGGCAGCACAAATGCGTTAGCATGAACGCCTACCTGGAGCCCTCATGCCTGACGCCACGCAGCACCTCACTCTCGCCAACGGCCTGCAGCTGACCCTGCGCCATGCCCCGCGCCTCAAGCGTGCGGCGGCCGCGTTGCGGGTGCAGGCAGGCAGCCACGATGCCCCGGCAAAATGGCCGGGTATGGCGCACTTTCTCGAACACCTGTTCTTCCTGGGCACAGCGCGCTTCCCGTTGGAAGACGGCCTGATGCGGTATGTGCAGGCCCTCGGTGGCCAGGTCAACGCCAGCACCCGTGAGCGCACCACCGACTTTTTCTTCGAAGTCCCCCCCGCGGCTTTGGCCGGCGGGCTGGAGCGCCTGTGCCAGATGCTGGCCGAACCCGACCTTGGCATCGAGCGCCAGCGCCGGGAGCGAGAGGTCATTCATGCCGAATTCATCGCCTGGTCGCGTAACCCGCAGGCTCAGCAGCAATTCGCCCTGCTGCAGTCGGTTTCGCCCCAGCATCCGCTGAGCAGTTTTCAGGCGGGCAATCGTTACACCCTCGCCCTGCAAGATCCTGCATTTCAACGCGCCCTTGGCCTGTTTCACCAACGCTTCTACCAAGGTGGGCAGATCACCTTGAGCCTGTGCGGCCCCCAACCGCTGGAAGCACTGGAACGCCTGGGTCGGGAATTTGGCAGCCTGTTCCCGGCCGGTAGCCGTGCCGCGCAGGCATCGCCGCCGCCACTGCGCAGGGCCGGGCAGCCACTGACGTTCGCCCACGAAAGCCTGCCAGAAGGTGCCGAGCGCGCACTGGGGTTGCTGATCGACCTGCTCGACGACAGCCGACCAGGGGGATGGCTGAGTGCGCTTCGCCAGCGCGGTTGGCTGCAAGGCTTCAAAGCAGAAACGCTGTATGCGTTCGCCGGGCAGTTGCTTTGGCACATCGACCTGCAGCTCGGGGCTGATGCCTGCAAGGATGAGGCGATCGCATTGCTGCATAGCTGGTTCGGTTTTATCCGTCAGGCCAATCCGCAGCGGCTGAACGCCGCGTTCAGTCAATTGCAGCGCAGCCGTGAGTGGGCCGCCAGCCCGCTGGAGCTGGCACGACGGGACAGCTCAGGCCAGCCCTTCGCCGCACTCGACGAACAAGGCCTGAGTGCGCTGAAGGCACTGCTTGCCAGCCTTCCCAGCGGCGAGCATGGTCAATGGCAGATACCCGCCGCAGACACTCTGCTGACCGCCGCACCGCCCCCCGCGACCGCGCCGTTACCCAACGCACTGGCCATAAGCGACGTGCTCCCGGCATCACGCCAATACGCCGCCCTTTATCTGCGCTGGCACCTGCCCTCAAGCCTGCGCCATGGCGTGTTCCCAATCCTTTGCCAGGCGCTGCGCCCCTTGCAGGAGCGCGCCGAACGCGCCGGGCTGCACCTACAGTTCAGCGAAGCTGGCGAATACTGGCAGCTACAGTGCGCCGGCCAACCGTCGGCAGTGATGAACGCCGTCACTGAAGCCCTCGCGCTGCTGAACGCGCCCTCACCTGCCGATTGGCAGACCCCGCCGCCCGCGCCCGCACTGATCCCGATCAGAGCCCTGCTCAAGCGACTGCCTGATGCCATGCATGCCCACAAGGCCGAACCGCTACCCGCGGGCTCGCTCGAACCGAGGCAGCTGGCGCAGGCGTGGGAACAGGCCCGCTGGCATGGCCTGGCACTGGGCTTTGAAGACACGGGCCCTCTCGGCACCGTGCTGACCCACTGCCCCGGGCAAGGCGCCACGGCCACTGCCCCGCCCCAGTGGCAGGCCCGTCGATGGGTAGACGCTGCACTGGCCGGCAGCGAAAACGCGGTGTTGCTGTTCTGCCCAGTGCCCGCTGACCAGCAAGCCATCGGCCGCCTGCTCGCGCAGCTGTTGCAGGGGCCGGTGTATCAACGCCTACGGGTAGAGCTGCAACTGGGCTACGCGGTGTTCAGCGCCTTCCGTCAGATTGAAGGCTGCGCTGGCCTGCTGTTTGGCGTGCAATCGCCCCATGCCACCCCTGCTCAAATTCTCGCTCACCTGCAACCGGTCCTAAGCAAAGGCGTGGTGCTCGACAGCGCAGCACAGCAGGCGCTGGCCGAGCAGTTCGCCGAGCCTGCGATGGCCAATGCCGAGGTGGCCGAATGGGCGTGGCAGACACACCTGGCGACACGACCCGACAGGCTGAATGACCTACAGTGGTCTATCCTCATGGCTCGGCAAGCGGACCTTGATGCGCTACTTGGCAGTCTTCTGGCCCCTCATGCCCCTTGGCTCTGCCTGGCCAACAGCGCAGCGCCAGACCCATCCTGGCAATAGCAAAAACGAGGATTGTTACGTTAACTGCAAGGGCGCTTTTCGAAGAATTAACCTTTCGGTACATATTTTTCTTGTAAGATAGCGCAATCTCAGTCAAGGGAACCTCCGGCGTACGGCGGTACCCAATAAGTAGCTGACCAACCCAACCCCGTTCGGAAGGAGTCATCCCATGTGGACTAAACCTGCATACACTGATCTGCGTATCGGCTTCGAAGTCACCATGTACTTCGCCAACCGCTAAGCCCTGCTTACGGTTCGACGCCTCGGCCCGCCGGGGCGTTTGTGTTTTTTGGAAACGGTTTTCCGGTAGAGAGTGGCCATGTACATCCAGATTCTCGGTTCTGCCGCCGGCGGCGGCTTCCCCCAGTGGAACTGCAACTGCGTCAACTGCAAGGGCTACCGCGACGGCAGCCTGCGGGCCACGGCGCGCACGCAATCGTCCATCGCGCTGTCCGACGATGGCGAGCACTGGGTCTTGTGCAATGCCTCGCCCGACATCCGCGCCCAACTGCAGGCCTTCGCGCCGATGCAGCCGGCCCGCGCCCTGCGCGATACCGGCATCAATGCCATCGTCCTGCTCGACAGCCAGATCGACCACACCACCGGCCTGCTCAGCCTGCGCGAAGGCTGCCCGCACCAGGTGTGGTGCACAGACATGGTCCACCAAGACCTGACCACCGGCTTTCCGCTGTTCAACATGCTCAGCCACTGGAACGGCGGCCTGCAATGGAACCGCATTGAGCTCGAAGGCAGCTTCGTTATCGACGCCTGCCCCAACCTCAGGTTCACGCCCTTCCCCCTGCGCAGCGCCGCGCCCCCCTATTCGCCGCACCGCTTCGACCCGCACCCGGGTGACAACCTGGGCTTGCTGGTCGAAGACACCCGCACCGGTGGCAAGCTGTTCTACGCCCCGGGCCTGGGCCAGGTCGACGACAAGCTGCTGGCGATGATGCACGGCGCCGACTGCCTGCTGGTCGACGGCACCCTGTGGGAAGACGATGAAATGCAGCGCCGTGGTGTCGGCACCCGCACCGGTCGCGAGATGGGCCACCTGGCGCAAAACGGCCCCGGCGGTATGCTCGAGGTGCTCGATGGTTTCCCGCGCCAGCGCAAGGTACTTATCCACATCAACAACACCAACCCAATTCTCGATGAAGACTCGCCAGAACGGGCCGAGGTTCAGCGTCGAGGCGTTGAAGTCGCCTTCGATGGCATGAGCATCGAGCTTTAAGGAGGCCTGATGAGCGACCCGTTGCCGATGTCCCCTGCCGAATTCGAGCAGGCCCTGCGCGCCAAAGGTGCCTACTACCATATTCATCACCCGTATCACGTGGCGATGTACCAGGGCCGCGCCAGCCGCGAGCAGATCCAGGGCTGGGTAGCCAACCGCTTCTACTACCAGGTCAACATCCCGATGAAGGATGCCGCGATCCTGGCCAACTGCCCGGACCGCGAAGTACGCCGTGAGTGGATCCAGCGCCTGCTCGACCATGACGGCGCGCCTGGCGAAGACGGCGGTATTGAGGCCTGGCTGCGCCTTGGCCAGGCCGTGGGCCTGGACCCTGATCAACTGCGCTCCCAGGAGCTGGTACTGCCCGGCGTGCGCTTTGCCGTCGACGCCTACGTCAACTTCGCCCGCCGCGCCAGTTGGCAAGAGGCGGCCAGCAGCTCGCTGACCGAGCTGTTCGCCCCGCAGATCCACCAGTCGCGCCTGGACAGCTGGCCACAGCACTACCCCTGGATCGACCCCGCCGGCTACGAATACTTCCGCACGCGCCTGGGCCAGGCGCGGCGTGATGTCGAGCACGGCTTGGCAATCACCTTGCAGCACTACACCACCCGTGCGGGCCAGGAGCGTATGCTGGAGATCCTGCAGTTCAAGCTGGATATTCTGTGGAGCATGCTCGATGCCATGAGCATGGCCTACGAGCTGAACCGCCCGCCTTATCATTCGGTCACCCAGGAACGGGTCTGGCACAAGGGGATCGCCCTATGAGTTTCGATCGCAAGCAAGTGCCCAACTGGCGCCCCGGCTACCGCTTCCAGTACGAGCCGGCACAGAAAGGCCATGTGTTGCTGTACCCCGAGGGCATGATCAAGCTCAACGAAAGCGCTGCGCTGATCGGTGGCCTGATCGATGGCCAGCGTGACGTCGCGGCAATCATTGCCGAACTTGCACGGCAGTTCCCCGATGTGCCGGAAGTTGCCGACGACATCGAGCAGTTCATGGAGGTGGCCCGTGGCGAACACTGGATCGTCCTCGCCTGAGTTGCCGGCCACGCCCGAGGTCGGCTTGCCGCTGTGGCTGCTGGCCGAGCTCACCTACCGTTGCCCGCTGCAATGCCCGTACTGCTCCAACCCGCTGGACTTCGCCGCCCAAGGCCAGGAATTAAGCACCGCGCAGTGGTTCAAGGTGATGGCCGAAGCGCGAGAAATGGGCGCCGCGCAGATTGGTTTCTCCGGCGGCGAACCGCTGGTGCGCCAGGACCTCGCCGAGCTGATCGGTGAGGCCCGTCGGCTGGGCTACTACACCAACCTGATCACCTCCGGCATCGGCCTGACTGAAGCCCGCATCGCCGAATTCAAAAAAACCGGCCTGGACCATATCCAGATCAGCTTCCAGGCCAGCGACGAGCAGGTGAACAACCTGCTGGCCGGCTCGAAAAAGGCCTTCGCGCAGAAGCTGGAGATGGCCCGTGCCGTGAAGGCCCACGGCTACCCGATGGTGCTCAACTTCGTCACCCATCGGCACAACATCGACAAGATCGACCGCATCATCGAGCTGTGCATCGCCCTCGAAGCCGACTTCGTCGAGCTCGCCACCTGCCAGTTCTATGGCTGGGCGCACCTCAACCGCCTGGGCCTGCTGCCGACCCGCGCGCAGTTGGAGCGCGCCGAGCGCATCACCAACCAATACCGTGACAAGCTCAAAGCCGAGGGCAACCCCTGCAAGCTGATCTTCGTCACCCCGGATTATTACGAAGAGCGCCCCAAGGCCTGCATGAATGGCTGGGGCAGCCTGTTCCTGACCATCACCCCGGACGGCACCGCCCTGCCCTGCCACGGCGCCCGCCAACTGCCGGTGCAGTTCCCCAACGTGCGTGACCACGACCTGCGGCATATCTGGTACGACTCGTTCGGCTTCAACCGTTACCGCGGTTACCAATGGATGCCTGAGCCCTGCCGCTCCTGCGATGAGAAGGAAAAGGACTTCGGCGGTTGCCGTTGCCAGGCCTTCATGCTCACCGGCGATGCCAGTAACGCCGACCCGGTGTGCGCAAAATCGGCTGACCACGGCATCATCCTCAAGGCCCGCGAGGAGGCAGAAACCGCCCAACTCGCGATTGAAGAGATGACCTTCCGCAATGAACGAAACTCCCGTGTCATCGCTCGCGGCTGAATTCAGCGCAGCCCAGGCCGTTGCTGCAGGCACCGACTTCGCCGAGCTCAAGGTCAGCCCGGCCGGGCTGTTCTGGAACGAATTTCGCCCGGCCGATGGTGCCTGCCGAATCTGGCACTGGCACCAGTACCAAGCCCAGTGCCTGACACCGGATGGCTTCAGTGTGCGCAGCCGGGTGTACGAATACGGCGGCGGCAGTTTCTGCGTCGGCGGTGACGGGCTGGTCTTCGTCAACGAAACGGATCAACAGGTGTATACCCAAGGGCTGGACGGCGAAGTGCCGCGCCCGCTGACCCAGGCTGACGACTGCCGCTACGGCGATGTGCACTGGCATGACGGCCAGGTGCTGGCAGTCGAGGAGCACCATGGGCCAACCGTGGAGCATCGCCTGGTTGCCCTGCGCGAAGGCGCCCGCGAGGTGCTGGCTGAAGGTGCCGACTTCTACGCGTCCCCCACCTTGAGCAGCGACGGGCAGCGCCTGGCCTGGGTCGAATGGGACCGCCCGGCGCAACCTTGGACACAGACGCGCCTGCTGTTGCGCGAGCGTGATAGCAGCGGCGCCTGGGGGCCTGCGCGTTGCGTGGCGGGCTTGGACGAATCCCTGCAACAACCACGTTTCGATGCACAAGGCCGCTTGTATTGCCTGTCGGACCGCAATGGCTTCTGGCAGCCCTGGGGGGAGATCGCCGGGCACTGGCAGGCCCTGCCCGCCGAGCCCGCCGACCATGCCGGCGCGCCCTGGCAACTGGGTACCAGCACCTGGCTCGCCCTGGGGCCGCAACGCTATGTAGCCAGTTGGTTCGAGGATGGCTTTGCGCAGTTAGGGCTGATAACCGCGAACCAGCAAGTGGAGCGTTTTGCCAGCGCCTACACCCGCTTTCGCAGCCTGGCGATGGATGCCGGGCAGCTCTATGCCATCGCCGCCTCGCCCGTCAGCCCACCCGCCGTCATTGCCATCGACCTGAGCAATCATGAGGTGCGGGTACTGGCCGGTGGTGCCGAGGTGCTGCCCGCCGAATGCATCAGCAAGCCGCAGGCCATGCGCTACGCCAGCGGCAACGGTATCGCCCATGGTTTCTTCTACCCGGCCATGAACGCCAAAGCGCCCGCGCCCTTGGTGATGTTTATCCATGGCGGGCCGACCTCGGCGTGCTACCCAGCGCTCGACCCACGCATCCAGTATTGGACCCAGCGCGGCTTCGCCGTCGCCGACCTCAACTACCGCGGCAGCACGGGTTATGGCCGGGCCTATCGCCAGGCGCTGCACCTGCGCTGGGGCGAGAGCGATGTCGAGGATGCCTGCGCGGCGGTTGCGCACCTAGCGAGTCTGGGGCTGATCGACCCGAGCAAGGCCTTCATTCGCGGCGGCAGCGCGGGCGGCTACACCACGCTATGTGCTTTGGCCTTCCATGATGTGTTCCGGGCCGGCGCCAGCCTGTATGGCGTCAGTGACCCTGTCGCACTGGGCCGCGCCACGCACAAGTTCGAAGGGGACTACCTGGACTGGTTGATCGGCGACCCGCTGCAGGACGCCGAACGTTATCGCGCACGCACGCCCCTGCTGCATGCAGCGCAGATCAAAGTGCCGGTGATTTTCTTCCAGGGTGAGCTGGATGCGGTGGTGGTGCCGGAGCAGACGCGCCTGATGCTGGACGCCCTGAAGGCAAATGGCATTGCAGCCGAGGGGCACTTCTATGCGGGAGAGCGGCACGGGTTCCGTAATGCACAGAACCTGGCGCATGCGTTGGAAGAGGAATGGGCGTTTTATTGCCGGGTGTTGGGCCAGTAAAGCCAAGGGGGCCGCACTGCGGCCCCGCGTTTCTTAGCGCTTGGCGATGATATACACCGCGTGCACGATCCCCGGAATGTACCCACACAGCGTCAGCAGAATATTCAGCCAGAACGCCCCGGCAAAGCCCACCTGCAGAAATACCCCAAGCGGCGGCAGCAAGATGGCGATGATGATGCGAATGAAGTCCATGCACGTCTCTCCTGAAGGGTTACAACAGAGACTAGCCGCGCGTCGTAGAGGTTCCACGTTGGGCGCCAGGTAAAAAGGTAAAGATAGGGTGAAGGCTGCCAAGTGCTTGTCTTGGTTTTTGAGGTGGTGCGCAAATCGAGCGCCGCCCGCGCGGCGCTTCGCAGCACAAGGCTGCTCCATCTGTTTCGGGCCAGTTACGCCTGTACCTACGCGCGCGACCGCCTTGTTTGTTCCGCACGATATCGAGGTGGACGCCAAAGGGCCGCGCGCCTCTGCCTCAGGACTCATTGGCCGGAAACAGATGGAGCAGCCTTGTGCTGCGAAGCGCCGCGCGGGCGGCGCTCGATCTTCCAGGCGCAGAAGATCCAGCGACAAGCACCCCAAAAAAAACGCCCCGGGCCAAATGAAACAGGCCAGGGGCGATGCGCAGGAACGCCAGACGGTTCGTTGAATTCGGTTACGCCGGCATTTCGCGGCGGGCTTGCTGCTGTGCATGCAGGCGGGCAAAGGCGCGGGCCAGGCGCAGGAGCATTTCGTCGATGTTGCCCTTGCTCACGGTAAGCGCCGGCGAGAAACGCACCACATCCGCCTGCGGAGCATTGAGCAGCAGGCCTTCATGCAGGGCGGCCGTTACCAGGTCCTGGGCGACACCTTCGTGCAGTTGCAGGGCCCACAGCAGCCCCTGGCCACGCACCTCGCCCTGGCCATAACGGCCAGCCAGGCGGCTCAGGCCTTCGCGCAGGTGGCGGCCGCTGTCCTGCACATGCTCGAAAAAGCCAGGCTCCAGCACGCTGTCCAGCACTGCCAGGCCTGCGGCGCTCATCAGCGCGTTGCCATGGTGGCTGCCTTCCAGCTCACCCGGCTCGGCGCAGCAAGCGGTGCCGCGTGCCAGCAAGGCGGCCAGCGGTACCCCACCGCCCAAGCCCTTGCCCAGGGTGATGATGTCGGCGCGTACCCCGTAAATCTGCTCGGCGAGCAGCGCACCACACCGGCCGATACCGGTCTGGACTTCATCCAGAATCAGCAGGATGCCCAGCTCGCGGCACAGCGTTTCGACGCCTTTGAGGTACGCCTGTGTGGCGGGAATGACCCCCGCCTCGCCCTGGATCGGCTCAAGCATGATCGCCACGGTGCGCGAGTTCACTTCCGCATGCAGTGCCGCCAGGTCATTGAAAGGCACCTTGCTGAAGCCCGGCAGCCCAGGCTCGCAGCGATTGCACGGCAGCGGGTCGGAGGCTGACAGCGCGCCCAGGCTGCGGCCGTGGCAAGCCTGGCTGGCGGTGATGATGTGATAGGCGCCATTGCGGTGCAGCTGGCCCCATTTGCGCGCCAGCTTGATCGCCCCTTCGCACGCTTCGGCGCCGCTGTTCAGCAGGTAGGCCTGGTCGCTGCCGGTGCTCTGGCACAGGCGGTTGACCAGCGCCAGCCGGCCGCGGCTGTGAAACCCCGACCCCGGGTTGATCAGCGCCTGGGCCTGATTGCCCAGCGCCTTGATCAGTACGCTGGGGCTGTGGCCGAGGCTGTTCACCGCGCCGCCCTGGGTGAAGTCCAAGAAGGCATGCCCTTCGCTGTCCCACAACCACGAGCCCTGGCCGCGCACGAAAACCTGCGGGGCACGTTCGGTACTCGGCATCAGGCGCTCACGGGACAACTGCGGCGCATCCGCCACGGTCACCGGCGCACGCTCGGGCTCAGCGACGGCGGCGGCAGCCGAGCGACGCAGGTTGAACAGGTTCATCAGGGCTCCAACCAATCACGGTAAAGGGCGGCCAATGTGCGGTCTTGATGCCGGCACTTGATATTCAGCCTTGCCTATCAAAAGTGTTTTTCATCCGGGGTAACAATCCGGCTCGATGACCGCTGTAACCCATTGGAATACGGCGATAGACTAGGCGCCACGACGGGTTTCGACCATTTCGTTTTTCCAGCATTTTCGATAAGTGTTACTTATGGATTTCCGCCAACTGCGTTATTTCGTCGCGGTGTACGAAGAAGGCCATGTCGGCCGCGCCGCCGAGCGCCTGTCTTTGTCCCAACCCGCGCTTTCTCAGCAAATCCGCCAACTGGAGCACAGCCTCGACCTGAGCCTGTTCGAGCGCAGCAACAAGCGCCTGCTGCCGACCTTGGCCGCCCACACGCTGTACAACCATGCCCTGCCGCTGCTCGATGGCCTGCAACGGGCCCAGGAGGCCATGCGCAACTTCAAGGGCCAGTCTTTGCGTACCCTGGCCATCGGCGTGCTGCAGACCGTGCGGCCCAGCCTGGTGCCGCAGTTGCTCGAACGCTTGCGCAAGGCCCAGCCGCACCTTGTGGTGCAAATCTACGAGCTGTCGGGGCTGGAAATCGAACGGCGCCTGCTCAATGGCAGCCTGGACATCGGCATCAGTTACCTGCCACCGCGCCAACCCGGGCTGCATGGCCTGTTGCTGTACGAAGATGAACTGCAGTTGGTCATCCCCGACACCCATCCCTTGAAGGACTTCAAGAAGGTGTCGATCCGCCAGGCCGCTGAACTGCCCATGCTGATGCTGGGCGAAGAGTTTCAGATTCGACAGATCTGGCAGGCGCAACTGGCCAGCCAGGGCCGTCGGCCGCAGGTGCAGGCAGAGATGAACAACATGGCGGGGATTCTCGACAGCCTGGCCCATACGGCGCTGGCTACCATCTTGCCGGGGCGGGCCAAGGACGCGGCCGAGGATGACCAGGGGCTGCTGTGGAAGCCATTGAGCGAGCCGCGGGTGCCGCTCAAGGTCGGGCTGGTGTTCCGCGATGCGCAGCGCCAGCAAGCCTCGGTGGAGCTGCTGCGTACGTTACTGGAAGAAGAGACAGACGCGCGCCAGCTGGGGGGCTCGCCTCTGGATGTGCTGGGCTGACAAAACACGCGCACAAAGAAAACCCCGCCGAAGCGGGGTTTTCCAGACTGTTTCCCTGTGACATCCGTATCGCCCCGCCATCCTGGCAGGTGGTCCTTCGTCGTCTTCCTTGATCTGTCCTTTGCGCTTCCTGCGCAACGTCCATGTGGTAAAGATTACCTGTGGATCCAATCTGAGAACAGTGGTGAAAAGTCACCACGTCGTGTAGGAAAAAGCTTACAAAGGGGATTCATTCCCAGACATGCCAATACTGGGGGCCGCTTTGCGGCCCCACAATCTATCAAAACTGCTCAGCGTCCAGCAGGTACAGCGACTCGCTCCCCGCCTTCACCGACGCCACCAGCGAATCTACCCGTGGCAGCAACCGTGCAAAGTAGAACCGCGCCGTACCCAGCTTGCCCGAGTAGAACGCCTCATCCCCCTCACCCGCCTGCGCCGCACGCGCCATCAGCGCCCACATGTAGCCATAGGCCACATAACCAAAGGCATGCAGGTACTCGACCGAGGCCGCGCCAATTTCATTGGGGTTGCCCTTGGCCTGCTCCAGCACCCACTCGGTCAGCCCGTCCAGCTGGTCGAGGTACGCGCCCAGCGGCTTGGCGAACTCGTCCAGCGCGCTGTCGGCACCGGCGATGAAGCGGCGGATCTCGTCCGAGAAGAGCTTGTAGTATGCGCCGCCACTGGCAACCACCTTGCGCCCCATCAGGTCGAGGGCCTGGATGCCGTTGGTGCCTTCGTAGATCTGCGTAATCCGCACATCACGCACCAGTTGCTCCTGGCCCCACTCACGAATGTAGCCATGCCCGCCAAACACCTGCTGGCCGTGCACCGTGCACTCCAGGCCCAGGTCGGTCAGGAAGGCCTTGGCCACCGGCGTCAACAAGGCCACCAGCTCTTCACTGCGCTTGCGCGTGGTGGCGTCTTCGCTGTACTTGGCACTGTCGAGTTGCAGCGCCACGTAGCTCGAGAAGGCGCGCCCGCCTTCGATCAAGGCTTTCATGGTTAGCAGCATGCGCCGCACATCAGGGTGCACGATGATCGGGTCGGCAACCTTGTCCTTGGCGTGTGGGCCGGTCGGGGCACGGCTCTGCAGGCGGTCACGGGCGTACTCAACGGCGTTCTGGTAGGAACGCTCAGCCGATGCCAGGCCCTGAATGCCGACGCCCAGGCGCTCGTAGTTCATCATGGTGAACATGGCCGCCAAGCCCTTGTTGGGCTCACCGACCAGGTAACCGACCGCTTCGTCGAAGTTCATCACACAAGTGGCGGAGGCTTGAATACCCATCTTGTGTTCGATCGAGCCGCAAGTGGCCGGGTTGCGCGCGCCCAGGCTGCCGTCTGGGTTGACCAGGAACTTGGGCACCAGGAACAACGAAATGCCTTTCGGCCCGGCGGGCGCGTCCGGCAGCTTGGCCAGCACCAGGTGGATGATGTTCTCGGTCAGGTCGTGCTCACCACCGGTGATGAAGATCTTGGTGCCACTGACCTTGTAGCTGCCGTCGGCCTGGGGTTCGGCCTTGGTGCGGATGATGCCCAGGTCGGTGCCGGCATGGGGCTCGGTCAGGCACATGGAGCCAGCCCAGACGCCGGCATACATGTTGGGCAGGTACTGTTGCTTGAGCGCTTCACTGGCGTGGGCATTGATCGACAGGCAGGCACCGGCAGTCAGCATCGGGTACAGGCCGAAGGCCAGGCTCGACGCGTTGACCATTTCCTCGACCTGGGCCGAGATAACCTTGGGCATGCCCATGCCGCCGAACAAGGGATCGCCACCAACGCCCACCCAGCCACCTTCGGCGTAGGTGTTGTAGGCCTCGATGAAGCCGGCCGGCGTGCTGACCGCGCCGTTGTCCCAGTGGCAGCCCTCTTCGTCGGCGGCTCGGCTGAGTGGGGCGATGGTCCTGGCCGTCACCTTGCCGGCCTCTTCCAGCACAGCGAGGGCGGTCTCGGCATCCACCACTTCGGCCAGCGCGGGCAACTGCGCCCATTGCTCGGTCACGTTGAAGACTTCATTCAAAACGAAGCGCATGTCGCGCAGGGGCGCTTTATAGTCGGCCATGACAACCTCTCACTAGTAGGGTCGGGGCGGTCTCGGGGAACCGCGACACTGGGTTGCAGGCAGTGTAACCGAACAACTTTTACGAGACATAGGGTCATCAGCTGACCGTATAGTCTTGTTTGGTCACGCCATGCGGACCGCCCCACGCTGCGATTGTTGCCCATGCACCATGACACAATTGCGCCCGGCCTCTTTGGCGCTGTACAGCGCCTGGTCGGCCGACTTGAGCACCGCCTCCGGGTTGCGATGATCGGCCTGGCGCTCGGCCACACCGATGCTGATGGTCACCGACACCGTACCCGCGCCGCTGCCTGCACGGCGCTGGCGCCCAGCCGAGTCGTCCTGCGGTCGGCTGTTCTGGTCGCGCAGCTGCATCGCATAGTTAGCAATCACCCCGCGCACAGCTTCCACATGCGGCACGCATTCTTCAGCCGTCTTGCCCGCAAAGACCAGGGCGAATTCCTCGCCACCATAACGGTAGGCGCGGCCGCCACCGGTGACCTTGGACAACCGGCTGGCAACCAGGCGCAACACCTGGTCGCCGACATCGTGGCCGTGGGTATCGTTGAATTTCTTGAAGTGGTCGACGTCGGTCATGGCGATCACATAGTTGCGCCCCAGCCGCTGCATGCGCTCGTTCAAAGCACGGCGCCCCGGCAAGCCCGTCAGCTCGTCGCGGAAGGCCATCTGATAGGCCTCGTGCGCCACGGCCGCGGCAATCATCAACATCACCTGGCTGCACATGATGTTCAGGGTAAACGGCAGGATGAACGTCTGCGGCAGCATCCAGAACAGGCCGATCAGGCCAATGACCTGCGCCGCATGCAACGGCCTGGGCGCACGCAGGTACTGCACCACCAGCAGGATGAACACGCCGAGGAACAGCGGGTAGACCATCTGGATCAAGCTCATCCACTGGCCATGCAAGGCCGGCCAGCGGATCTCCGCCAGCCAGGCCAGCAGCGCATCGGGGTAGCTTTGCTCCAGTGCCACCGCAACGCTGGCAACAGCGAACAACACTGCGAAGCGGGCGACCAGGTCCTGCAGCAGGTGGGTGCGCTCCTGCCAGGCGCCATACAGCCCGAACAGGGCCGGCAGCAGCAGGCACACCAAGTGGAAGATGACCGCGGCGTCCGCACGCACGTGGCCGTTGTCGCGGTAGAAGTCGGTCTGGGTGTCGAGCAGGAAGTAGGCGATGTACACCGTCACCATCAGAAACA
This sequence comes from Pseudomonas sp. 5.2, assembly GCF_059025405.1. Taxonomy (NCBI): domain Bacteria; kingdom Pseudomonadati; phylum Pseudomonadota; class Gammaproteobacteria; order Pseudomonadales; family Pseudomonadaceae; genus Pseudomonas; species Pseudomonas sp. 5.2. Next base: position 76,317 of record NZ_JBYBHH010000015.1, read on the forward strand.
GCTCACGCTGGCGTCGGTAGACGGCGCAGTAGGCACCGCCCAATAGCAGTACCAAGGTGGGCAAGACATTGAACAGCGATGTGAAAAAGACACTGAGGTCTCTTACGTAAGCCGCCGCAAGGCCTGCCAGCAAGAGAAACAGCGAAGGCAGGAAGTGGGTTACGCGTACAGCATCAAGACGAAACAAGGGTAATCTCCAACCCGGCAGATCAATAGTGGCATTGTGCCCTTATTTCATCGGCAGCGCGCGTGAACAGTTGAATACAGTCTGATGCCGCCCCTGTGTAGGAGCAGCCTTATGCTGCGAAGAGGCCGGTATGACAAACGATTTTCTGTGGCCGTTATGGCCTCTTCGCAGCACAAGGCTGCTCCTACACAGGCATCTGGCTGCAGAATAAAAAAACCCGCCTGCCGGTGAGGGCAGGCGGGTTTTTGTGCACGCGGTGGATCAGTAAGAGAGGCCGAAGTGCTCTTCGTCCATCGCCATCAGGTTCCCAGCACCCGACAGCATGGTCGCCACATGGGTACGGGTGCGCGGCAGGATGCGCTGGAAGTAGAAGCGCGCGGTCTGCAGCTTGGCGGTGTAGAACGCCACTTCTTCAGTACCGGCAGCCAACTTCTCGGCAGCCAGGCGGGCGATGTCGGCCCAGAAGTAAGCCAGGCAGGCGTAACCGGAATACATCAGGTAATCGACCGAAGCGGCACCCACTTCTTCGCGATCCTTCATGGCGGCCATACCCACTTTCATGGTCAGCTCGCCCCATTCCTTGTTGATGGCCGCCAACGGCTCAACGAACTCTTTGACCGCCTCATTGCCTTCCTGCGCCTGGCAGAACTTGTGCACGATCTTGGTAAAGCCCTTCAGCGCTTCGCCTTGGGTCATCAGCACTTTACGGCCAAGCAGGTCCAGCGCCTGGATACCGGTGGTGCCTTCGTACAGCATGGAGATACGGCTGTCGCGCACGTTCTGCTCCATGCCCCACTCGGCGATGAAGCCATGGCCACCGTAGATCTGCACGCCGTGGTTGGCAGCCTCGAAACCGACTTCGGTCATGAAGGCCTTGGCAATCGGGGTCATGAAGGCCAGCAGGGCGTCGGCTTTTTTGCGCTCTTCCTCGTCCTGGCTGTACTTGACGATATCCACCTGTTTGGCGGTGAAGTAGACCATGGCGCGGTTGCCTTCGGCGAAGGCCTTCATGGTCAGCAGCATGCGGCGCACGTCCGGGTGGACGATGATCGGGTCAGCCGCCTTTTCAGGGGCTTTAGGGCCGGTCAGCGAACGCATCTGCAGGCGCTCACGGGCGTATTTCAGGCCACCCTGGAACGCCACTTCGGCGTGGGCCAGGCCTTGCAGCGCGGTGCCCAGGCGAGCAGTGTTCATGAAGGTGAACATGCAGTTCAGGCCTTTGTTGGCCGGGCCGATCAGGTAGCCGGTAGCGCCGTCGAAGTTCATCACGCAGGTGGCGTTACCGTGGATGCCCATCTTGTGCTCGATCGAGCCACAGGTCACCGCGTTGCGCTCACCGATAGCGCCTTCGGCGTTGGGCAGGAACTTGGGCACGATGAATAGCGAGATGCCTTTGGTGCCGGCCGGTGCATCGGGCAGGCGGGCCAGGACGATATGGACGATGTTATCGGCCATGTCGTGCTCACCGGCGGAGATGAAGATCTTGGTACCGGACACTTTGTACGAACCGTCGGCCTGTGGCTCGGCCTTGGTGCGCAGCATGCCCAGGTCGGTACCGCAATGCGGCTCGGTCAGGCACATGGTGCCGGTCCACTCGCCGCTGACCAGCTTGGTCAGGTAGGTGTGCTGTTGCTCTTCGGTGCCGTGCTCGGAAATGGTGTTCATCGCGCCATGGGACAGGCCTGGGTACATGCCCCACGACCAGTTCGACTCACCGACCATCTCGCTCAGGGCCAGGCCCAGCGACTCTGGCAGGCCTTGGCCGCCGTGGGCCACGTCGTGGGCCAGGCTCGGCCAGCCACCTTCGACGAATTGCTCGTAGGCCGCTTTGAAACCGGTCGGCGTCTTCACGCCCGACTCGCTCCAGGTGCAGCCTTCCTGATCGCCAACGCGGTTCAGCGGGGCCAGTACCTGCTCACAGAACTTCGCGCCTTCTTCGAGGATCGCGTCGACCATATCGGGCGTGGCGTCCTGGCAACCCGGCAGGCTCTGATAATGCGCTTCGTAGCCGAGCAGTTCATCGCGAACGAAACGGATATCACGCAAGGGGGCTTTGTAGTCAGGCATTGCGATGAACCTCTGTGATGAGTTCGGGGGTGATCGGAACTGCCGGCAAGGCTTGGCGGCCGTCGATCAAACAGTTGTTTGAAACTTACGTTTAGCGCGAGCGGATGTCAAGAAGGGACGATAGTGCCATTTGCGCCACGAAAAATGGCGTTTACGCCACCCCACGCCTTAAATCAACACAACCCCTTGTAGGAGCAGCCTTGTGCTGCGAAGAGGCCAGCAATAAAAATGAACATTCCCAGGGTGTTTAGCGGCCTCTTCGCAGCACAAGGCTGCTCCTACAGAGGGCGCGCAGGGGCGCAATGAGGCGCAAGGGAAGCCCGCGCCCACAAAGGAAGAGTCGCTAAGTTGAGTGCCGCGAGGGATCAGGCGTAGGTGTCGATGATCCGGCCGAGCATTTCGTCGGATGCCTTGACGACTTTCGCGCCAAGCTCCACTTCATGTTTGCCCAGTGCCAGTTGCACGGTACTGGTGGCCAAGTCCATCTGCTGGCTGCGATCAACAGCGCGCAGACGCTCAGCCTGGAAGTCGCTCGACTGGCTGGTGGCGGTGCGTTCGGCGGTATTGTTGGCGATCTGGCTGGCGGCTTGATCGACGCGGTTCTGGCCGCTTTGGATTGCGCTGAGGCCCGCGTAATAGGCGGAGCTGCCGGTGATTTCCATGTCAGGACTCCATTGACGCTGGATGACGAACAGGCCTCATTAAAGCAGCAGATGGCAGAAAAGGCCCGTTTAAATCGTTAATGGCCCAGTGCCAGTCGATAGGCAGCGGCCGTTAATCCAGCAAATCCAGCTGCAAATGCTCAGCCACCATATCGGCACTCGCCAGCTTCAACTTCGGTACCCGCCCCAGGCAAGGCGCCGGCAAGCGCTCGGCGAGGCTGGCCAGGTTTTCTTCCAGGCGCGATGTGCGCGGTTCGATGATATTCGCCACCCAGCCCGCCAGTTGCAGCCCATCGCGGGCAATCGCTTCGGCGCTGAGCAAGGCATGGCTGATACAGCCCAGGCGCACCCCAACCACCAGGATCACCGGCAGTTGCAGGGCAATGGCCAGGTCAGACAGGTTGGCCTGGCCCGACAGCGGCACACGCCAGCCACCGGCGCCTTCGATCAACGTGAAGTCGGCGTTTTGCTGCAACACGTTGCGCATCGCCACCAGCAGCTCGGGTACACCCAGCGTAACGCCGGCCTCGCGTGCGGCGACATGGGGTGCGATCGCAGGCTCGAAGGCGAATGGGTTGACCTGTTCGTACGGCAATTTGATCGTGCTTTCATCGATCAGCGCCTGTGCGTCGCTGTTGCGCAGCCCCTTTGCGGTTACCGTGCAACCCGACGCCACCGGCTTGGCGCCCAATGTGCTCATGCCCTGCAACCGCGCTGCATGCAGCAGGCCGGCAGCAATCGTGGTCTTGCCGACATCGGTATCGGTACCGGCAATGAAATAGGCCTGGCTCATCTGACTCCCCTTACGCCTGTGGCTTGCGCAACACACCATAGACCACTTGGTAAGTGGCGGGCAGCCCCTGAGGCTGGCGAAATGCCTCGTACGCCTGCAACAAGCCCTGCATGCGGGCACGGCCGGTGAGGCCCGAAGGCCGGCCCGGGTTGATATTGTGCGCGCCAAGCGCCTTCAACTCGTGGGTCAGGCTGCGTACATCGGGGTAGTGCAGCACGTGCGCGCGCTGCTGCAGCGCTACCTGCTCGAAGCCACTGCCCGCGCACAGGCGCTGATAATCGTCAAAGCGGCGGAAGCGGTTGACATGCACCAGGCCATCCACAGCCTGCCAGCTGGCACGCAGCTCATCGAGCGTGCCGACGCACAGGCTGCTGAATGCCAGCACCCCGCCTGGGCGTAACACCCGGCGCGCCTCGTCCAGCACACTGGCGAACTGCCCGCACCATTGCACCGCCAGGCTGGAGAACACCAGATCGACGCTGGCATCGCGCAGCGGCAAGCGCTCGGCATCGCCGGCCACGTGGTACTGCGCGCCGCGCTGTTCGTTGCGGGCATGGCGCAGCATGCCTTCGGCGATATCCACCGCCACGCCACTGGCCTGCGCGAAGCGCTCAGCCAGCACCCGGCTGAAGTGGCCGGTGCCGCTGCCCAGGTCCAGCCAGCGCGACGGTGCCAAGCCCTCTGGCAACTGGCCCAACAGGTTCAGGCCGACGTCGCGCTGCAACGCCGCGACGCTGTCGTAGCTGGCCGCCGCGCGGGAAAACGAGGCCGCCACCTGGCGCTTGTCCGGCAGCGCGCCGGGCAGGGTCGGACGGGAAAGGTCAGTCATCGCCACTCTCATGCAGAAAACTCTTGATACCCGCCGCCAGCTCCTGTGGGTACTCCAGCAAGAACGCGTGGGAACTCTCTTCGACCAGGCCCACTTCCACGTCTGGCAACAGTTCGCTCAGGGCCTTGGCAGCTTCCGCCGGCACCAGTGCGTCGCTGCCGGCAAACAAGTGCAGTTGCGGACCGCCATAGGCCTGCAGTGCCTCGCGGGTATCCAGCTGGGCCAGTACTTCCAGCCCGGTGGCGAGGTACAGCGGGTCGGTATCCGGCACACCGACGCCCAGCTGGCGCAGCAGGGTACGAGGCTGTTGGGCGCCGTCGCTGCACAAGCTGCGGAAACGCTTGAGGGTTACGGAGGTATGGCTGCGGCACCCATCAAGGAAGGTCCCGAAGGTGTCATCGGCCATGCCGTGGGGCCAATCGGCACGGGCCACGAAGCTTGGATTGCTGGCCAAAGTCAGCAGTCCGCAACAGTGGTCGCCGCGCTTGCGCGCAAGTTCGCTGGCGAGCATGCCGCCCAGCGACCAACCGCCCAGCCAGGTATCACTGGGCAACTTGCGGTCAAGGTGGTCGACCCACGCCTGTACATCGGCGTCGGCCAGCTCCGGCAGGGGCATCAGTTCGACCTGCAGTCGGGCATCCTGGGCGCGCAGGCTGGCCGCCAACGGCTCCAGCGCAGCAGTACCCAGGCCCCATCCGGGGAGAAGGATCAGTCGGTTACGCATCGGCGGCCTCCAGCTGTGGATAACACTCGGCCAATGCATTCAACAATAGCTGCACCTGCGCCTCGCTGTGCGCGGCGCTCAAGGTAACCCGCAAGCGTGCACTGCCGGCAGGCACGGTGGGCGGGCGAATTGCCGTCACCAGCAAGCCACGTTCGCGCAACATCTGCGAAAGGCGCAGCGCTTGTGCGCTGTCGCCAATCAGGATCGGCTGGATCGGCGTCGGGCTGTCCATCAGCTGCAGGCCGATCTGTTCGGCACCCAGGCGGAACTGGCGAATCAACGCAGCCAGGTGCTCACGGCGCCAGGTTTCGCGGCGCAGCAGCTCCAGGCTCTTGAGTGTCGCGCAGGCAAGCGCCGGGGGTTGGCTAGTGGTGTAGATATAGGGCCGGGCAAACTGCACCAGCGCTTCGATCAACGCTTCGCTGCCGGCGACAAAGGCCCCCGCCGTACCGCAGGCCTTGCCCAGCGTGCCGATCAGCACAGGCACATCATCGAGGCCCAGGCCGAAGTGCTCGACGATACCGCCACCTTGCGCACCCAACGTGCCCAGGCCATGGGCATCATCGACCATCAGCCAGGCGCCGCGGGCGCGGGCAATCTTGGCCAACGCCGGCAAATTGGCAAGGTCGCCATCCATGCTGAACACCCCGTCGGTCACCACCAGGGTATTGCCGACGGCCTTGTCCAGGCGGCTTGCCAGGCTGGCCGGGGCGTTGTGCAGATAGCGGTTGAAACGGGCGCCGCTCAACAGCCCGCCGTCGAGCAAGGACGCGTGGTTAAGGCGGTCCTGCAACACCGTGTCACCCTGCCCCACCAGCGCGGTGATTGCACCCAGGTTGGCCATGTAGCCGGTGGAGAACAACAGCGCGCGCGGGCGCCCAGTGAGTTCTGCCAGGGCCTCCTCGACCTGGTGGTGCGGCGTGCTGTGGCCAACCACCAGGTGCGACGCCCCGCCACCGACACCCCACCGCTCGGCGCCCGCCTGCCACGCAGCGATCACCTCGGGGTGGTTGGCAAGGCCCAGGTAATCATTGCTGCAAAACGCCAACAGCGGCTGGCCATCGACCACCACCTCAGGCCCTTGCGGGCTTTCCAGCAGGGGCCGTTGCCGATACAGGTCTGCGGCGCGCCGTTCGGCCAGGCGCGCCGCCAGGTCAAAGGCCATCTCAGGCCGATGCTGCGTTGTAGAACATCTCGCTGCTGCGCTGTTCGACCAGCGCCTGCTCGATGGCCGCCTGGTGCACTTCATCAGCATGCTCTTCGCGGGCCTCAGGCTTGATGCCGAGGCGGGCGAACAGCTGCATGTCTTTATCAGCCTGCGGGTTGGCGGTGGTCAGCAGTTTTTCGCCATAGAAGATCGAGTTGGCGCCAGCCATGAAGGCCAGTGCCTGCATCTGTTCGTTCATCTGCTCGCGGCCGGCAGACAGGCGCACATGCGACTTGGGCATCAGCAGGCGGGCCACCGCCAGCATGCGGATGAAATCGAACGGGTCGACATCTTCTTCCTCGGCCAGCGGCGTGCCAGCGACCTTGACCAGCATGTTGATCGGCACCGACTCTGGGTGCTCCGGCAGGTTGGCCAACTGGATCAGCAGGCCGGCGCGGTCGTCCAGCGACTCGCCCATGCCGAGGATGCCACCAGAGCAGATCTTCATCCCGGCATCGCGCACATAGGCCAGGGTCTGCAGGCGCTCGCTGTAGGTGCGGGTGGTGATGATGCTGCCGTAGAACTCCGGCGAGGTGTCGAGGTTGTGGTTGTAGTAGTCGAGGCCGGCCTGGGCCAGCGCCTGGGTCTGGTCCTGGTCGAGCTTGCCGAGGGTCATGCAGGTTTCCAGGCCCATGGCCTTCACCCCTTTGACCATCTCCAGCACGTAGGGCATGTCCTTGGCCGACGGGTGCTTCCACGCCGCGCCCATGCAGAAGCGGGTCGAGCCGATGGCTTTGGCGCGGGCGGCTTCTTCCAGCACCTTCTGCACTTCCATCAGCTTCTGTTTTTCCAGCCCGGTGTTGTAGTGGCCGGACTGCGGACAATATTTGCAATCTTCTGGGCAGGCACCGGTCTTGATCGACAGCAGGGTCGAAACCTGAACACGGTTCGGGTCGAAGTGCGCGCGGTGCACGGTCTGCGCCTGGAACAGCAGGTCATTGAACGGTTGCTGAAACAGCGCCTTGACCTCGGCCAAGGTCCAGTCGTGACGTGTTGTTGCAGTTGTGCTGGCGCTCATCGGCGTTTCCTTGTTTAGGCTGTAACTGGCGCCGGGACAGGAAAGCCCGCCAGCGCATCACGGATAGCTCGCATAGTCATGGAAGGCCTATGAACTGTCAACCTTGGATAAAAGCACTGGTTTACAAGTGTACAAATATTAACCATAACTGTTTGCTGTGCGATGAAACTGCCGAACAGCCCTACCCTTTATGCGTCGCATGCGAGCAGGAGCTGCCATGGTTAAGTGAATACTGCCTGCGCTGTGCGCTGCCGCTACCAATGGCCGAGCTTACCTGTGCCCAGTGCAGCCGCCGCGCACCGGCCTTCGATCAGGTCGTCGCGCTTTGGCATTACGGCTTCCCTGCGGATACGCTGATCAGCCGTTTCAAGCACAACCGCCAATGGCCGCTGGGGCTTTTGATGGCCGAAATGTTGAGCCATGGCCTGCAGCATCGCTACGCGGAAGGCTTGGCCAGGCCTGACCTGCTGTTACCTGTACCACTGGCCAGGCGTCGACAGCGCGAGCGCGGTTTCAACCAGGCCGGCATGTTGGCGGGCTGGCTGTCGAAACGCCTGGCAATCAACTTCAACGAGCGTTTGCTGCAGCGCACACGCGACACACCCGCGCAGCAAAGCCTGGATGCCAAGGCGCGTCGGCGCAATCTGCAGCGGGCCTTTGCCCTGACTGAAGAGGGCGCATTCAAGGGCCTGCATGTGGCCGTGGTTGATGACGTGCTAACCACCGGCGCCACCGCACAGGCCATTGCCACACTGCTGCGAGAGGCCGGTGCGCGACGGGTCGATGTGTATTGCCTGGCACGCACGGCAAAACCGGGGCAAGCTTGACGGGTCAGTCTCAGATAGGCGCCATCATGTCCCTGCCCGCTCTCCTCACCCAGCACATCGCTCGCCGCCCGCAACGCATTGCCTTGCTCCAGCACATCGCCGAGCAAGGCTCGATCACCCGCGCCGCCAAGGCTGCCGGCATCAGCTACAAAGCCGCCTGGGACGCCATTGATGAGCTCAACAACCTGGCCAGCCAGCCGCTGGTCGAGCGCAGCACCGGCGGGCGTGGCGGCGGTGGCGCACGTCTGTCGGCCGAAGGCGAGCGGGTGCTGCGGCTGTACCAGCGTTTGCAGGCCTTGCAGGCACAGATCCTGGAAGCGGCCGAAGACTCCAGCGACCTCGACCTGCTCGGGCGTTTGATGTTGCGCACCAGCGCCCGCAACCAGCTGCAAGGCCAGGTCAGCGCATTGCGCAGGGAGGGGCGCCATGACCGCGTCAGCCTGGCACTGGGCGGCGGGCTGGAGATAGAAGCCTTGATCACCCGCGGCAGTACCGAGCGTTTGGAGCTGAGCTTGGGCCGCATGGTAGTGGCGTTGCTCAAGGCCGGATGGGTTCAACTGCTGGGGGCTGATGATGAGCCGGAGCCAGGCAGTAACTGCCTGACGGCTTGTATCGAGGAAGTCTTGGCTGAGGAAGGGGGCAGCAGTGAATTGCGCATGGCACTGGGCAATGGCCAGACGCTGTGTGCACTCGCCGAAACAGCGTGGCTGGCCCAGCAGGGCCTGAAGGCGGGTGACGAGGCCAGGGTGCAGTTTCACCCGTCCTTCGTCCTGCTGGGGGTACCGGTCTAGGTCAGGTTACGTTGGTGAAGATGCCAGTCACCGGCGACACGTTGCCGGCATAAGGAACCGAGGTCCCGGCGGCCAGCGCGATCGTTGACCAGATGCGTTGCATGTCGACAAACCTGAGTTTTGCATCCGAGTGCAATTCCCGATCCCACTGGCTCTTGATACTGAAATAGCGGCCATTCCCGCTGCCATTGCGCAGAAGGCCACTGGCGCCACCCATGAGTACCATGGGCATGTTCATCATATGCTCTGGCGCGCCGTCGGCCATTTCGCTGGTGAAGACCACCAAGGTATGTTTGAGCAGACTGTCGCCTGGCACATCAGGATCGCTGTAGCGAGCCAGCTCATCCATGAACAGTTTCACCTGTCGTACATACCACTGCCTGGACCCTCTCCAGACTTCCTCGCCAGCATAACGGTGAGCGCAGTCATGGGGGTTGGTGCTGGCGCTGACATCAAGAATATTCAGCGACTCGGCAGAACGCCCAACCTGCACCGTCGCAACACGGGTCACACCGCAACCCAAGGCCGCGGCCACTACCTTGTGATGGCCGGCCTGAACTTCATTGCGGAACTGCGCCGAACTGATCGGGTGATCTTCCAGCGACAACGGTTCACAAACTGAGGGTATCGCCCCTTCCAGATCCTTGGCGACCTGCTCTAACGCATCCAGATGAGTCACCAGCTTTTCTCGCTGGGCGCCTGCCACGCGCCCTCTGAGTTCTGCGATATCGGCCCTAATCGGGTCAAAAACGTGGGCGTTGCGTGACTGGCTATCGCGCACCGCGCGGGAGGTCGCACCAAACACCGACTCGTAAAGACGCACGGGGTTCTGCTGAGGCGCCCTGATCTTGTCCCCATCCCAAGACACATACCAAGGCGTGTTGTCGATGCCCGCATGCGGGCCAGCAAACAGGCTGCGATGGGTTGGCTGAGTGCCAGGCATCGCATCTCCCAAAATCTTGTCTATGGAACTCATTTGCCCCTTGTTATCACGCAATGCGTAGTTCCAGGCACCATGACCGCCCTGCCCCGAGGCTACGATGATGCCCTGCAAATACAGTGACTGGTCGCGGTAATCTGCCAACTCCTGACTGACTGCGTTTAACTCGAAGTTAGTGCTGTCATCACTTACCGCACGCGGAAACCACAGGCCGTCACCGTAGCCGCCGCTGTACGAGTCAACTGCCAAGCCGTCCGGCACGATGAAGAACACCACTTTCAGACGGGGCACCTGCCGTTCCCCCTGCAGCAGAAATTGAGCAAACCCACTGCTGCTAAGCGGCAACAGCGTACCCGCCGCAGCCAATTGCATCAGGAAACGCCGGCGGCTCTTCAGGATGTCCATGTCAATTCTCCTCTTGGCGCTTGAGGAACACAGGTGAGGTAGCCAGCTCGCGAATCATCTGGATCAACGAACCGTTGGTCTTGAGCGATTCGGCGGCAGACTTCAACGTGCCAACCGACCCTGCAGACACTTTGTTGCCGAACATGAAGCGGAAATAGCTGTCGGCCATGCAGGTTTGCGCCGTGAGATTTGCGGACAGCAGCCGAGCGATATCGCGCACATTGTGAACATTTGCCCAAGTCTCCAGGCCCGTGTTGCTGATGAACGGCCCTGCGGCATCAATGTTCACCGGCACCGGGAACTGCGCATGGTTGTAAGCCGGCTCAGTTTCCCGGTAGCGCCCGGAAGCATCGTAGTTTTCCATGCTGGATCCGGTGTCGTTCATGTACTTGTGGCACTGCCAGCAACGGCCCTCCGAGGCTTGCTCACCGTTGACCAGGTCCCAACGCTCGCGGGTTGTGATCGCCCTTGGCGGATACTGCGGCTCTTGCGGGTCGGCATCGACCGGCGCACCGAACTCCCGGCACAGCAGTTGCTCACGGATCATGATGCCGCGCTTGACCAGTGATGTTGCCTGGTAGTCAGAAGTGGCCGCCTGGGTAGCACCCAGGTGCAACAGCCCCCCCCTTCGCTCATCGACCGTAACCTTGCGCATATCGCCCCCGGTCACCCCGGCAATACCGTAGTGTTCTGCCAGCCTTTGATTGAGGTAGGTATACCCAGGGTTGAACAGTGCATTGAATGCCCCGCCGCTCTTGAGCACCTCACCCACCAGACGTGCCTGCTCCTGCCGCATGCTCTGGATAACCTCAGGCGCCAGCCCGGGCTTTTCCTGGATGTCACGGCTGGTTTTGATGTAGTAGCTGATGAAGCGGTTGAACTGTGTGATCCCCTGTTCGCTCATCAACATCTGCTGAGCCAGCGCACCCATCTGCTCGGGCGTCTCGAGCTGGCCTTGTTCGGCTTTGCGCATGAGTTCTTCACTCGGCGTGGTACCCAGCATTGCGTAAGAAAGCGCTGTCGCTCGTTCGTTGGCGGTCAACTGATAGGTACCGGATGTCCGGCCATCTGTTACGCCCAATTCGGAGCGATACAGGAAGTGAGGTGACAACAGTAATGCTGCGACCAGCGAGGCATCATCATGGTCAGCCTTCACGGCCTCATACCGGCTCAACTCAGCCCCGCTCAGCGGCCGTCGGAAGACGCGATGGCCTAGGCTTTCGACGCTCTGTTGAGCCAGCCATTGCGGGTCGACCTTGCCTGCCACATTCCACGCCACGTCATACAGCGTCTTCAGGTCTTCGGCGTTGATCATCCCCAGATCTGCCTCCCCGACGTACTTGAATTCTTTATCAAACTTGTCGGCCGGCAACGTATCGGCCTGCACGTGCACGGCAAACAGGTCGTGCACGCTGTTCACATACTCGTCACGGGTCAGCAGGCGCAGTTGCCGCTTGCCGAATGCTTGCCCCGGGTCCAGATAGCCGGCCCACAGTTCGTCGTAGAAGTAGTCGGCAATCTGCCCCGAGCAAGACGCATCGCAATGCCCGCTCACGCTCATGCCAAGAATCTGCTGAACCAGGGCTTCCTTGCCCGCCAGGCTCCAGTTGATGGCCTTGTTGGCGTCCTCGAAGTACTGCACGGTATGGCACCTCGCACAGGTGGTCGCCACAACCTGTTTGCCGAGTTCGGCCACGTGCTGGTAGCGCATCTCAACCTTTACTGCATCCCGGCTTTCTTCATCGATGTTCACGACCTGTTGGGTCGGCTCTGGCAGTTCGCTCTGGTAGTACGGGAAGTTGAATTTGTGCTCGCCGACTGGCAGCAGCACGTCCTGGGATCTGCCCCATGGCACCTTGATGACCTGCGCCTCGCCGTCGCTGATCAGGGTGACTTCCCACTGCGCCGGCGCCTCGCCACTGAATGCAGGCTTGTCCGGTGCAACCACGGTGGCCTTGACGGGTTGGAACGGTGGCCGTTCGATGTAGGCGAGTTGCACGACCTGCGCGTCCGGCGAGTCGCTCAGCGTCACCTGTTGCTGGCGCTGGCTGGGTATCAGCTCACCGACGTTGTCCAGCGTGACCGTATACGTGCCGGCAGCCAGCCCCTTGATGCTCAGTGGCGACTCACCCCAGGCGACATCGAAACGCCGGCTGCGCCCATCGCTGCCCGTGAGCGTGCCACTGATCATCAGTGGCCGTACCTCGGGGCTTGGCGCCGCAGTGGGTTGCAGTTTGAGCAGGCTCTTGCCCACCACTTGCCCCATGTCGAAGGTGATGCGATAGATCACCCCGGCCAAGTCGTCAGACACCAACAGCGAGTTGTCGCTCAACGGCAACATGTCGGCTGGGCGGCCAAGGCACGAGTCGTCCAGGCAATACACATTGAAGTGCTCTGTCGAGCCGCCCCACCCCGTTACCAGCGGGATCTGGTTGATAACCTCACGTCCGTCCTTGACCGTGAGCATACGCAACTCCATGCCTGGGCTGGCCTTGGTCCCCGTGCCATGCACGGCCACCAGCAGGCGTTGGAGATTGGCGTCATCGTTGTAGAACCCTTTCCAGAACTCGATGGCGAGCGGTGCGGTGTTGCTGCCCAGTTCATAGGCGGGCGCCTGATAATCTTCAGGCTTGAGCAGGTGCAATGGCTTATCCGAAACGATCGCCCCATCGGCCAATGGCGGCACGATGGAGCCTGGCTCCTGGTATTCCTCCTGGGTAAACCCAGGCACATCGCGGCCGTAGAAATACGGCACGCCGAAATGCTGCCCTTCCTGGCTGATCAAGTTGACTTCGTCAGAGTTCAGGTAGCCCTGCCGGTTGTTATCGGTGAACCAGATCTTGCCGTCCGGGTGCCAGGTGAAGCCGACCGCGTTGCGCACGCCTCTGGCCAGCACCCGCGAGGTGGCGTTTTCGATGTCATAGCGCAGGACTGTGCCATAACGCCCATCTGGCGGAATGATGCAGGTATTGCAGGGAATACCGACGGCGGTATAAAGGCCCTTATCCGATGGATCGATCGGGTTGAAGTGCAAAGGGTGCTTCTGGTGCCAGATGCGCTGACCAGGCCGGGCAAGCGGGAAGGCGGTGTCGTCGGCGGGGAAGTTCATCACCACTTCAGGCTTAGCATCACGATAGTGCTCATCGACATTGCGCACCCGATACAACTTGCCGGAGGTCGAGAAATACAGGTCGCCATCGCGGTACACCACGCCATGCGGCTCTTCCAGCCCTGAGGCCAGCAGATACACCCCTGTTGGCTTACCGGCCTCGTCCAGCGGGATCGCATAGATGAACCCTGCCGTGCGCGCTTCATAGGTGTAGACGGGGATGGCACTGGAGCCGACGTAAAGCACCCGGTTGCCCATCGCCATCTGCCGCGGTTGATACAGGCCGCTGGCAAACAGCTCCACCTTCACACCTGGCAGCGTCACTAGCCTGCTCAGGTCCAGTGGCTGGCGAAACTTGACCTCGAAGCTGATCTTCTCTGGCGTGTCAGGTTTGAATTCGACCTGGGTAGGCGTGGTCAGCGGCAGGTAACCCTGCGCGTCGTTCATGATCAGGTCGTACTTGCAGGCAGGGAGGTCAGGCAAGGTCAGCACTTCATCGGAACGCCCGGAGAACGGAATCGTCTCTTTTTTGCAGCGCAGCACGCCACTGACCTCGAGGTTGCGCCGCCCTGCCGGCCCGACCCCTTTCATCGATGCCGTGAACGGTACCTTGCCCGTCACTGTGCTGAATGACAGCTCCAGCGTGTTGGTCTGGGGCTGAGCACTACAAGCACCAAGGTCGTTCCACGCATCGCGCCAGAGCTCGCTACCGTTGAATGCTTCACCGGGGGAGTAAGGTGGCTGATTACACCACTGCCAGGCACCGACAGTGCCTTCTCTGTCGTTTTTGCATTGGAAGGCCCTGCCAATATTGGTCACCAAACTGTCCTGGCTGTAGGGAGTTTCGCCAGCAGCGGGCTTTTCATAGGCAGGCGCTTGGCACTGTTCAGGCGTTGCCTGTCGTGTTTTCGTGCGCTCCTGCGAAGGTGCGAGGCTCATGTATCCCAACAGGCTTGTCAGCAGTGCAGCAAGACCGAACGCAGCAAGACGGCGCATGAATCGTCTCCTTGTCGAAGCCACCCCGCGCACATGCGCAGGTGACAACCGCCCCGGTGCTCCAGTGGCCAATATGACCAGCCGAATCCGGGATCTCTGAACCGTTCGTGCGCAACTGCCGATATGCGAGAGCGATGAGCAGGACGGTAAACCAGCATCGCTTTTGTGGGTACTGGCAGAAATGCTAGGTACTCGGCAAGTGGGCGGCGCTTGATTGCTTGCGCCTGCGAACCGATTGAGGGAGGCTGGACGCTCAGAGCGTCATTACAATGCGGGCGCTATGCCCCATTCCCCCTGCGGAGCTTTCATGTCCCACCCCTTCGACACCCTCACCCCCGACCTGGTCCTGGACGCAGTTGAAAGCATCGGCTTTCTCAGCGACGCCCGGATCCTGGCCCTGAACAGCTACGAGAACCGCGTCTATCAGGTGGGCATCGAAGACTCGCAGCCGCTGATCGCCAAGTTCTACCGCCCAGGCCGCTGGAGCGATGAGGCCATCCTCGAAGAGCACCGCTTCACCGCTGAGCTTGCCGATTGTGAAGTGCCGGTAGTCGCGCCTCTGCAACATGACGGCCGCACGCTGTTCGAGCACCAGGGTTTTCGCTTCACCCTGTTCCCCCGCCGCGGTGGCCATGCCCCTGAGCCTGGCAACCTCGACCAGCTGTATCGCCTCGGCCAGTTGCTCGGCCGCCTGCACGCCGTAGCCGCGACACGCCCGTTTGAGCACCGCGAAGCATTGGCTGTGGATAACTTCGGCCACGCGTCACTGCAAACCCTGCTTGAGGGCAACTTCGTACCGCGGGAATTGCTACCTGCTTTCGAGTCCGTCGCCCGCGACCTGCTGAAGCGGGTCGAGGACATCTACGCGCGCACCCCGCACAAAGTGATGCGCCTGCACGGCGACCTGCACCCAGGCAACCTGATGCATCGCGACGAGGTCTATCACGTCGTCGACCTCGACGACTGCCGCATGGGCCCAGCGGTGCAAGACCTGTGGATGATGCTCGCCGGCAGCCGCGAGGAACGCCTCGGCCAACTGGCAGAGCTGATCGACGGCTACAACGAGTTCCACGACTTCGACCCTCGCGAGTTGCCCCTGATCGAGCCCTTGCGAGCCTTGCGCCAATTGCACCACAGCGCCTGGCTGGCCCGCCGCTGGGACGACCCGGCCTTCCCGCGCAGCTTCCCCTGGTTTGGCCAGCCGCGCTACTGGGGCGACCAGATTCTCGCACTGCGCGAGCAGATGGCGGCCCTCGATGAACAACCGCTGAAATTGTTCTAGATGTGTGCTGACCTCTGTCTACAATAGGCGTCGCTTTATTTAGCTACCTAAGCAAGGATTCTGCATGCACGCCGCAAACCCGCAACGCGGGTACATCCTGGGCCTCAGCGCCTACATCATCTGGGGCCTGTTCCCCCTTTACTTCAAGGCCATCCAGAGCGTCCCCGCCGTGGAGATCATCGTCCACCGGGTGCTCTGGTCAGCGTTGTTCGGTTCGCTGCTGCTCCTGGTATGGAAGCACCCAGGCTGGTGGCGCGAACTGCGCGACAACCCGCGCAGGCTGGCCATCCTCGCCCTGAGCGGCGCGCTGATCGCGGGCAACTGGCTGACGTATGTGTGGTCGGTGAACAACGGCCGCATGCTCGAAGCCAGCCTGGGCTACTACATCAACCCGCTGATCAACGTGTTGCTGGGCATGCTCATCCTCGGCGAGCGCCTGCGCCGCCTGCAATGGCTGGCGGTGGCCATGGCGGCCGTGGGGGTGGCCCAGCAGGTGTGGCAAGTGGGCAGCCTGCCCTGGGTGTCTCTGGTGCTGGCGCTGAGCTTCGGCTTCTATGGGTTGATCCGCAAACAGGCGCCGGTGGCAGCGCTGCCGGGCCTGGTGGTGGAAACCTGGATGTTGGTGCCGCTGGCCCTAGGCTGGATGTTGCTGCACCCCACTGCCCTGAGCGCACAGGGCGCGTTCTACACCAGCAGTGAAGCGTTGTGGTTGATGGCGGCAGGGCCAGTGACCCTGGTGCCGCTGGTGTGCTTCAACGCCGCCGCACGCCACCTGCCGTATACCACCTTGGGCTTCCTGCAGTACCTGGCGCCGACGCTGGTATTGCTGCAGGCAGTGTTGCTGTTTGACGAGCATTTGTCGTCGAGCACGCTGGTGGCGTTCATGTTCATCTGGGCGGGTTTGGCGATCTATAGCGTCGATGCCTGGTTGAATTTGCGCAAACGCGCCTGATCAATAAATGATCAAAACTCTGCAAGGTACGCCAGCCGTGGCTTGCAGAGACATCTCCAGAGGTTATCCACACCCTCGTCCCCGTGCTTTGTGCACAAGCTGCTGATATTTGGGTGTTTTTTAATCAAAACCTTGCAAGGCGCATGTTACCTGGGCTGGAGAGGTGCGCCCCCAGGTTATCCACAGGGCCGTACCTGTGAAATGGGGGATAACCCTGGGGTCGGCTTCGCGGCCCATTCGCAGCACAAGGCTGCTCCCACAGGTATCACGCAACCTCTGTAGGAGCAGCCTTGTGCTGCGAATGGGCCGCAAAGCGGACCCCGGCAATCCCAAATCAATCCTCCGCCCGCAACTCCAACTCCACCATCAAATCATCCGCCAAACTCTCCAACCGCTGCCGCAGCTCATCCAGCGACAACGTCAACGGCAGCGCCAACAACGCATTGGCATGAAACAGCGGCTCGCTGCTCATCGGTGCAGGCCGCACCTCGGTGGTAAAGCGCTCCAGGTTCACCCCAAGCTCGGCCAGCAGCCGGGTGATATCACGCACGATCCCCGGCCGGTCATTGCCCACCAGCTCCATGGCGATCGGCTTCCAGGTGCACGAGGGCTCGATGCCGCTCTCGGCAATCAGCACGCGAATGTCATACCGCGCCAAGCCCTGCAACGACGCCACCAGCTCTGTGTAATTTTCTGCCGGCACCGCCACCCGCAAGATGCCGGCAAACTGCCCAGCCATGCGTGACATGCGGCTTTCCAGCCAGTTGCCGCTGTGGTCGGCGATGCATTGGGCAATGCGTTCGACCTGCCCGGCCTTGTCAGGGGCAATCACAGTGAGTACAAGATGATCCACAAGCCCTTCCTCTGCGTCGAACCGCGCTGGGCGGCGATAAACCGGGGGATCGATTGAGTATAGGCAAGGCGCGGCAACCTGCCGCAGGGCAATCGACATAACGAATCGTGTACTGTTTCAAGATTTATCTGGAACAATCCACCTGTTTTTTGCGAACATACCCACTCCCAGCGTGACCATACGCGACCAACGGGTCGCACAACGACGCTTTTAGTCTGATTTTGCCCCGCCTACTGCTTCATGTAGTATCCCGTGGCGCGGACTACAAAACGTCGTTTGGATGTCTGCCAAGGCGCCTGTGAAAATACGCACACTGCCCGCCAGCCCGTCTGGCAGGCCGCACCCAGCCGCCCTAGGGTTCATTCACCCAGGGCACGCACTGGTGCCGTGTTTAGAGAAGCGCTACAGGCTTAATACAGAAGAGCGAAATAGCTGAGCAGAGTGAGGCAAGCAATGACTGGATACGTTCAAGTCGGTGGCCTTCAGGTCGCCAAGGTCCTGTACGACTTCGTGAACAACGAAGCCATCCCAGGGACCGGCATCGTCGCCGAGCAGTTCTGGGCAGGTGCAGAGAAGATCATCAATGACCTCGCTCCAAAGAACAAAGCCCTGCTCGCCAAGCGCGACGAGCTGCAAGCCAAGATCGACGCCTGGCACCAGGCACGCAAAGGCCAGGCCCATGACGCCGTAGCCTACAAAAGCTTCCTCCAGGAAATCGGCTATCTGCTGCCACAAGCCGACGATTTCCAGGCCACCACACAAAACGTGGACGAAGAAATCGCCCGCATGGCCGGCCCGCAGCTGGTCGTGCCGGTGATGAACGCCCGTTTCGCCCTGAACGCCGCCAACGCCCGCTGGGGCTCGCTCTACGACGCCCTGTATGGCACCGATGCCATCAGCGATGAAGGCGGCGCCGAGAAAGGCCAGGGTTATAACAAAGCGCGTGGCGACAAGGTCATCGCCTTCGCCCGCGCCTTCCTCGACGAAGCCGCGCCACTGGCTGCGGGCTCGCATGTCGACTCCACCGCCTACAGCATCCAGGGCGGCAAGCTGGTGGTCGCCCTCAAGGGTGGCAGCAACAGCGGCCTGCGTGACGACGCACAACTGATCGGTTTCGTCGGTGACGCCGCCGCGCCGACCGCCGTGCTGCTCAAGCACAACGGCCTGCACTTCGAAATCCAGGTCGATGCCAGCACCCCGGTCGGCAGCACCGATGCCGCCGGCGTCAAAGACATCCTGATGGAATCGGCACTGACCACCATCATGGACTGCGAAGACTCGGTTGCGGCTGTAGACGCCGATGACAAGGTGATCGTCTACCGCAACTGGCTGGGCCTGATGAAAGGCGACCTGGCCGAAAGCGTCAACAAGGGTGGCAAGACCTTCACCCGCACCATGAACCCAGACCGCGAGTACGCCGCGCCTAACGGTGGCAGCGTCACCCTGCACGGTCGTTCGCTGTTGTTCGTGCGCAACGTGGGTCACCTGATGACCAACCCGGCGGTCCTCGATGCCCAGGGCAACGAAATCCCGGAAGGTATCCAGGACGGGCTGTTCACCAACCTGATCGCCCTGCACAACCTCAACGGCAACACCAGCCGCAAGAACACCCGCACCGGCAGCGTATATATCGTCAAGCCGAAGATGCACGGGCCTGAAGAAGTGGCCTTTGCCGCCGAAATCTTCAGCCAGGTCGAAGACCTGTTGGGCATGCCGCGCAACACCGTCAAGGTCGGCATCATGGACGAGGAGCGCCGCACCACGGTCAACCTCAAGTCCTGCATCAAGGCAGCCGCCGAGCGCGTAGCGTTCATCAACACCGGCTTCCTCGACCGCACCGGTGACGAAATCCACACCTCCATGGAAGCCGGCGCTGTGGTGCGCAAAGGCGCCATGAAGAACGAGAAGTGGATCGGCGCTTACGAGAACAACAACGTCGACGTCGGCCTGGCCACCGGCCTGCAAGGCCGTGCGCAGATCGGCAAAGGCATGTGGGCCATGCCCGACCTGATGGCCGCCATGCTCGAGCAGAAGATCGCTCACCCGCTGGCCGGCGCCAACACCGCCTGGGTACCTTCACCGACTGCCGCGACCCTGCATGCCCTGCACTACCACAAGGTCGATGTGCAGGCACGTCAGCGAGAGCTGGCTACGCGCACCCCGGCGTCGGTCGACGACATCCTGGCTATCCCGCTGGCTGCCGACACCAACTGGTCGGACGAAGAGATCCGCAACGAGCTGGACAACAACGCCCAAGGCATCCTCGGTTACGTGGTGCGCTGGATCGATCAGGGCGTGGGTTGCTCGAAAGTGCCGGACATCAACAACGTCGGCCTGATGGAAGACCGCGCCACCCTGCGCATCTCGGCCCAGTTGCTGGCCAACTGGCTGCGCCATGGCGTGGTCAGCGAGGCGCAGGTGCTGGAAAGCCTCAAGCGCATGGCGGTGGTGGTTGACCAGCAGAACGCCAGCGACGCCCTGTACCGCCCGATGGCGCCGAACTTCGACGATAACGTCGCGTTCCAGGCCGCTGTAGAGCTGGTGATCGAAGGTGGCAAGCAGCCGAACGGCTATACCGAGCCGGTGCTGCACCGCCGTCGTCGCGAGTTCAAGGCGCGTAACGGGCTGTAAATCGCAAGGGGCCGCTGTGCGGCCCATTCGCGGGCAAGCCCGCTCCCACAGGTACCCCACTCAGCTCCAATGCAGCGGGGTACTTGTGTGCGGGCTTGCCCGCGAATGCTATGGCACAAGCAACCGACCTACTTGAGCCCTAACTCCTGCTTCACCAACCTCAGCAGTTTCTCCAAATCCACAGGTTTGAGCAGAAAATCCACCACCCCAAGGTGCATCACATCCACCGCCTCTTTCACATCGGTGTCACCCGACACCACGATGATCGACAACGCCGCCCACCTCGATTCACGAATCTGCCGGATCAACGCCATTCCGTCCTTGGGCTCCATGCGCAGATCAGTAATCATCAGGGCAATTCTGGGTTCCCAGTGCAGTTTCCACAGCGCTTCCAGAGCACCATCGGCCGTCATGCAATCGATGCCCCGGCTTTTCAGGTAGTAGCTCAGCGCCTTCCTGTTCACGGCATTGTCATCGACCACCAGCACCACCGGTCGGGGCGCAGCAGGCGCACTCACCACGGCCAGTGCCTCGCGTTCGGCGTCACTCAAGAGGTCGTCATGCTCAACCATGGTCATCTCGTCAAAAAGTCGTGCTCACGGTAAGACCGCATCATGCGATATTGATCACACGCCGCTCATAGACTTACGTCCAATGGGCACCACAGCGCAGCCAGCCGACCATGGGGACCGAGAACAACAAGGCCGGCACCTATATATAGATATATATAGTTCGGCGTAGCGATACGGTCAGCTTCATGAGTAAAAAGGACGCCTACAGCCAGGCGGGCAGGACGGCTGTGCTACAGAACATACAAGGCACGTTGCAGTTCCTGCAGCGCTTCCCCCCGTTCAACCAGATGGAGCACGGCCACCTGGCGTATCTGGTCGAGCAGTGCCAGCTGCGCTTCTATGCCAGCGGCGAAAGCATCGTCAAACCCGCCGATGGCCCGGTCGAGCACTTCTACATCGTCAAGCAGGGGCGCGTCGTCGGCGAGCGCCAGCACCTGGTCAAACCCGGGGTGGAAACCACCTTCGAGATCACCAGCGGCGAGTGCTTCCCCCTGGCGGCGCTGCTGGGCGAGCGTGCCACCCGCACCGAGCACCTGGCCGGTGAGGACACCTTCTGCCTGCAACTGAACAAGGCCGCGTTCATCCGCGTGTTCTCCTTGTCGGAAGCCTTTCGCGACTTCGCCCTGCGCGGGGTCAGCAGCCTGCTCGACCAGGTCAACCAGCAAGTGCGCCAACGCGCCGTGGAAACCCTCGGTACCCAGTACTCGTTGAATACCCCCCTGGGCGAACTGGCCATGCGTCACCCGGTGGTCTGCAGCCCCGACATGCCGCTGCGCGACGCCGTGCGGTTGATGCACGAGCAGCAGGTCGGCAGCATTGTCGTGGTCGACCCCGCACGCTACCCGATCGGCATCTTCACCCTGCGCGACCTGCGCCAGGTGGTGGCGGCCGCCGATGCCGACCTGGGTGCGCCGATCGAGCGGCACATGACCGCCAAGCCGTTCTACCTCAGCCCGCAGGCCAGCGCCTTCGACGCCGCCATGGCCATGACCGAGCGGCACATCGCCCATGTTTGCCTGGTGGACAACCAACGCCTGTGCGGGGTGGTCTCCGAACGTGACCTGTTCTCCCTGCAACGGGTCGACCTGGTGCACCTGGCGCGTACCATTCGTCATGCACCGCGCCTGGAAACCTTGGTTTCCCTGCGCGGTGAGATCAGCCAACTGGTCGAGCGCATGCTCGCCCACGGCGCCTCGTCGACGCAGATCACCCAGATCATCACGCTGTTGAACGACCACACCGTCTGCCGGGTCATCGAACTGGCCCTGGCCGAGCGCGGCGACCCAGGCGTGCCCTTCAGCTGGCTGTGTTTCGGCAGCGAAGGGCGGCGCGAGCAGACCCTGCACACCGACCAGGACAACGGCATCCTGTTCGACGCCCGCGACAGCGCCGAAGCCGACGCGGTCCGAGCCCGCCTGCTGCCACTGGCGCAGTACATCAACCAATGCCTGGCCCAGTGCGGTTTCACCCTGTGCAAAGGCAATGTCATGGCCGGCAACCCCGAGCTGTGCCTGTCACGCAGCGAATGGGCGCAGCGCTTTGCCGGCTTCGTCCGCGAGGCCAGCCCGGAAAACCTGCTGGCTTCGAGCATCTATTTCGACCTGCGCGTGGTCTGGGGTGACGAGCAAGGCTGTGAGCAACTGCGCCAAAGCCTGCTGGCGCAGGTGGCCGACAACCGCCTCTTCCAGCGCATGATGGCCGACAACGCCCTGCGCCAGCGCCCACCCGTGGGCCGCCTGCGTGAATTCGTGCTGACCCGCCAAGGCAATGACAAAGTCGCCACCCTCGACCTCAAGGTGCAGGGCCTGACGCCCTTCGTCGATGGCGCGCGGTTGCTGGCCCTGGCCAATGGCATCGGTGCCTGCAACACCCTCGAGCGCCTGCGCCAACTGGTGACGAAAGGCGTCATCGAGCCACTCGACGGCGCAGCGTATGAAGAGGCTTACCACTTCATCCAGCAAACCCGCATGCAGCAGCACCAGCGCCAGACCCGCGATAACCTGCCCTACTCCAACCGCGTCGACCCAGACAGCCTCAACCACCTGGACCGGCGCATCCTGCGGGAGTCGCTGCGCCAGGCGCAGCGCCTGCAAAGCAGCCTGGCCTTGCGGTACCAGCTATGAGCCTGTTCGCCTGGCTACGCCCCAGCCTGCCCGACCTGGACGACACCTCGCGCCAGCGCCTGGCGCAGTTGCCCAAGCCCGCGGCGCTGGGGGTGTGCACGTTGCGTGAACAGCGCTGGGTGGTGCTGGACCTGGAAACCAGCGGCCTCAACCCCAACCGAGACCAGGTGTTGTCGATTGGCGCGGTGGCCATTGAAGACGGCGCCATCGACTTTGCCCAGCAGTTTGAACGCACCCTGTACCGCCCCACCCAGAAGACCAACGCCAGCGTGTTGATCCACGGGCTGGGGCCCAGTGCCCTGGCGGCCGGCTGCGACCCGGTCGAGGCCTTGCTCGACCTGCTCGACTTCATTGGCGATAGCCCGGTATTGGCGTTCCATGCGCCCTTCGACCAGCGCATGCTCGCGCGCGCGCTGAAAGAAAGCCTGGGCTATCGCCTGCAGTTGCCGTTTCTCGATGTTGCCGAACTGGCGCCGATGCTCAACCCCGACACGGTGCTGCGCGAAGCCGGGCTGGATGACTGGGTTGCGCGTTTTGGCCTGCAGGTGGAAGAGCGCCACCATGCCAGTGCCGATGCCCAGGTGACTGCTGAGCTGGCCTTGATCCTGTTCAGCCAGGCCCGCCGCCAGCAGCTGGACAGCCCGTTGCAGCTGGAGCAGCGGTTGCGGGGGTGGCGTCGGCGTAAGGTGCATAGTCACGGTTTGTAGGGCTTGAGTGTTGTTGCGCCTGTTAGATCGAGCGCCGCCCGCGCGGCGCTTCGCAGCACAAGGCTGCTCCTACATCTGTTTCGGGCCAATTATTCCTGGGGCATTCGCGCGCGGCCCCTTACCGCCCACCTCAATATCGAGTCGGACCAACTAGGCGGTCGCGCGCAAATATCACAGGCCTCACTGGCCCGAAACAGATGTAGGAGCAGCCTTGTGCTGCGAAGCGCCGCGCGGGCGGCGCTCGATTCACAGGCGCCAAATCACCCAATCATTACACCCGGCGGCGCCCCCACCATAGTGGCAATCCGATAAGCGTCCATTGCGCCCCGCCCCCTGCCTCTGCAACAATCGCGAATAATTATCGTTAGTTAATGCATTCGTTCCGGGGGGACGCTGCTTGTCTTCTGCCCACAGCCCACACGCCGAGCTGGTCGGTGCGCTTTACCGCGACCATCGCAGCTGGCTGCTCGCCTGGCTGCAACGCAGCATGGCCTGCCGTCAGCGTGCCGAAGACCTGAGCCAGGACACCTTTGTGCGCCTGCTCGGCCGTGATCGGCTGGAAACGCCCCGCGAGCCGCGCGCCTTTCTGGCCGCCGTGGCCAAGGGGCTGATGTTCGACCATTTCCGCCGCACCGCGCTGGAGCAGGCCTACCTGGCCGAGCTCGCCCTGCTGCCCGAAGCCGAACACCCCTCCCCGGAAACCCAACACCTGATTCTCGAAGACCTCAAAGCCATCGACCGCCTGCTGGGCAAGCTGTCGAGCAAAGCGCGGGCGGCCTTCCTGTACAACCGCCTGGACGGCATGGGCCATGCCGAAATCGCCGAGCGCCTTGGCGTTTCGGTCTCGCGGGTACGCCAGTACATCGCCCAAGGCTTGCGCCAGTGCTATGTGGCCTTGTACGGGGAGCCGACGTGAACGGCTCACCGGTATCGTCCCGCGTCCTGGAAGCGGCCATCGCCTGGAAGCTGAGCCTGGATGAAGGCAGTGGCACGCCTGATGAGCGCAACGCGTTCATGCGCTGGCACGCCGCCAGCGAAGAGCATGCCCGCGCCTGGCGCCAGTTGGGCAGCCTCGACCAACGCGTGAGCGCCGCTGCCGGGCCTGCGCGCCAGGCACTGCTGCAATCGCGGGCCGGGCTGCGGCGGCGTATCGGCAAGGTTGGCAGCGGCTTGGCCGGGATGTTGCTGCTGGGTTCGCTGCTGGCCTGGGTCGGCGCCCCCTCACTGTCACCGAACTACTGGCTAGCCGACCAACGCACGGCCACCGGCGAGCTGCGCACCCTGCGCCTGGAAGACGGCACCCTGCTGAGCCTGAACACCCATACCGCGGTGGATATCGACTACCAAGGCGAGCAACGGGTGATCGTGCTGCACCAGGGCGAGATCTCGGTCGAGACTGGCCACCAAGACCCACGCCCGTTGCTGGTACGCACCGACGACGGTCGCCTGCGCCCGCTTGGCACACGCTTCCTGGTGCGCCGTGAGGCACAGGGCACACGCCTGGAAGTGCTGCAGGCCTCGGTCGCGGCCATGCCGCTGAACAGTGGCGACGAGCAGGTGTTGCGCGAAGGCCAGCAGGTACTCATGGATGCCAACGGGCTTGGCCAGGTCGGCACAGTCGCCGTCGGCGCCGATGCCTGGACCCGCGGCATGCTGGTGGTGGACAACGTGCGCCTGGCTGACTTGCTGGCCGCGCTTGGGCGTTACCGCAGCGGCCATCTCGGGGTGGCTGACGAAGTCGCCGACCTGCGTGTCACCGGCAGCTTCCCGCTGACCGACACCGACCTGGCCCTGGCGTCGCTGGTGCCAGCACTGCCGGTGCAGATCGAGCGGCATACGCCGTGGTGGGTGACCGTCAAGGCCAAATAGCGAGCTGTTGTTCTGGCGCGAATTCACTGTAGGAGCAGCCTTGTGCTGCGAAGAGGCCAGTGAAAGCAGCGAAGATTCACTGTGTTTTCGCCGGCCTCTTCGCAGCACAAGGCTGCTCCTACAGTGGATAGTGTTTGAACAGGCATTGCCGGTTCTTGAAGTTTTTCACTTTTTTTTCGACAGCCCCTGTCACTTTTGAAATCTCGCTCGGCAAGGAAGCAGTTAGCACTTATCCGTCTTGGAGCCGCTGCATGTCCCGTACTGTCGATCGTATCCTGCGCCCCAGCCTGATGGCCCTGGCCATTGGCCTGGCCGCGCCGTTGGCCAGCCCTGCCCTGTTCGCCGCCGAGCAATCCGCCCAGCGCGCCTACGACCTGCCTAGCGCGCCCTTGGCCAGCACCCTCAACCAGATCGCCAGCCAATCGGGCATCGCCCTGGCCATCGACCCGGCCCTGGTCAGCGGCCGCACCTCGGCCCCGGTCAACGGCCAGTACGACGGCATCGGCGCCTTGCAGGCCGCCCTGCGCGGCACCGGCTTGCAGCTGCAGCAGAGCAGCGTTGGCAGCTACAGCCTGGTGGCCGTCCCTGACGGCACCCTGGCACTGCCGGAAACCACCGTGAATGCCGACAGCGTCAGCGAAAGCGCCTGGGGCCCGGTAGAGGGCTACCTCGCCAAGCGCACCGCCGCCGGCACCAAGACCGATACCGCGCTGGTCGAAGTCCCCCGCTCCATCTCTGTTGCCACGCGCCAGCAAATGGCCGACCGCGGCGTGCACAGCCTGGATGATGCCGTGCGCTACATGCCCGGCATCGTGTCTGCCAGCTTCGGCAGCGACACACGCTATGACTGGATGCGCGTGCGTGGCTTCGAGCCGACCCAATTCCTCGATGGCCTGCCGCTGCCCCGTGGCGTCTACGCCAACCCGAAAGCCGAAACCTGGAACCTCGACCGCCTCGCACTGCTGCGCGGCCCGGCGTCCTCGATCTACGGGCAAACCCCACCGGGCGGCCTGCTGGACATGGTCAGCCGTCGCCCACAAGCTGAAAGCGCCCACGAAATCGAACTGCAGTACGGCAGCGACAACCACCGCCAGATCAACTTCGCCAGCACCGGCAAAATCGATGACCAAGGCCAGTTTCTGTACAGCGTCAGTGGCGTGATCCGCGATGGCGGCACCCAGATCGACCATATCGACGACAAGCGCTACAACATCGCCCCGAGCCTGACCTGGAACATCGACGACGACACCTCGCTGACCTTGCTGACCCAGTTCACCCGCGACGATACCGGCGCCACCAGCCAGTTTCGGCCGATCCAGGGCACCAAGATCGACATGCCGTTCGGCAAGATCTCCCACCACAAAAACCTGGGCGATCCGGACTACGAGTTCTACGACCGTACCTACTACGCGCTGGGCTATGCCTTCGAGCATCGCATCAACGATGTCTGGCAGTTCCGCCAGAACCTGCGCTACACCAAGTCGGACCTGGCGTTCCAGACCATCACCCCCGGCAGCTACTACGCGCCCGGTGGCCCGGTGCAAGACGATGGTACCGTCAGCCGCATGTCCACCAACGTCGACGAAGACATCAGCCAATTCGCCGTGGACAACAACTTCCAGGCTGACTTCGCCAGCGGGGACATTACCCACACCCTGCTGATCGGCCTGGACCACCAGCGCGTCAACACCAACTACCTGTCGATCTACGGCTTCAACGTACCGAACAGCAACGTCAACAACCCGGTTTACGGGCTGCCGATCACCCGCCCGGACCGCTCCACGGCGTTCTATGACTACAACCAGAAAACCCGTCAGACGGGCCTGTATGTTCAGGACCAGATGGCACTGAACAACTGGCGCCTGACCCTGGGTGGCCGGGAAGACTGGGTGCACACCGGCACCAAGTACCTCAACCAGGGCGATGCCACCAACACCCAACGTGACAAGCAATTCAGCGGCAACGCGGCGATCAGCTATGTGTTCGACTCGGGCTTTGTACCGTACCTGTCGTATGCGGAGTCGTTCCAGCCGGCCAGCAATGCCGCCGTGTCTGCCACGGAGTCGTTCAAACCGACCGAAGGCAAGCAATGGGAGCTGGGTATCAAATACCAACCGCCAGGTTCCAACACGTTGCTGTCAGCAGCCGTGTATGACCTGACCCAGAAAAACGTCTCGGTCACCAACACCATCGGCAACGTGAGCGTCACCAGCCAGACTGGCGAAGTGAAAGTGCGCGGCCTGGAGCTGGAAGCGGTATCCGACGTCAGCGAAAACCTCAAGCTGACCGCTGCCTACACCTTGGCCAAGTCCGAAGTGCAAAAGGGCGACTACAAAGGCAACCGCCTGCAACTGATGCCCAACCAGCAAGCCTCGCTGTGGGCCGACTACACCTGGCACAGCGGCGTGCTTGACGGTTTTGGCATCGGCGGTGGCGCGCGCTACACCGGCAATACCTATGGCGACCAGGCCAACACCTACCTGGGCAAGGCCAATGCCTACACCGTGTTCGATGCTTCGGTGCACTACGACCTCGGCCGCCTGAACAACAGCCTCAAAGGCGCGTCGGTGGCGGTCAACGCGACCAACGTGTTCAACAAGGACTACCTCTCCACCTGTGACAGTTACTACTGCTACTACGGAGATGAGCGCAGCGTCGTCGCCAGCGCCACCTACAAGTGGTGATGACCTGACGCCCCACGCGCGCCGACCAAGCCGTCCTTCAGGGGGCGGCTTTGGTCTTTCTGGACGTCGAGAAACAAAATGAAATGAAAAGCTCAACCATCCGCCGCTGGTCCTTCATCCACACTTGGAGCAGCCTGGTCTGCACCCTGTTCCTGCTGTTGCTGGCCCTCACCGGCCTGCCGCTGATCTTCCACCACGAACTGGAACACCTGCTCGGCGATGCCCCGGAACTGCGCGAGATGCCCGCAGGCACCCCGCACCTCGACCTGCAACAGCTGGTGCTCAAGGCCGAGCAACACCGCCCCGGGGAGGTGATGCAGTACTTCGGCTACGACGAGGACGAACGCAACGGCGTGGTGGCAATCACAGCCGCGACCGCCGGCACCGAACCCAATTCGTCGCACACCTTCATGCTCGACGCCCGCACCGGCGAAGCCGTCGCCATGCCGGCTGCGAACGGCGGGTTCATGATGGTCATGCTGCGCCTGCACGTGGACCTGTTCGCCGGCCTGCCTGGCAAGTTGCTGCTGGCGTTCATGGGCGTGCTGTTCGTCGTGGCGATCGTCTCTGGCACCGTGCTCTACGCGCCGTTCATGCGCCGCCTGGATTTCGCCACGGTGCGCCACGACAAGTCCCGCCGCTTGCGTTGGCTCGACCTGCACAACCTGATCGGCGTGGTGACCCTGGCCTGGGCGCTGACGGTTGGCGTCACCGGTGTGATCAGTGCACTGTCCGACCTGGTCATCGCCGCCTGGCGCAACGACAGCCTGGCCGCCATGGTCGCCCCCTACCGTGATGCCCCGCCGCTCACCGAACGCGCTCCGGCCAGCCGCCTGTTGGCCATCGCTGAGCACGCGGCGCCCGGCATGCGCCCGGATTTCATCGCCTTCCCCGGCACGCGCTTTTCCAGCGAGCACCACTACGCCGTGTTCATGAAAGGCGCCACGCACCTGACCTCGCACCTGCTCACCCCGGTGCTGATCGATGCGCAGACCCTGCAGGTGACCGCCGTCGGCGAGCGGCCCTGGTACATGGACGCCATGGGCCTGTCGCAGCCGCTGCACTTCGGTGACTACGGCGGGCGCCCCATGCAGATCCTCTGGGCGGTGCTCGACGTGCTGACCCTCATCGTGCTCGGCAGCGGCCTGTACCTGTGGTGGGGCAAGCAGCGCAAACCACGGGAGTGCAAGGCATGAGCCACGCGTCGCGATCGACCACTAAGATTTTCGCCTGGCCGGCACTCATCGCCCTGCTCGGTGCCTTGGGCCTGTTCGCTGCGCTGCTGGGCGACGGCGCGTGGGATGGCTTGTCCTGGGTGGGCCTGGGCCTGCCGGCGTACTTGGCACTGCGCGGTTTCTGGCGGCGTTGAGGTAATGGGTTAACGCAGCCGCCCGGCCAACGCGGTGCAGCATGGTCCCCTTTCACCAGGAGATAGGCCATGACACCGCTGCTGCGCCTCCAGTCGCTGGACAGCCAACTCGACTCACTACTGCCCCCCTTGCCGGGTGTGGAACACAGCCTCGACCAAGCCCTGAGCACCCTGTTCCCCAACCCAGCGATCACCGCCCGGACCTTGTACTTCGGGCGCTTCCGCCTGCTGGACCTGGTCGGCTTCCACCTGTTCGACGGCGGCGCCTTCAAGCCACCGGCCGGTGCGCAAGCCCGACACGACGACCGCCCGCTCAACCTACCAAGCGACTTCAACGCCCACATCGAACGCTGCTGCGCGACGCTTCGCCAAAGCTTGCATGCGCACCTGGCCAGCTATTGGCTGGCGCGTGACGAAAATGGACTGAGCCGGCAAGCACGCCTGGCCACCCTGCGCCGCGATCAACTGTTCACCGAGATGCGCTTGCGCAGCCACGACCACACCTTGTCTGTGGAGCACGCCCGGTTGCTGACCACTTGCCTTGAATACCCACAGCCCTGGCAACGCCAGCACCTGCCCGCCGCCAGCCGCCCGCAGCTGTACCGCCCGTTGCTGTCGGGCTCGGCGCCCAACTGGCGCAGCCACTTGCCAGGCGTGCTGATCCTCACCGAGAACGGCCCGGTGGGCCGCTTGCTCGACGCACAGGAACCGGTCGGGCGGGTGCTGTTGTGCAGCATCGTGCATGGCATCGAAGCGTTCGACAGCCTGGCCGCCTTGCACGTGGAATTATGCGAGCGCCTCGAAGACCCGGTGCAGAGCGAACCGCTGACCCGACTGCTAGTGGTGAGCGCAGACCGCCAACGTGCCCACCGGGCCGAACGCCTGCGCTACGACTGGTTCAGCGAGGACCTCGCCGAGGCGCAGGCCCTGGCCATTCGCGAGGCCCATGGCAAGCGCCTGACCGCCGCGTGGCAAGCCGCCTGGGCCCAGGGCCTGCAACGCAATATCGAACACCTCGACGCCCAACTGAGCAACGCACTGGACCTGCACCGCGAGCTCGGCAGCCAAGGTCCGGTAGCCACCCGCTATGGCCTGTTGCTGGAAAAGCACATGCCCGACTGGTTGCGCTCGACCCCGCAGCAAGGCGTTGCCCACATCATGCAAGCCATGCAAGAGCAGGTGGCGGCCATCACGGTCGCAGCCGCGCCAGGCATCCTCACGTTGGAGCAGTTCAACCAACGGCACACCCTGCTGGCCTGGGTGCGTCAGCGGCTGCGCGAGTTTCTGCAGCAAGACCCGGGCATCGACACCGCACCAGAGCAGATCTCGATTAGCGTAACCCTGGCGCGCCAGGTCGGCCCCGTCAGCAACCCGCTCGACACCAGCGCCTACATCCCCGTGGCCAGCCGCCCGCATGCCGGCGGGACGATTGAACTGGTCAACCACAGCTATCGGCTCGATGAACTGGCACTGCTTAATATTGCCTGGTTCGACGTCGATTACTGGCTGACCGCCCGCGTGCACCTTGACGCCGATCAGCCGCTGCCGGCCCTGACGCCACTGCGGGTCAAGCAAATCGTACGGCGCCTGAATGCCGGCAGCGGCTACCAGGCCTATCTGCGCACCCAACTGCTCGACTCGCCCCATGGCCGCTGGCGGCAGCAGGCCTACGGGCAACTGAGCCGCACGCGCATGTACGCAGAAGCGGTCAAGGCGCGTTACGCTGGGCATTTCCAGCCGAGCATGATCGAGCAGGGTTATGGTTGGGCCGACTGCGTTATTCACTCACCTGACAGCCATACCCGCCCGCACCGCAATGAACAACAGGTGATCGCCCGACAGATGCTGATACAGGGGCAAACCCTGCAAGGTGTCGTGCTACTGGTCTCGCCGGAGCACTCTTATCGCATCGTGGTCTACAGCCCCGACGCGCCAGACCGCCGCCCCTGGCGTGAATACGACAACGCTCGAGCATTGATTCGCGCCGTGCGCAGCGATGCGCAGTTGCGCCGCTATGTGTTGCAGCGCCTGCCGTTAGGCAATGGCAAAGCCCTGGAAGCACTACTGGTGCGTGGGCGCCTGGGCTCGCATATCAGTTTGCAGACCATCACCGGCAACCTGTACGACGCCCTCTACCGCGCCGAGGTCAGTACCCTGATGGCCCAGGCCGATGCCGTGACGCGCAGCAACGAGGAGCTGCTGGGAGAGTTCTCGGTCAATGTGCTCAGGCTGGTGCTGGATATCCTCACCCTGGTGTTGCCGCAGGCGGGCTCGACCGCATTGGCATTCGGGCGCATGGGCATTTCCATCTGGGACGGTTTCGAAGCGCTCGACAGGGACGACCACAGTGGCGCGCTCCATCACGCAGTCGCCGCACTCGGCCACGCCGCGGCGGGGCTCAACGACATGGCAGGCTCTGGGCTGATGCGCCGGGTGATGCGCGGCCTGCCCAAACCGCCACCGGTGCCGCTGCCCAAGCATTACGAAGCAACCCCTGACGTGGCCAGGCTGCGCTACCGCATCGATGCACTGCACGGCGAGGCCGTGTACGAACAGCAGTCGGCGAGCCCCGGCCTGTCGCAGTACTACGTGAGGGATAACCTGGGCCGCTACTTCAATGTCAGCTTCGACGGCACACGCTGGCGCGCCACCGACCCGAACCAGCCGAACACCTACCTGAAGCTGCCGATCAAGCGCTGCCTGGATGGCAGTTGGGTGGTCGACTCCCCAGTGCTCTGGTACGACGGGTTGCCGAATATCCAGCAACTGTTGGACGACTGCCGCCTGACCACCTCGTTACACGGCACCGCGACCGAAGACGATGCCCAGCTGTTTCAGGACAACACCACGCTGTACCTGCAACTGGGCAGCCACCAGTTACCTGTGCGCCGCCATCTGCTCGCCGCTCACTACCACCTGGTATTGCCTGAGACGCTGCGCGGCACGGTGCCCGCGTGGGCAGTGCTGCGCTGGCAGGATGCGCAATGGCGCATCCGCGTGCGCCAGACCGGCCGCAGCAGCAACTGGCTGGCGCTGCCGGCAGCTTACTCGGACAACCGCGGCAGCAACCGGTCCAGCCGCTGATGCAAGGCACTGTCACGTGGCCAGTTGCGCAGCAGCCTTGCCCGGTCACGGGCATAGGCTGGGGCGAAGCTGAGCTGGGTGGCATGCTGGCACATGGCATCGAGGTCGATCAGCGACCACTGGCCGTTATCCCAGAACAGGTTGTGGCCCTTGAAGTCGCCATGGCTGATGCGCTCGCGGATCAGTTGCTGCATGACCTTCACCAGCGCATCGACCTGCTCTTCAGGTGCCTCGCCGTTTTCCACATAGGGCGCGAAGCACGCGGTCAGGTCCGGGCCATCGACATAGTCGGTGACCAGGTAGGCACGGCTGCGCAGGCCCATGACACGCTCCTCTAGCACTGCCAGAGGGCGTGGCGTGGCGATGTCGAGAAATTCCAGGCGGTGGCCTTCGATCCACGAGTGCCAGGCCCGGCTCGGGCGCCAGAAGCGCTTGAACCAGTGCGCAGTGTTCTTGATGTTGTAGCGTTTGAGCACCAGTTGGCGGCCATCGACCTCGATGCGGGCCACACTGGCGGCGCCACCGGTCTTGTACAAGTGGCCCTTGTCGATCAACTCATCAGCGTGTTCCAGCACCGGCAGCATGGCCTGCACCTCAGCGCGGCGAATCGCCCGCAGGCCCGAAAGGCTACGCTCGACGCTGAACAGCGAGCACTCGCGGCCGGCCTTTTCCAGGTAGTCCTTCTGGCGCCAGTTGCGCACCTTGTCCACCTGCTTCTGCAGCGCTTCGAGTGGCAGCGCGTGCTCGGCATTGGCCAACAGGTAATGCACCAGCAGCTCTTCGATGAACGGCTCCAGGCGCTTGGGCAATTGGGCGAAGAACACCCCGAGGTTTTCCAGCACACGCGGGCGCGACAACTGCTGGCCCGGGGTCTCGGCCTTGATGCCCGCGCCGTCGATCAGGTACAGCTTGCCGCCATGGCGCAGCAGGTTGTCCAGGTGCAGGTCTTCCTGCCACAAGCCCTTGGCGTGCATCTGCGCCACCGCCGTCAGCGCCTCACCCAACACCGCGTGTTGCTCGTCTGCCAGTACCGGCAGGTGCTCCACGGCGGCCCAGGCATCGGCCAGGCTTTCGGCGCCATCCAGAAACGCGAACAGCAGCCAGCCGCCCTCGCCTTCCTTCAAACCATCGGCCAGCAGTTTGGGCGTGGTCAGGCCCTGCTCGGCCAGCCACTTGACGCCTTGCAGCTCGCGCTGGAAGTGCCGGGCAGCATTGCTGCCCACCAGCAGCTTGGCCAACACCGGCGTGCCACGCCAAACACCAGCACCCACATAGCGCTGGCCGGGCAGCACGCGCAGCAGGCTCAGCAGTTGCAGCTCGGCGCTGCCGGCGGCATCGGCCAGGCTCACGTTAAGGGGCAATGCCGGGGCGCGCCCGGCCTCTTTCAGTTCAGACAAACGCATCAGCGGGCCTCTTTTTCACGACGGCGTTGCGTCAGGCGTTGCAGCCAGGTGCCGACCAGCGTGCTGTCCGCCGGCTGCACCAGGTAGGCTGCCAGCAGGTGACGCACATCCGCCTCGCTCCAGGCCCGGGCACGGCGCAACAGGGGCTCCAGGTCCTTGAGCCGGTCACGCATGCCGAACAGCAGGGGCCGGGTTTTTTCCAGGTCGATCAGTTGGGCATCCCAGCCTTCGCGGCGTTGGCGCAGGAAGATGTGCTTGGGGTAGAAGCAGCCGTGCACCTGGCCAGCACTGTGCAGCGTGCGCGCCAACTGGCCGCAGGCCTCGAGGATGCCGTTGCGTTCGGCATCGCCCAACTGCGGCCACTGAGCCAGCAGGCTGTCCAGGTCGGCCCACTCGTCCAGGGCACGGGTCATGAGGATCGCCCGGTGCTCGCCGGCCTGCTTGCGCTCGCCATAGAACACCGCTTGCAAGGCCGGAATGTGCAGCTTCTGGTAGCGGCTGATGTTGCGGAATTCGCGGGCGAAGGTTGGCTCGCCGAATGGCCGGTGCAAGGTACGGGTGAGGTAGTCGCTCTGGCGCTTGAGGTAGTAGCCCTTGCCTTCGAGTTCCAGGCGGAACACGCTGCTCCAGCCCCCACGCCCGGTGTTGGGCTCGTCCACGGCATCGAGCTGCAGCGCCCACAGCGCGTCGAAATCGTTCAAGCCGTGGCGTTTGAGCAGCGCGAGGTCCGCGCTGGCCAGGTAATCGGTCATTCCCTTCCCTCGAAAAAGCTCAGCACTTGGCGAATCCGCTGCTTGTCGCGGGCGTTGAGCCTGTCGCGACCACGGTATTGCAGGTAGAAACGCAGGCGCTGGGTCGCCG
Organism: Pseudomonas sp. 5.2; assembly: GCF_059025405.1. Lineage (NCBI taxonomy): Bacteria > Pseudomonadati > Pseudomonadota > Gammaproteobacteria > Pseudomonadales > Pseudomonadaceae > Pseudomonas > Pseudomonas sp. 5.2. Next base: position 111,262 of record NZ_JBYBHH010000015.1, read on the forward strand.
ACAGGTGGTATTTGGCGACCTTGTCCAGGCACGCCAGGTCTTTGATCATCCGGTGCCGCCACATGAAGCCGCGCCAGAAGTCGCCGGTCGGGCAGTCGATGAAGAACAGCGTGCCCTGGTCGTCGACCAGCAGGTTGCGCCACTTCAAGTCGTTGTGGGCAAAACGGTGCTCGTGCATGACCCGGGTGTGGCGCGCCAACTGGCGGCTGACGTGGTCGACCCAGGCGGGGTCTGCCAGGCGCGGGTCTTTGCGTTCGGCCAAGGCCGACAGGTCTTCGGTGCGCGGCAGCTCGCGGGTGATCATCGCCCCGCGGCCAAACGCCAGGCCCTTGCGCTCCAGGCCCCAGGCGACCACTTCGGCGGTGGGAATGCCCCACTTGGCGAACTGCTTGAGGTTTTGCCATTCGGCCTTGATGCGCGGCCGGCCGAGGTAGCGGCGCATGTGCTTGCCCGCCCCGGTGTAACGCTTGACGTAGTAATTGACGCCCTCGCGCTCGATGCGCACCACTTCGCTGAGCGGGTCGCGGGTCAGGCGTTCGCCCTGCAGGGCGAAGACTGCGTCAAGGCTGCCGAAATCCGCCGCCAGGTGTTCGTAGCCTGGCGCCAGTGTCCAACCCGCCATCAGAGTGCATCCCCATAGCGTTGTTTGCGGTCATAGAGTTTCTGCGCCTTGCGTTCGAGCCAGGCGAGCAGCGCGGCCTCGTCGGCAAGCACTTGGCGCAGCGGGCGCTGGAAGTAGCCACGCAAAAAGCGCAGCTTGTCGCGCCGGGTCAGGCCGATGTCCAGCGCCGAGAAGTACAGCGCGGCCAGGTCTTTGTCACGCCAGCGGCGGCTGATTGTCGCCCGGGTCTGGGCACGGTGCAGGTCGATGACCGACAGTTTGAAGTCTTCTGGCGTCACCGGGCGATCGGTGTGCAGCAGGAAGTGGCAGATGTAGCAGTCGCGGTGGTTGACCCCGGCGCGGTGCATGCCGCCAGTCATCTTCGCCACTTCGGCGATCAGCGCACGCTTGAGGCGTGGCGCGGGCGGCTGCTTGACCCAGTCGATACTGAAGTCTTCCAGGCTGATGGTCGGCGCCAGTTCTTCGGTCACGATGAACGAATGCTGAGTGGCCGGGTTGCTGCCGCGCTCGCCATAGGCGACGGCGGTCATGGTCGGCACGCCGACCTCGTGCAGGCGCTGGATGGCTCGCCATTCCTGGCCGGCACCGAGCACCGGCAGCTTGGCGCTGAACAAGTTCTTGAAGATCTCACCCCAGCCGATGCCGCGGTGGATCTTGACGAAAAACCCCTCGCCCTCGACGACGGTGCGCAGCGTGCGGCGCCCTTCCAGCTCGCGGTACACCTCGCCTTGCAGCGCTTCCACGGCCTCGAAGGCATCACGCCCGGCCCACAAGCGCTTGAAGGGTTCGGCCAGTATCAGCTTCATGCGGTCTCCTGCCCCAGGATCACATCAGCAGCATGCTGCGGCATGCTGTACAGGTCGGCCGTATCGGCAAAGGCCAGGCCGTTGCGCGACCAGTCGGCACGGGCCTGCGGGTCTTCGAGCATGCGTTGCAGGTAGCCGTTGAGCTGTTCCTGTTCGAACGGCTCGTCCAGCACCAGGCCGCTGTCGGCTTCGGCGATGTAATGGGCATAGCCACACACCTTGGAGACCAGCACCGGCAGGCCTGCCACCAGCGCTTCGAGCAGCACGGTGCCGGTGTTTTCGTTGTAGGCCGGGTGGATCAGCAGGTCAGCGCCCAGCAGGAAGCGCGGGATATCGCTACGCCCCTTGAGGAACTGCACCTGGTCGCCCAGGCCGAGGGTGGCGCTCTGCAACTGGAAGACCTTGGGGTCGTCCTGGCCGATGACCATCAACCGGGTGCGCTTGCGCAAGGCCGACGGCAGCGCGGCCAAGGCCTTGAGGCTGCGGTCGACGCCCTTGGTCTTGAAGCCCGAACCGATCTGCACCAGCAGCAGGTCATCGTCGCCCAGGTTGAATTCCTGGCGGAACTCGGCGCGGATCTCGGCGGCGTTGGCCGGTGCCCGACGGTCCTGGGAAATGCCCGGCGGCAGCAGGTGGAAGCGTTCAGCCGGGGTGCCGTAGTGTTTGACGAACAGCGGCTGCTGCACCTCCGAGATCATCAGCACCTCGGTTTTCGAGTCTTTGGCGAACACCGCCCGCTCGTACTCGGCAAAGTGCCGGTAGCGGCCCCAGCGCTTGTAGAGGCCACCACGCAGGGTCTGGGCCTTGTCCTCGAAGCAGCCGTCGGCGGCGTAGTACACGTCCAGCCCCGGCATCTTGTTGAAGCCAATCAGGCGGTCGACCGGGCGCTTGGCCAGGTCGGCTTCCATCCAGGCGCTGAGCTTCTCGTTGCGGCGGTGGTTGAACAGCGCCTTGACCGGCGCCACCAGCACTTCGAAGCCAGGCGGAATGTCACCTTCCCAGATCAGCGTGTACACACGGATCTGGTGGCCCCGCTTCTGGCATTCCAGGGCAATGCGCATGAAATCGCGCTGCAGCCCGCCGAAGGGGAAATATTTGTAAAGCACGAAAGCCAGTTGCATCAACGAACATCCTCAGCCAGCAGCAGCGCGCTCAAGCGGCTCGCCACATGCTCGGGATTCAGGCGAGTGAAGCACAGCGGCCACTCGCGTTTGAGATCGAACCGGCGCAGGTCATCGGCGCTCGGCTTGTAGGTGCACTTTTTCTGCAGGCACGGCGCACAGGGGAAATCGCTGGCCTGGTGAACCTGGGCGCGGCCATAGGCGCCGGTCAGGCCCGGGTTGGTCGGGCCGAACAGTGAAATGGTCGGCACATCCAGCGCCGCAGCCAAATGGCCCAGGCCGGTGTCCACCGCCACGCAGGCCTTGGCCGCCGCCAGCACGCGGGCGACGCCGACAAGGTTCAACTTGGGCAGTACCTGGCAGTTATTCAAGCCCTGGGCGATACGTTCGGCGCGTGCCTTCTCGGCCGGGTTGCCCCACGGCAGGCGCACTTGCAGCTTGCGCCGGCCCATGCGCTCGGCCAGCTCGCGCCAGTAAGCCTCGGGCCAATGCTTGGTGGCCCAGGTGGTGCCGTGCAGGAACACCACGTAGGGCGCGGCGGGCGGCAATTGCAGGCGATCGAGGTCCAGGCCGTAGTTGCCGATGCCTTCCGGCAAGTCGTAGGCCAGGGCCAGGGCGAACAGCTGGCGCACACGCTCGACCGCGTGCTGGCCCGTGGCGACCGACAGGCGCCGGTCATAAAAACGGCTGGCCAGGCCTTCGCGCGCCGAGTAGCGGTCCAACCCGGCCACCGGTGCCTTGACGTAGCGGGTCAGCCAGGCCGACTTGACCAGGCCCTGGGCATCGATCACCAGGTCGTACTTGCGCGCGCGAACGCGCTGCTTGAACGCTTTCCACTCGCCGCTCTTGAGGGTCTGCCAGATGTTCTTGCGCCAGCGACGGATCGCCACCGGGATCACCTGGTCGACCGCCGGGTGCCAGCTGGGGATCTCGGCAAAGCCTTCTTCCACCACCCAGTCGAAACGAATGCCCGGTATCGCGTGGGCGGCATCGGTGATCGCCGGCAGGGTGTGGATCACATCCCCCAGCGACGATGTCTTGATGATCAGTACCCGCACTTAGTCGACCTCGGCCACGGTATCGATCAGGTTCGGACCGCCCAGGCTGTGCAAGGCGGCGATGACTTGCTGCGGGTCGAGCAGGCGCAGGCAGTTGTAGTGGCCGAAGCGGCAGGTGCGGTCGAAGCACGGGCTGCATTCGATGCCGGTGCGCACCACTTCCACCTGTTCGGCCAGCGGCGGCGTGAAGCCCGGCGAGGTCGAACCATACACGGCGACCAGCGGGCGATTCAGCGCGGCCGCCACGTGCATCAGCCCGGAGTCGTTGGACACCACGGAATCGGCGCAGGACATCAGGTCGATGGCCTCGGCCAGCGAGGTTTCGCCGGCCAAGTTGTAGGATTCTTCACGCAAGCCCGGGATCAGCCGGTCGCGGATCTGCTCGCCGACGGGGTGATCGCTTTTCGAACCGAACAACCACACCTGCCAGCCCTGGCGGATCATCGCCTCGGCCACGGCGGCGTAGTGCTCGGCCGGCCAGCGTTTGGCCTCGCCAAACTCGGCACCGGGGCACAGCGCCAACACCGGGCGGTCGAGTGCCAGGCCGAACTTGGCCAGGGCGGCGTCGCGGCTCTGCGGTTCGATCTGCAGGCTGGGGCGTGGGTAAGGCTGTGGCAGCTCGACGCCCGGCGCGTAGGCCAGGGCCATGAAGCGCTCGATCATCAACGGGTAGCGTGCCTTGTCCAGCTTGCGCACGTCGTTGAGCAGGCCGAAGCGCATCTCGCCGCGCCAGCCGGTGCGTTTGGGAATACCGGCAAAGAACGGCACCAACGCCGATTTCATCGAGTTGGGCAGCAGAATTGCCTGGTCGTACTGGCCGGCCAGGGACTTGCCGATGCGACGTCGGGTGGCCAGTTCCAGCACACCGTGGCCGAGCGGGAAGCTCAACGCTTGGCGCACCTCGGGCATGCGTTCGAGGATCGGCCGGCTCCATTCGGGCGCCAGCACGTCGATCACGCAGTCGGGGTGCTGCTGTTTCAGGCACTGGAACAAGGTCTGCGCCATTACCATGTCGCCGACCCAGCTGGGGCCAATGATCAGTATTCTCATGCTTAGTCCAGAAACGCTCGGGGAGGCTACAGGCTGCGGTACAGCCTGGCCTCCCCTCTTTATATTCAGGCTATGTGGCGGACAGTGTAACACCGGTGGTGGGGCATGGACCTTTGGGGCTGCTTTGCAGCCCTTCGCGGCACAAGGCCGCTCCTACAGGGGCCCCAGCGGTATCAAGTCAAACCCAGCTCGCCCCAGATCCGCCGCACCTCGCGGCGTTCATCGGCAAACTGCGCCGCATCGATCACCCCGGCCTGCTTCTGCAGGGCCTGGCGGTGCGAGGCAGAACGGAACGCCTTGTACACTTCACGCAACAGCACCGCGTCACTGGCCGGCATCAAACCTGCCTGCTCCAGCTCTTCCAGAATGCGGATGTTATCGGTCCATCGGAGTATGGCCGGGTGGTCGTGAGACCAGGCCAAAGCCGCGTATTGCACCATAAATTCGATATCGACGATACCGCCGGCATCCTGCTTGATATCGAAGGGTACACCGGCCTCGAAGGCATTCGCTGCGGTGCCGGCAGCCGTGGCCTTGGTGCCGAGGTTGCCGCGCATCTTGGCGCGCATCTCACTGACTTCGGTGCGCAACGTCTCAAGGTCACGGGGTTGGCCCAGGACGTTGGCGCGCACGCCTTCGAACGCCGCGCCCACCTGTTTGCAGCCGACCAGCACGCGCGCGCGCACCAAGGCCTGGTGCTCCCAGGTCCAGGCCTCATTCTGTTGATAGCGCTCGAAGGCACCGAGCGAGCTCACCAACAGCCCCGAAGCGCCGGACGGGCGCAGGCGCATGTCCACGTCATACAGCTGGCCAGAGTTGGTCTGGGTGGTCAGCAAGTGGATGATGCGCTGGCCCAGGCGGGTAAAGAACTGCGCGCTGTCGATCGGCTTGGCGCCATCGGTTTCGGCCTGGGGGTCGCCATCGTGAATGAACACCAGGTCCAGGTCCGAGCCATGGCCCAGTTCAAGCCCACCGACCTTGCCATAACCAATGATGATGAAGCCCGGGTCGCACAGGCTGCCGTCGCTGCGCTTGGGCTGGCCGTGGCGGGCTACGGTCTGGCGCCAGGCCAGGGCCAGCACCTGGTCGAGGATGGCTTCGGCCAGCCAGGTCAGGTAATCGCTGACTTTCATCAACGGCAGGTTGCCACTGATTTCCGAGGCCGCCACACGCAGGCTGTGGGCCAGCTTGAAGTGGCGCAGCGCCTCCATCTGCTGTTCCAGGTCGTCTTCGGGGATGCGCGTCAAACGTTCGCGCAGTTCGCTGGCCAGCTCCGGCGCCAATGGCGGGCTGAATAGCCGGCCCTCGTTGAGCAACTCGTCGAGCAGCAACGGGTAGCGCGCAATCTGCTCGGCGATCCAAGGGCTGGCCGCGCACAGGGTCAACAGGCGGCGCAAGGCACCCGGGTTTTCGGTGAGCAGCACCAAGTAGGCCGACCGCCGCGCAACCGCTTCGACCAGCGGCAGCACGCGTTCAAGCACCAGGTCAGGGTCTTGGTGCTCCACGGCCTGGGCCAAGAGCCTTGGAATAAAGGCGTCCAAACGTTCGCGCCCAATGCGCTGCATCGAGCGCAATTGCGGGCTGCCCCGCAACCCGGCGAGGCGACGCAACGCATCGGCGGGTTGTTTGAACCCGGCTTCTTCAAGCTGACGACAGGCGGCGTCTTCATCCTGCGCCTGCTCCCACAGCGGCGACCATTCGCCACCGACCACCAGTTCGCCCTCGCCGTCCTCATCATCCGGGTCGGCAATCACCTGGCGGAAGTGCCAATCGACCCGGCCGCGCCAGTACATCAATTGGTCATGGAAGCCCTGCCAGTCGGCGAAGCCGAGGATGTAGGCGACCCGCGCCTGGTCAATTTCGTTGTCCGGCAGCATCTGCGTCTGGCGGTCGGCGATGGCCTGGATAGCGTGCTCGGTATAACGCAGGAATTCGTAGCCTTCGCGCAACTCGGCCACCACCGCGGGTGGCAGGTAACCTTGCCCTTCGAGGGTCGCCAGCACCTTGAGCAAGGGCCGTTGCTGCAGGCTCAGGTCTCGCCCGCCATGGATCAGCTGGAAGGCCTGGGCGATGAACTCCACCTCGCGGATGCCGCCAGCGCCCAGCTTGATGTTCTCGGACATGCCCTTGCGCCGCACCTCCTGCTGGATCAGCTGCTTCATGGTGCGCAGGGCTTCGATGGCCGAGAAGTCCAGGTAACGGCGGTAGACGAACGGGCGCAGCATCTCTTGCAACTGAGCGCCTGCCGCCTGGTCACCGGCCACCACCCGCGCCTTGATCATGGCGTAGCGTTCCCAGTCGCGGCCCTGGTCTTGGTAGTACTGCTCCAGGGCATTGAAGCTCAGCACCAGCGAACCGGCCGAACCGTAAGGGCGCAGGCGCATGTCGACGCGGAACACGAAACCGTCGACGGTGACCGGGTCCAGGGCCTTGATCAGGCGCTGGCCCAGGCGGGTGAAGAACTCCTGGTTGTCCAGCGAGCGCTTGACCCCTTCAGTCTCGCCGCCCTCGGGGAAGGCGAAGATCAGGTCGATGTCCGACGACAGGTTCAGCTCCACCGCCCCCAGCTTGCCCATGCCCAGCACCACCATGTGCTGCGCCAGGCCGCTGCGGTGGCCGATGGGCGTGCCGAACTGCTGGCAATGGCGCGGGTACAGCCATTGATACGCTTCGTCGATGGCGGCGTCGGCAAGGTCGGACAGGTCACGGCAGGTTTCGCCCAGCTCGGCCTGGCGCGTAATGTCGCGCCAGATGATGCGCAACTGCTGGCGATTGCGCTCGCGCCGCAGGTTACGCGCCAGCTCGTCTTCGCTTTGCGCTGCCTGGGCCACCGCCCCGATCTGCCCGCGCAACTCGCCGGGCGCATAGCGGCGGTCCAGTTCACCACTGGCCATCAGGGCGAGCAGCATGGCCGGTTCGCGCTGGGCCAGGCCAAGGACGAAGTCGCTGGCGGCAGCAACCTGGTCGAACTGTTGCCGATGGGCCGGGCTGCAACCGTTCAGGTCGAGTTCGGGGTGGCCAGCCACAGCTTCGCTGAGGAACTGCTGATTACGAGCGACCAGCGGTTGCAGGGTGGCGGGCAGATCGAGCGGCAAAGGCAGGCGCATGGACTATCCTTGATCGGCGTGAAAGAGAGGGGTAAAGGCGGCCAAATGGAAGGCGGACCACGGTTGGACTGTCATACAAAAGTTGGAAATAGCTGAAAAAAAGCAATCACTGGCAAAAAACATCAAGAATCACCCGTTCGCGACACATCGCCAACCAACATGAACGTTTTTCCCCACAAGCCGGGGTGCGACCAAAAGCCGCATTTGTGTAGTTTTACTACTACCCCGACTGTCTAAAAGCATGAAATGCGAATGCATTTGTAGTAAAACTACACGGCGCCGGATCACACTCCGGTAATCCAAGAATTCACGACGTCTGCCCATAAGGCCAGTCGCAAACTCAGGCAATCGATTCTGGTTGCCTTTCCGCCCTGGAGCAAGCCATGCAAGACCTCGATCCAATCGAAACCCAGGAATGGCTGGATGCCCTGGAGTCGGTCCTCGACAAAGAAGGCGAAGACCGCGCTCATTACCTGATGACCCGTATGGGCGAGCTGGCCACCCGCAGTGGCTCCCAGCTGCCGTATGCGATCACCACGCCATACCGCAACACCATCCCTGTCACCCACGAAGCACGCATGCCTGGCGACCTGTTCATGGAACGCCGCATTCGCTCGTTGGTGCGTTGGAACGCGCTGGCCATGGTGATGCGCACCAACCTGAAGGACTCGGACCTGGGCGGCCACATCTCCAGCTTCGCCTCCAGTGCCACCCTGTACGACATCGGCTTCAACTACTTCTTCCAGGCCCCGACCGAAGAACACGGCGGCGACCTGGTGTTCTTCCAGGGCCACGCTTCGCCAGGCGTTTACGCCCGTGCCTTCATGGAAGGCCGCATCAGCGAAGACCAGATGAACAACTTCCGTCAGGAAGTGGACGGCAACGGCCTGTCTTCGTACCCGCACCCGTGGTTGATGCCTGACTTCTGGCAGTTCCCGACCGTTTCGATGGGTCTGGGCCCGATCCAGGCGATCTACCAGGCGCGCTTCATGAAGTACCTGGAAGCCCGTGGCTTCATCCCGGCCGGCAAGCAGAAGGTCTGGTGCTTCATGGGCGACGGCGAGTGCGACGAGCCGGAATCCCTGGGCGCAATCGCCCTGGCTGGCCGCGAGAAGCTGGACAACCTGATCTTCGTCATCAACTGCAACCTGCAGCGCCTCGACGGCCCGGTTCGCGGCAACGGCAAGATCATCCAGGAACTCGAAGGCGTGTTCCGTGGCGGTGGCTGGAACGTCAACAAAGTCGTCTGGGGCCGCTTCTGGGACCCACTGCTGGCCAAGGACACCAACGGTGCCCTGCAGCGCCGCATGGACGAAGTCATCGACGGCGAGTACCAGAACTACAAAGCCAAAGACGGCGCGTACGTGCGTGAGAACTTCTTCAACACCCCAGAGCTCAAGGCCATGGTCGAAGACCTGTCCGACGAAGAGATCTGGAAGCTCAACCGTGGCGGCCACGACCCGTACAAGGTCTACGCGGCTTATCACCAGGCGGTGAACCACAAAGAGCAACCGACTGTCATCCTGGCCAAGACCATCAAGGGTTACGGCACCGGTGCAGGCGAAGCCAAGAACACCGCGCACAACACCAAGAAGGTCGACGTCGACAGCCTGCGTCACTTCCGTGACCGCTTCGACATCCCGGTCAAGGATGCCGACCTTGAGAACCTGCCGTTCTTCAAGCCGGAAGAAGGTTCTGCCGAAGCCAAGTACCTGGCCGAGCGCCGCGCTGCCCTGGGTGGCTTCGTGCCGCAACGTCGCGCCAAGAGCTTCAGCGTGCCGACCCCATCCCTGGAAACGCTGAAAGCGATCCTGGACGGCTCGGGCGACCGCGAAATCTCCACCACCATGGCCTTCGTGCGCATCCTGGCGCAGCTGGTCAAGGACAAGGAAATCGGCCAGCGCATCGTCCCGATCATCCCGGACGAAGCCCGTACCTTCGGTATGGAAGGCATGTTCCGCCAGTTGGGCATCTACTCGTCCGTCGGCCAGCTCTACGAGCCAGTCGATAAAGACCAGGTGATGTTCTACCGCGAAGACAAGAAGGGCCAGATTCTCGAGGAAGGCATCAACGAAGCCGGCGCCATGTCGTCGTTCATCGCTGCCGGTACCTCGTACAGCTGCCACAACCAGCCGATGCTGCCGTTCTACATCTTCTACTCGATGTTCGGCTTCCAGCGTATCGGCGACCTGGCCTGGGCCGCTGGCGACAGCCGCACCCGTGGCTTCCTGATCGGCGGTACTGCCGGCCGTACCACCCTCAACGGTGAAGGCCTGCAGCACGAAGACGGTCACAGCCACATGATGGCGGGCACCATCCCGAACTGCCGCACCTACGATCCGACCTACGGCTACGAGCTGGCGGTGATCATCCAGGACGGCATGAAGAAGATGACCGAAGAGCAACAGGACATCTTCTACTACATCACCGTGATGAACGAATCCTACCAGCAGCCAGCCATGCCGGCCGGTGTTGAGGAAGGCATCATCAAGGGTATGTACCTGCTCGAAGAAGACACCCGCGAAGCCGCGCACCACGTTCAGCTGATGGGCTCCGGCACCATCCTGCGCGAAGTCCGCGAAGCAGCGAAGATCCTGCGTGAAGAGTTCAACGTCGGTGCCGACGTGTGGAGCGTCACCAGCTTCAACGAACTGCGTCGCGACGGCCTGGCCGTGGAACGCGCCAACCGCCTCAAGCCTGGCCAGAAGCCTCAGCTGACTTACGTCGAAGAGTGCCTGAACGGTCGCAAAGGCCCGGTCATCGCCTCCACCGACTACATGAAGCTGTTCGCCGAACAGATTCGTCAGTGGGTGCCGAGCAAAGAGTTCAAAGTCCTGGGTACCGACGGTTACGGTCGCAGCGACAGCCGCAAGAAGCTGCGTCACTTCTTCGAAGTTGACCGCCACTTCGTGGTGCTGGCTGCCCTGGAAGCCTTGGCTGACCGTGGCGAGATCGAACCGAAAGTGGTGGCTGACGCTATCGTCAAGTTCGGCATCGATCCGGACAAGCGCAACCCACTGGACTGCTGAGGAGTATTTTTAAGTGAGCGAACTCATTCGCGTACCTGACATCGGCAGCGGTGAAGGTGAAATCATCGAGCTGTTCGTCAAGGTCGGTGACCGTATCGAGGCTGACCAGAGCCTGCTGACCCTGGAGTCCGACAAGGCCTCCATGGAGATCCCGGCCCCTAAGGCCGGCGTGATCAAAGAGCTGAAGGTCAAGCTGGGCGATCGCCTGAAAGAAGGCGACGAGCTGCTGGTGCTGGAAGCCGAGGGCGCTGCGGCGTCCGAGGCGCCAGCCGCCGCACCTGCCCCTGCCGCTGCGCCGGCCGCCGCTGAAAAGCCGGCCGCCGAAGCTGCGCCTGCGCCTGCTGCAGCCCCGGCTGCCGCCAGCGTGCAAGACATCCACGTGCCGGACATCGGCTCGTCGGGCAAGGCCAAGATCATCGAAGTGCTGGTCAAGGTCGGCGACACCGTCGAAGCCGACCAGTCGCTGATCACCCTGGAGTCCGACAAGGCCTCCATGGAGATCCCATCGCCTGCTGCTGGCGTGGTCGAAGAAGTGCTGTGCAAGCTGGAAGATGAAGTCGGCACTGGCGACCTGATCTTCAAGCTGAAGGTTGCTGGCGCAGCGCCGGCTGCCGCACCGGCTCCGGCCGCTGCTGCACCGGCCAAGGCTGAGGCTGCGCCTGCTGCCGCACCTGCCGCTGCCGCCCCGGCTGCTGCCCCTGCTCCGGTCGCTACCGCGCCGGCTGCTGGCAACAACGCCAAGGTTCATGCTGGCCCAGCCGTTCGTCAGCTGGCCCGTGAATTCGGTGTCGAGCTGGGCGCTGTCGCGGCCACCGGCCCGCATGGCCGCATCCTGAAAGAAGACGTGCAGGTTTACGTCAAAGCGATGATGCAGAAGGCCAAGGAAGCCCCGGCAGCCGCCGGCGCAACCGGCGGCGCTGGCATCCCGCCAATCCCTGCCGTGGACTTCAGCAAGTTCGGTGAAGTGGAAGAAGTGGCCCTGACCCGCCTGATGCAGGTCGGTGCCGCCAACCTGCACCGCAGCTGGCTGAACGTGCCGCACGTGACTCAGTTCGACTCCGCCGACATCACCGAGCTGGAAGCCTTCCGCGTGGCGCAGAAGGCTGTGGCCGAGAAGGCTGGCGTCAAGCTGACCGTGCTGCCACTGCTGCTCAAGGCCAGCGCATTCCTGCTCAAGGAAATGCCGGATTTCAACAGCTCGCTGGCGCCAAGCGGCAAGGCGATCATCCGCAAGAAGTACGTGAACATCGGCTTTGCCGTGGACACCCCGGATGGCCTGCTGGTCCCTGTGATCAAGAACGTCGACCAGAAGAGCCTGCTGCAACTGGCTGCCGAAGCCGCTGCACTGGCCGAGAAAGCGCGCACCAAAAAGCTGTCGGCCGACGACATGCAAGGCGCCTGCTTCACCATCTCCAGCCTCGGCCACATTGGCGGCACCGGCTTCACGCCGATCGTCAACGCGCCTGAGGTGGCGATCCTGGGCGTTTCGAAGGCAACCATGCAGCCAGTCTGGGATGGCAAAGCCTTCCAGCCGAAGCTGATGCTGCCGCTGTCGCTGTCCTACGATCACCGTGTGATCAACGGCGCTGCCGCCGCGCGCTTCACCAAGCGCCTGGGCGACGTGCTGGCGGATATCCGCACCCTGCTGCTGTAAGGCGGCACGCTGCCCCTCGCAAGAGGGGCAGTACCCTTTTCGAGCTGCCACGCTCGTACCTCAACCCCGTCATTTGGCGGGGCTTTTTTTTGCCTGCGGCTCACACCGCACCGGTTTTTTTGTAGGAGCAGCCTTGTGCTGCGAAAGGGCCGGTACCACCGCCAACATTTCCAGCGCCTGGCAGGGCCTCTTCGCAGCACAAGGCTGCTCCTACAAGGGGTGCGCCTATAGTTTGTGGTACCTCTGCCGATAACCCGTACACAGCATCACACATGGCCGCTTGCCAGCCCTCGGGACATGATGCAACCTTGCCAGATACGCCGCCGACCAGGCCGTGTTTCCCTCTTCAAGCGAGTCTTCGATGAAAAGCCAACCCGATGCCGCCAGCCGTGTGGCGGCCGAGGTCGTCACGCAGCTACCCGTGCCCTCGCGGCTCGGCATGCTGCGTTTCGAAAGGCTCAACGAAGCCACCTGGGCCATGCTCTACCTCGACCCCGCCTGCGAACGCCAGTTCGGCCTGCAGGCAGGCGAGCTGTGCGCCTTGGTCGATTCGCCCTATGCCAGCCTGATGGAACCCGAAGCCCGCTACAGGCTGCACGACGAGATCCAGTCGCAGCTTGCCCGCCGTGGCTACTACCGCGTGCGCTACACCTTGCATGCCCCTGGCGCGTCACTGCGCCTGCTGGAGGCCGGGGAAGCCTACAGGCAACACAACCGGCAACTGCTGCGCGGCTACCTGAGCGTACTCGACGACCCGCCCGAAGACGCCGCCGACCCCGACGCCAGTGACCTGGAGTCGCGCAACAACCGCCTGCAACTGGCCCTGCAGCTCAACCAGCGCGCCCAGCAAGAACAGCTTGAACACCTGGAGCGTGTGCGTGGCCAGCAAGACCTGATCCTGCGCCTGGCCCGCCAGCGTTACAGCGCAGAGAACTCGCTGCTCGAAGCCGCCGAGCTGATCACCCAGAGCGCCTGCGAAATCTACAAGGTCGACAGCGCCAGCATCTGGCACCTGGAAGGCCAGCGCCTGGAGCCGATCAGTGCCTGGTACCGCCACGAGCAGGAGCATCGCCTGCCCGAAGCCATCGATGCCAGCCACTTTCCCGACTACCTCGACGCCCTGCACGCCAGCCGCGCCATCGACGCTCACAACGCCAACCACGACCCGCGCACCCGCGCCCTGACCCAGAGCCTGTGCCCCGACAACAAAGCCATGCTCGATGCCAGCGTGCGCGTCGATGGCCAGGTAATCGGGGTGTTGTGCCTGGAGCAGAGCGGCCAGCCGCGGGCCTGGCAGTCCGATGAAATCGCCTTTGCCGGTGAGCTGGCCGACCAGTTCGCCCAGGTCATCACCAACCACAACCGACGCACTGCGGCCAGCGCCCTGCACCTGTTCCAGCGCGCCGTGGAACAAAGCGCCAGTGCCTTTTTGCTGGTCAACCGCGACGGCGTGGTGGAATACGTCAACCCAAGCTTCACGGCGATCACCCAGTACAGCACCGATGAAGTCCAAGGCCGCCAACTGGCCGAGCTGCCAGCCCTGGAAAACCTCAGCGAGCTGCTGTTCGATTCGCCGTCGAGCCTGGCCATGGGCAACAGCTGGCAAGGTGAATTCAAGAGCCGGCGCAAAAACCTTGAGCCCTACTGGGGCCAACTGTCGATATCCAAGGTGTATGGCGACAACCGTGAGCTGACCCACTACATCGGCATCTACGAAGACGTCACCCAGACCAAGCTGGCCCAACAGCGCATCGAGCGCCTGGCCTACACCGACAACCTGACCAACCTGGGCAACCGCCCGGCGTTCATCCGCAGCCTCGACGAGCGCTTTGCCCGAAACAGCGAGAGCTCGATGTGCCTGCTGCTGGTGGACATCGACAACTTCAAGCGCATCAACGACAGCCTCGGCCACCAGACCGGCGACAAGCTGTTGGTCAGCCTGGCCCGCCGACTGCGCAATAGCCTCAGCGCCGGTGGCATCCTGGCGCGTTTCGCCAGCAACGAGTTCGCTGTGCTGCTCGACGACACCCGCCTGGAAGACGGCCAGGACGTCGCCCAGCAGTTGCTGCACACCCTCGACAAGCCAATGTTCGTCGACAACCAGCTGATCAATGTCACCGCCTCGGTGGGCCTTGCCTGCGCGCCGCTGCACGGCATCGACCCGGCGAGCCTGATGAAAAACGCAGGCCTGGCGCTGCACAAGGCAAAGGCCAACGGCAAGCACCAGGTGCAGGTGTTTACCGAAGTGCTCAATGCCGAGGCCAGTTACAAGCTGTTCGTCGAGAACAACCTGCGACGCGCCCTGACCCAGAACGAACTGGAAGTGTTCTACCAGCCCAAGCTGTGCCTGCGCAGCGGCCGCCTGCTAGGGTTGGAAGCACTGCTGCGCTGGAACCACCCCGAGCGCGGCATGATCCGCCCGGACCAGTTCATCAGCGTGGCCGAGGAAACCGGCCTGATCATCCCAATCGGCAAGTGGGTGGTGCGCCAGTCGTGCCGCATGAGCCAGCAACTGCGCGAGGCCGGCCTGGGCAACTTGCACGTGGCCATCAACCTGTCGCCCAAGCAATTCTCCGACCCGGACCTGGTAGCCTCGATCAGTTCGATCCTCAAGGAAGAAGCGCTGCCCTCGCACCTGCTGGAGCTGGAGCTGACCGAAGGCCTTCTGCTGGAAGCGACCGAAGACACCCACCGCCAGCTCGACGAGCTCAAGGCCCTGGGCCTGACCCTGGCGATGGACGATTTCGGCACGGGCTATTCGTCGTTGAGCTACTTGAAGAAGTTTCCGATCGACATCATCAAGATCGACCGCAGCTTCATCAACGAAATCCCGGATAACCAGGACGACATGGAAATCACCTCGGCGGTGGTGGCCATGGCCCACAACCTCAAGCTCAAGGTGGTCGCCGAAGGGATCGAGACCCCGGCGCAGTTGGCGTTTCTGCGCCGGCACCGGTGCGACGTGGGCCAGGGGTACCTGTTCGATCGGCCGATTCCGGGGCGTGAACTGGCCGAGCGACTGAAGCGCTATCCGCGCGGTCCAATGGCCTGACAGCAGCGTTAACCTCGGGCACTATAGAGTCCATTCGGGCCCCTTCGCGGGCAAGCCCGCTCCCACAGGGTCATCACAACCTTTGATACCTGTGCGGTACCTGTGGGAGCGGGCTTGCCCGCGAATGCCCCAGCACCTATCTACCTGACATACAGAGGAACGGCCATGGTCCTGCGTTCGGAAATCCTGGTGAACAAAAACGTCATGCCAACCGCGGAGCAGGCCCTGCCTGGCCGCGAAACGCCAATGTCGCTGCCCGAGTTCCACTATGTGTTCGAAGGCACCCCCCTGCTGGGCCCCTTCTTCGAAGGTGCCATCGACTTCGCCATCTTCGGCCTGGGCTGTTTCTGGGGCGCCGAGCGCCGCTTCTGGCAGCGTGAAGGCGTGGTCAGCACGGTGGTCGGCTATGCCGGCGGCTTCACCCCCAACCCCACGTACGAAGAAGTCTGCTCCGGCCTGACCGGCCACACCGAAGTGGTGCTGGTGGTGTTCGACAAGAACAAGGTCAGCTACCGCGAGCTGCTGGCCATGTTCTGGGAACTGCACAACCCAACCCAGGGCATGCGCCAGGGCAACGACGTCGGCACCCAGTACCGCTCGGCCATCTACTGCACCTCGCCGCAGCAGCTCGAAGAAGCCAAGGCCAGCCGCGACGCCTTCCAGGCCGAGCTGAACAAGGCCGGTTTCGGTGAGATCACCACCGAGATCGAACAGGCCCCGACCGTGTACTTCGCCGAGGCCTACCACCAGCAGTACCTGGCCAAGAACCCGGACGGCTACTGCGGTATTGGCGGTACCGGTGTGTGCCTGCCACCCAGCCTGCAGGGCAACTGAACCATGGCCACGATGACGCTGTTCCACTCGCCGCTGTCGCCCTTCGTGCGCAAGGTCATGGTGGTGCTGCACGAGACCGGCCAGCTTGACCGCGTCACCCTGCAGCCGGTGAACATCAGTCCCGTGAGTGGTGATGACCAGCTCAACCAGGGCAACCCGATCGGCAAGATCCCGGCCCTGCGCCTGGACGACGGCACGGTGCTGCACGACAGCCGGGTGATTTGCGAGTACCTCGACCTGCAGCACGTCGGCCTGCCATTGCTGCCGCGTGAAGGCTCGGCGCGCTGGCGGCGCATGACCTTGGCGTCACAGGCTGATGCGATCATGGATGCGGCGGTGTCGAGCCGCTATGAGAGCTTCCTGCGGCCTGAGGACAAGCGCTGGGATGGCTGGCTCGAGGCGCAGGGCGACAAAATCCGCCGCAGCCTGGCCAACCTGGAGCAGGAACATCTGGCGGAGCTGATCTCGGGCTTTGATCTGGCTGCCATTGGTGTTGCCTGTGCGCTGGGGTACCTGGATTTGCGTCAGCCTGAATTTGGTTGGCGTGAGCGCCAGCCTGGGCTGGCGAAGTGGTATGCCGAGATGGCCCAGCGGCCGTCGATGGTTGCTACCTCTCCAGCGGCCTGACGGGCCTCTTCGCAGCACAAGGCTGCTCCTACACGGTAACGCGCGCCCTGTAGGAGCAGCCTTGTGCTGCGAATGCCTTACCTCGGTATCACAGGAAACAACTGCCCAATCCTGCGTGCCAACCACCGCCCGATTTCTCTGTCCTCCCTCATGCCGCCCTCCCCACCCGCGCCCAGTCCAGCCGCCGGGTCAGCACCATGAACACGCCCAACAAACCAAAGCACAGCAACGACCCCATCAACAGCGCGTAGTCCTCGGCGCTGAGCAGCCCATAAAGCATCCCGTACAACGCCGCTAACCCCGCCGCAAACCCAACCCCACGCCCCAGGCTGCGCAGCACGTGGCTCAGGTAGAAGCCAATCAGCAACACACAGGCCGAAGCCGACAGCCCATACGCCGGGCCAAAGCCGATGTGTTCGGACATCGACAGCAACAGCAGGTAGAAAAACGCCAACGCCACACCCACCAGGATGTACTGCACCGGGTGCACGCTGAGGTTCTTCAGCACCTCGAACAGGAAGAAGCCGGCAAAGGTCAGGGCAATGAACAGCAGCGCGTATTTGATCGCCCGCTCGCTCTTCAGGTACTGATCAACCGGGTCGACAAAGCTGACGCCAAAGGTGCGCTCGCTGAAGTCCTCACAGTGCCCGGCCGTGGCGCACTGGCGCAGGGCATCTTCAAGGTTGGTGGCGAAGAACGACGTCTGCCAATGGGCAGTGAAGCCTTGGGCATCGATGTCGCGACGGCTGGGCAGGTAACTGCCGATGAAGCCTGGGTGCGGCCAGTTGGCGCGCAGATCCACACTGCTGGTACGGCCAACCGGCAACACCTGCAACTGGCCAGTGCCTTGCAGCGCCAGGTCGAAGCCGTAGCTGAACTCCCGCGCTTGCAGGCCATCCAGCCCTGGCACGCTGGCATGCACGCCACCGCGCATCCAGTCGAGCCCGGTCCCCGCTTCGAAGGGCAACTTGCGCTCGTCGAGCGTCAGTTCCAGGCCATTCTCGATGCCACGAATGTCGCTGATGCCCACCACCAGAAAGGGCTTGTCGAACCGGTAGTCTTCAAAATCCTTGTCGATGCCCCAGCGTTCGGGGAGCTTGAAGCGGCCACTGATGCGGCCCTTGGCGTGAAACAGCCGCGCCTGGTAGATGCCGCGTGATCGCAGCTCGGTGTCGACACCCAGATCGGCCTCGAAGGTTTCCGGCAGGAAGTACAGGTGGCCGGCGATGCTGCTGGTCTCCTGGGTACGCTCGCCGTCCTTGTCGATCCAGCGGCGCTGGTACTTGCGGTAAGGCACCACCAGCAGCGGGCCACTGAGTTGCTGGTCGAAGCTGGCGCTCTGGGCGATGTCACGCACCACGCTGTCACGCAGGGTCTGGCGCTCGTCGATGAGGCCGTTGATCATCAGCAGCGGGATCAGCAACAGCACCATCAGCAGGGCAATCATGCCGAGCTTGAATCCAAGGGTCTTGTTCATAGGGCCTCCTTTGGCAGTGGGCGCAGTGTCTGCGCCTTGCGTGGAGGCCTTGCGGAGCTTGTGTGGAGATTGTGTGTACTTTCAAGGGCCCTATCGCCGGCAAGCCAGCTCCCACAGGTACAACATAAGGTCCCAAGCTGTGGAGTACCTGTGGGAGCTGGCTTGCCGGCGATGGGCCGCGCAGCGGACCCGGCAATCTCAGCTGATACGCCGCACCGGCAGCCACAACCGCACCCGCACCCCGCCATCGACGTTATCCACCGCCAACGCCCCGCCATGCAGCTGCATCACCTCGGCCACAAAATTCAGCCCCAGCCCGGTGCTCTTGCGCCCACTCCCCGGCCGCGGCAGCGAGTAAAACCGCTCACTCACCCGCCCAATGGCATACGCCGGTATCGCCTGCCCCTGGTTGAACAGGCTCAACGCCACCCGCCCACCGTCGCGCTCAAGCTCGAACAACAACGCCCCACCGGCCGGGGTAAAATCCAGCGCATTGTCGAGCAGGTTGGCCAACGCCTGGCGCATCAGAAACGGATCGCACAACAACCGCAAACCGGCCGGCACCCGCTGCCGCACCTGCAGGCCCGCCGCTTCGATGCGCGCCGCATGGGCCAATAGCAATTCGTCGACCAGTGCCGCCAACGCCACCTGCTGTTCATCCTCCAGCGCTTGCATCTGCTCCACGCGGGCGAGGTTGAGCAGGCGTTCGATCATCTGCTGCAGGCGCTCGCTTTCACGCTCGATGTTGCCGGCAAAGCGCGCCCGCTGTTCGGCCGGCATATCGCCCTGCAGCAGCTCGGAGGCTCCGCGGATGGCCGCCAGTGGGCTTTTCAGTTCGTGGGTCAAGGTGTGCACATAGCGCTCGACGTAGGCCTTGCCTTCCAGCTGCGTGCGCATGCGCTCCACTGCATTGGCCAGGTGCGCCAGCTCACCGCCCTTGTAATGCGGCAGCGCCGCCCGCTCACCTTCGCTGACCGCCTGGGCGTAACGGGCCAGCCTGCGCAGCGAGCGCGCCAGCCACCACGACAGCGCTGCGCCAATCAACAAGCCCAGGCCAATCAAGCCCAGGCCCAACGTGAGCAAACGCTGCTCGGAGCGATCGATGTAGGGTTGCAGCGAGCTGTTGGGCTTGGCCACGGTAACCACGCCGATGATCTGGCCGTCTTCGATGATCGGCGCGGCCACATGCATCACCGAAGTGCTTTCGTCATCGGCGACACTGCGCGTGGAGCGGGCGCCGTACTCGCCGCGCAGGGTGAGGTAAACGTCATTCCACTTCGAGTAATCCTTGCCCAGGTCCTCACCGCTGGAGTCGAGCAGCACGATCCCTTTGGCGTCGGTCACGTAGATGCGGTGGCTGACCTGGTTCTTCGCCAAGCCCCAGATCTGCGCGCCCGGGCTGCGCGAACCGTAAGCCTTGAGTACTTCGGGCAAGCGGCTTTGCCCGAGGGTACCGGCCTTGACGTCATCGTGCAGGATCTCCGCCAGCAGGTTGGCGGTGTCGACCAAGGTTTCTTCGGACGATTGGCGCACCACCGGGCGGATCTGTTCGCGCACCGTGTTAAGCAGGAAGTACCCCGCCAGCCCGACGAACAGGAAGTACACCAGGAAGATCCGGATGCCCAGGCGCATCAGGCGTGATCCGGGCTGTAGCTGTAGCCGAGGCCGCGGTGGGTCTGTATCGGTTCTGCCTCGCTGGCGACCAGGCGCAACTTGGCGCGCAGGCTCTTGATGTGGCTGTCGATGGTGCGCTCGTAGCCCACGTCAGACGCCACGCCCAGGGCATCGAGCAGTTGCTCGCGGCTGAACACCCGCTGGGGCTGTTCCAGCAGGCACTGCAGCAAACGAAACTCGTGGCGGGTCAGGCTCAGCGGCTGGTTACGGTAGCTGATCTGCATGCGCAGGGTGTCGAGCTGGAACAGCGTTGCCGCCGCGACGGGCTCAACACGTGGTGCCATGCGTTTAAGGATGGCCCGCACCCGTGCCGCCACCTCGCGGGGGCTGAAGGGTTTAACCACGTAGTCGTCGGCGCCGATCTCCAGGCCCACCACCCGGTCGATTTCGCCATCGCGGGCGCTGAGGAACATCACCGGCACCTCGCTGAAGCGGCGCAGTTGGCGGCAGGTCTCGAAACCACTGATATCGGGCAGGCCGATGTCGAGGATGATCAGGTCGGCCGGGCGCTGGCGCTGCTGGTCGAGGGCGGCGCTGCCCAGGGTCACCCACTCGGTGCTGTGGCCGTCGGCCTGCAGGGCGTAGACCAGAGTGTCGGCGATGGCGGCTTCGTCTTCGACGATGAGGATATGGGGCATGGTGTCCGGCCTTGCTGGGGGCATAGCTGGACATTGTAGGAGCAGCCTTGTGCTGCGAAAAGGCCGGTATCGTCAGCACATTTGCTGCGTCTGGCATGGTCTCTTCGCAGCACAAGGCTGCTCCTACACGGAGGAACGGGTGAAATTTTGGTCAGCAGTCCGGCTTGCCGGCGGTGAACTTCTTGGCCGGGTTGACCGCTGCCTTGAACTCACGCAACGCTTTGGAACCGATCAACAGCGGGTAGTTGAAACTGCTGCGGTCCACCAGGTTCACTTCGACCGTGCGCTTCACATCACCCAGGCACAGCTCCAGGTCGACCACCGGGCGCTTGGAGATTTCCGGCGCATCGCCCTCTTCCTCTTCGTCGGCACGGCCCTTGATCTTGCTGATGCGCGAGACCTTGTGCTCGTAGACCTTGCCGTCGGACTCTTTAGTCGCCAGGCGGAAGCGTACCCACTCATCGCCATCGCGGGTGAACAGCTCGATGTCTTTGGCCGACAGCGATGCGGTGAAGGCACCGGTGTCCATCTTGGCCTTCAAGGTCTCGCCAATCTCCGGCAAGGCGATGTTTTCGTAACGGCCATAAATCGTCGGCTCGGCGGCCATGACCGGCAAGGCGAACAGTGACAACAGGGCAAGCAGTGATTTCACGGGTTACGCTTCCTTGAGTGCAGACAGTGCTTAGACTGCATGAGTTGAATAGGTTCGTCTGTACACGGTAATCAACACAATGTGAAACATTTGTCCTCGCCGCTGGGCATTGGGCATTTGGCGTAGGCCGCATCGCTGCTTATCATTGCCGGCTGTTTTTATCTCACTACAAGAGTTCCTTTATGCGTCGCCTGCTGACCGGCATTCTCACAACCCTCCTGCTGCTGCTCAACACCGTGGTGTTGATCTGCCCGCTGCTGGTCTTTGCCCTGCTCAAGCTGGTGCTGCCAGGCCGTGGCCGTGACTATGCCTCTGCGGCGGTGATGTGGGTCGCCGAAACCTGGTCAGAGATCGACAAGGCGATTTTCGCCCTGTGCATCCCCACCCAGTGGGATATCCGCGGCGTTGACCGCCTGCGCAAGGACACCTCGTACCTGGCCGTGAGCAACCACCAGACCTGGGTCGACATCCCCGCGCTGATCGAAAGCCTCAACCGCCGCACGCCGTTCTTCAAGTTCTTCCTCAAGAAGGAGCTGATTTGGGTGCCACTGCTGGGCCTGGCCTGGTGGGGGCTGGATTACCCGTTCATGAAGCGCTACAGCAAGGCGTTTCTGGACAAGCACCCCGAGCTCAAGGGCAAGGACCTGGAGATCACCAAGGCCGCCTGTGAGCTGTTCAAGCGCCAGCCGGTGACCGTGGTCAACTACCTGGAAGGCACGCGCTTCACCGAGGCCAAGCGCCAGGAGCAGCAATCGCCTTACCGCTACCTGCTCAAGCCCAAGGCCGGCGGCGTGGCGTTTGTGCTGGCGGCGCTGGGCGAGCAGCTGGATGCGCTGCTGGACGTGACCATCGTTTACCCGGGCAACCAGGCGCCGGGGTTCTGGGACTTGCTCAATGGCAGCATTAGCCGGGTGATTATCGACATTCAGGTGCGTGAGTTGGACCCGGCATTGTGGGATGGGGATTATGAAAATGACCCGGCCTTCCGGCAGACCGTGCAGGCTTGGGTGAACCAGCTGTGGTTGGAGAAGGATCAGCGGATTGAGCAGTTGCGGGCGGAAATGGGCTGAGATCTCTATCGCCTGTTCCGGCCTCTTCGCGGGCAAGCCCGCTCCCACAGGTACTGCACACCCATTGAATGTGGTGCGTTCCCTGTGGGAGCGGGCTTGCCCGCGAAGAGGCCTGCACAGGCACAGCACAAATCCGATTAAAACCCAGGCTAATAATCAACATAAGGATTACTTCTTTGTCACCCTCCACCTAAGTGGATAAAAATCGATCAAAGCACAACTACAAAAAATTGCCTGGATCGATCGATGGCCAACCAACCTTGCTCCACCCCCGCCCAACTTCGTCGCGTCCTGGGCCTGCCCGCCCTGGTCTTCTTCGGCCTGGTGTACATGGTCCCGCTGACCATCTTCACCACCTACGGCATCGTCACCGAACTCACCGGTGGCCGCACCGCTGGCGCCTACCTGGTTACGCTGGTGGCCATGCTGTTCACCGCCGCGTCCTACAGTTTCATGGTCAAACGCTTCCCGGTCGCGGGTTCGGCGTACTCCTACACCAACATGGCCTTCGGCCAGAACGTTGGTTTCCTGGCAGGCTGGTCGCTGTTGCTCGATTACTTGTTCCTGCCGATGATCAACTACCTGCTGATCGGCCTGTTCCTCAACATTGCCTTCCCGGCTGTGCCCGCCTGGGCCTTCGTGCTCGCCTCCATCGCCCTGGTGACCGTGCTCAACGTGGTCGGCATCAACTCGGTGGCTAAAACCAGCAACCTGATCGTCGGTGCGCAGATCGTGTTTATCGGGGTATTCGTGGCCTTGTCCTGCCAGACCCTGGCCGGCCAACCGCTAGACCTGCTCTCGCCGCTGATGGGTGACGGCACACAACCTGGCTTCGGCCCGCTGATGGCGGGCGCCGCAGTACTGTGCCTGTCGTTCCTCGGCTTCGATGCCGTCTCCACCCTCGCCGAAGAATGCCGCGATGCGCGCCGCGACGTACCACGGGCGATCATCCTCACCACGCTCTTCGCCGGCGTACTGTTCACCGCGCTGGCCTACGTCAGCCAGCTGGTGCTGCCGGGCAGCACCTTTGCAAACGCCGATGCGGCGGCTAATGAAGTGATGTTCAAGGCAGGCGGGCAATTCCTCGCCAACTTCTTTACCGCCGCCTTCGTCGCCGGCAGCCTGGGTTCGGCGCTGGCCTCGCAGGCAGCGGTGTCGCGCATCCTGTTCACCATGGGGCGCGACAATGTGCTGCCGCAGCGCACGTTCGGTTACCTGTCGCCGCGTTTTGGCACGCCGGTGTTCGCCATTTTGCTGGTGTCGGCGTTTTCGCTGTTGGCGCTGGTGATCGACCTGTCCACCCTCGCCTCGCTGATTAGCTTTGGCGCACTGGTGGCGTTCTCGGCGGTGAACCTGGCGGTGGTGAAGACGCACCTGATGGATGACGGGGCCCAGCGTAACCTCAAGGGGCTGCTGTGCTATGGCCTGGTGCCGTTGGTGGGGTTGGCGCTGACGTTATGGCTGTGGACCAGCCTCTCGGCGCTGACCTTGGTGATTGGCCTGTGCTGGTTTGCCTTCGGACTGGCGTACCTGGCGTTACTGACGGCCGGCTTCCGCCGCCCTGTGCAACTTGTAACTTTCTCAGAAGCGAGCTGATTAACCATGGCCATGGACGGCCCTACCTAGAATTTCGTTACTAAATTACCTAGTTTTTTTGCTAGTAGTACGAAAAATGGCACTGCCTCATGCTAAGGATTCGCCAACATGAGACGGCAGCCATGAGAACCGCTAAACCGCACAACATATTTCCATCACCTGCAGGTAGTTATTCAAGCTATACACCCTATGGCTATCGAGCAGCCGTTAACGCTGGCTCGCGGATCGCTTATGCAGGCGAATGGCTAGAGCTACTGCTTGACGGATACTTTCTGGGAAATGGTTATCGGGTCTACAGCACTGTGCTCATGAGATTTATATCACCAGACAGCTTTAGCCCATTTGACAAAGGAGGCCTCGGCTCATATTGCTACTGCGGCGACGACCCGATCAACAACGTTGACCCTAGCGGGCATATGTTTGGCCGAGGAAAAGAAACTCAAATGAATTACACACCTGTTGCTGCCAACGCCAAAACCCCGACGTTGAGCACGCACAGAAAACCCACGACCAAACCTATTCCAAAAGACATGACAAGAACACTTGTAGAAAAACGAGAACTAAAAATTGCAAACTTGGGAAAAATAAGACATGAAATACAAGAAGCCATGAAAGTCGGAAATATTGAACTAGCCGGAGAATTAGACAAAGCTTATGACGTGCAGTCCGAAGCTATAAAAGCGAGCGACGACGCTCTTAACAAGCTCTACACACCCGAACAAACTCCGAGCAAGACGCCTGGCCCTCAAATCCAACAGCCAGCTAACATCACTAAAAATGTGAGACAAGGCGAGAGTTGAAAACTCATCAGTTATACATCTGAGGCAGCTTAGACCCTACTGCCTCTTTATCTACTAATCTATTCGACGTCAATCAAACAGACGGCGGGGTTACGATCGGCGTAGTCCACAAACTCCCCAGATTCTGCAGCAACGACCCGGCAATCCCCTGCTGCCCCAGGTACTGCAGAATCAACGGCGCAAACTGCCCGATCATCCCGGTATCCATGCCCAACGCCTTGAACGCGCTGTCCAGGTCACTGCGGTTCTCGACGTTGTTGCCCAGCGCATTGCTCAATGCCGACTGGCTTTCGCTGTTCTTGCCCAGCAGTTCACCCAGCCCGCTCAACCCGCCCAGCGCATTGGCACCGGACAGCAAGTCCAACCCAGGCACGGCCTTGGTCAACTGACCGTAGTCGTCGGAACTCAGGTTATTGCGCGCCAAACCCAGCATCGCCCCCGCCCCGCCCACGGCCTGTTCCGGGGTGATCTTGAGTTCACTACCCAAGGTATTGAGCAAATTGGCCTGCGCCTCGGGCGCCTGGACCTGGCCCTGTTGTTTTTGGTTCTGCATGGCCGACACGGCATTGGCGGCATCGCTGAGGTTGAAGGCGAACACCGGGCTTGCGGCCAGGGTCATCAGGGTTGCCAGGGTGAATGCTTTCATCGGGAGGGACCTCGTGGGCCGGGATGGCCTGGGAAACGAGGCATTCGACTGGAACCAGAAGCTTTTGTTCCGGGCCGGTGGTCGGAGCCAATAGCTCATTTGCCAGCGATGGAGCGGACATACAGACTGCCCTGCGTACCTATCATTTTTGCCAGTAGTCAACTGCCCAGCTGCTCCCCAAGCTACTGGAGCAAGATTGGCACTAGTCCCCACCGTCAGGAGTAGCACATGAAGCGTCAGTCAACTAACCTTCAGTTCTTCTATCAGAAGGGAAAGCTGGTCACAACCAATCACAACGAACAACACCGCACCATTTTCCGTACCGCTGATGTACCCATGGCCGAATTGCAAGCCACTGCAGAGCGGAAAGCTGGATTACTGGTAACAGATGATAAGGGTTCAGTGTTCACCGTGCAGAGCGAGGGTAAACAAGAAAATCATTCTTTCACTGCATACGGACATGATCCGATTATGCGCTACGGAAACTCACTGCTTGGCTTCGTCGGCGAGGCTATAGAGTCGATTACAGAGTGCTATCCGCTAGGCAATGGTTATCGCTGCTACGCCCCCCTACTTCAACGTTTTCTAAGTCCCGACAGCCTGTCTCCTTTTGGAGAGGGCGGGCTTAATGCGTACACCTACTGTGCCGGTGACCCTATTAATTTCCAGGACCCTACGGGACATATGCATCAAAGCGATCCCCTTTCTAGACTTCCCAGGCATAATCGTCTAGGGCCGACAGCAAAATTAGTAGCATTCAAAAAAGCGCTAGGTACTACTAGGCCTCCCGCAGGCGCCCAATTAAGACTTCAGGATCCAAGCACTAACAAGCCTATGAAAGGCAATATAACTTCACCCCCCCTGACGACCCCGAAAAAAACAGGTGCAGAACCTGTTACCAGTGTAATAAGCGCGCAGGCTTACCCCAGTAAACCTGGCTCTTCTTCACATGACAACGCAAAAGTAATGATCAGCAGCAACAGGTTTAAAATAAAGCAAATCAAGGACGGCGCAGCACGAATGAAAAGAGCACTAACCAACACCGAGAGAGGCATAATTGAAGATCTAAACAATCAAGTCAAGGCTGCAGAATTAAGTTTAAGTGCCGAGAGTAGAGGCAGCATTAATACTTCATCAGAAATGCGCACGGGCATTCGAAATGCCGATGTCCTTTACTGACCAAACGCCAACCTTTTCCTACCTAGGCATGGCCTGATGGACAACAAGCCGCAGTTGCTTTGGGCTTCACATTATCTGAGCGCGTTGGCCAAGGCGTTGATGGATGATGCAGAGTTGGGGATGATGCGCTGATTGATGGGTTGCCAGGGCTGGCCTCTTCGCGGGCAAGCCCGCTCCCACAGGTTCCGTGTCAGGCCACAAAACTAGTATTTCTGCCAGTATCAAAATTGCTGCGTTTGTTCAGAATGGACTTCCATCAGCCTCTATTCATCCAGCACGGCAGGGACTTGAATCATGAGCAAAGCACCGAACCGCTCGCATTTCTTCTACCAGGGCGACAAGCTCATCACCGTGAAACAAGGCGACGAGCATCGCGCCATCTTCCGTAATGCAGAACAACCGCTGGCAGAGCTGAGTACAGACGAAACCCAGGCCGGCGGCTTGCTTGCCACCGATGACAAAGGCTCGGTGCTTGCGGTGCAAAACCCGGACGAGCAGCCATAAAAAAGCCCCTCAATTTGAGGGGCTCTTCGTTACATCACGGCATCAAGCCGCGCCCCACATCTTGTGCGGGTCGATCACGAATTTCTTCGGCACGCCTGCATCGAACTCGCCGTAGCCTTCCGGCGCCTGATCCAGGTTGATCACCTGCACGCCCACCACCTCAGCAATGTTGATACGGTCCCACATGATCGCCTGCATCAGCTGGCGGTTGTACTTCATGGTCGGGGTCTGGCCGGTGTGGAAGCTGTGCGATTTTGCCCAACCCAGGCCAAAGCGGATGCTCAGGGCGCCGATTTTGGCAGCGGCATCGGAGGCGCCCGGGTCTTCAGTCACGTACAGGCCCGGGATACCGATGCTGCCGGCAACGCGGGTAACCTGCATCAGCGAGTTCAGCACGGTGGCCGGGGCTTCATGCTTGGCACCCTCGTGGCCATGGCCGCGGGCCTCGAAACCAACGGCATCGACGGCGCAGTCCACTTCCGGCTCACCGAGAATGTCGATGATCTGCTCGTGCAGCGGGGTGTCCTTGGACAGGTCGACCACTTCGAAGCCCTGCGACTTGGCGTGCGCCAAGCGGGCCTGGTTGAGGTCACCGACGATCACGCAGGCAGCGCCCAGCAGGCGTGCCGAGGCAGCAGCGGCCAGGCCAACCGGGCCGGCGCCCGCGACGTAAACGGTGCTGCCTGGGCCTACGCCCGCCGTCACGGCGCCGTGGTAGCCGGTGGGCAGAATGTCGGACAGGCAGGTCAGGTCACGGATTTTTTCCATGGCCTTGTCGCGGTCCGGCAGTTTCAGCAGGTTGAAGTCAGCGTACGGCACCAGCACGTACTCGGCCTGGCCACCGGTCCAGTCGCCCATGTCGACGTAGCCGTAGGCACCGCCGGCGCGGGCCGGGTTTACAGTGAGGCAGACGCCGGTGTGCATTTCTTTGCAGGAGCGGCAGCGGCCGCAGGCGACGTTGAACGGTACCGACACCAGGTCGCCTTTTTTCAGGCGTTCGACATCACGCCCCAATTCGACGATTTCACCGGTGATTTCGTGGCCCAGAACCAGGCCGACCTGGGCAGTGGTGCGGCCGCGGACCATGTGCTGGTCGGAGCCGCAGATGTTGGTGGAGACCACCTTGAGAATGACGCCGTGTTCGATTTTCTTGCCGCGCGGGTCCTGCATTTTCGGGTAGTCGATGTGTTGCACTTCGACTTTGCCGGCGCCGAGATATACCACTCCACGATTGCCAGACATTGCTTTTACCTCGCTTGGTTTTTTTGTATGCCGCGTTGGTTGAAGCGCCGCCATCCATGGGCGGCATGTGTTACTGGAATGCAGGGAATTGTGGGCCTGATGCGGCAAGGTGCACTGACTGGAAACGACAGGGGGATGCCTTTTTACGGCAGGCCAAATGCAGGGGGCCGCTTTGCGGCCCATCGCAGGCAAGCCAGCTCCTACAGGGACCGCGCTGCCTCAAAAGCGGCGGTGCACCTGTAGGAGCTGGCTTGCCTGCGATGGGCTGCAAAGCAGCCCCAAAATAGTCAGAGCACCACAGTCCGGTTGGCGTTAAGGAACACCCGCCGCTCAATGTGATACCCCACAGCGCGCGCCAGGGTCAGGCATTCGATATCCCGCCCCTTGGCAATCAGGTCCTCGGGATAATGGCTGTGGTCCACCACCTCGACCCCCTGGGCAATGATCGGCCCTTCATCGAGGTCGTTGTTGATGTAGTGCGCGGTCGCGCCCACCATCTTCACGCCCTTGTTGTAGGCCTGGTGATAAGGCTTGGCGCCTTTGAACCCCGGCAACAACGAGTGGTGAATGTTGATCGCCCAGCCGTCGAGGCGCCGGCACAGCTCGGGCGATAGCACTTGCATGTAGCGGGCAAGGATGACCAGTTCCGCGCCAGTCTCCTCGATCACCTGCAGCACCTTGCGCTCTTGCCCCGCCTTGTCGTTGGGGTCGAGTGCAAAGTGGTAGTAAGGAATCTTGTGCCAATGCGCCAGCGGTTCGAGGTCTGGGTGGTTGGACACCACTGCGACCACGTCCATACCCAGTTGGCCAATACGCTGGCGGTACAACAGGTCGTTCAGGCAGTGGTCGGCCTTGGACACCATGATCACCACCTTGGGGCGGTGATTAGGCGCGGTCAGCTCGAAGGCCATGCCGAACGCTTCGCTACGTTCAGCGAGGCCGGCACGGAAGCCCGCCTCGTCAAAATCGTCCGGCTGGCGGAATTCGACGCGAATGAAGAAACGCCCCGACTGCCGGTCATCGAAGGAGTGGTGCTCCGTGACGTAGCAGCGCTGCTCGTAGAGGAAACGCGTCACCACGTCGACGGTACCGAGCATGCTCGGGCAGTCGGCGGTGAGAATCCAGGTATCCGGTGCCCGACTCATGTGCGGCTCTCCTTAGGCTTCGATGCTCAGGCCGTATTCGGCCGAAGCGTCCTGCAGCCACAGCCACCAGTAATCGGCGAAGCTGCGGCGAATCACCAGTTCCCAGGTGTCTTCGGCGGTGCGGCGGATCACCAGTTGCGACTTGGCGAACACGGTACCGACGGCCTTGCCCACCGGGAAGTTGTTTGGGTGAACATCATAGCTGGTGGACTTCATCAGCACTTCGCGCACGTGCGGGCCGCGCAGTTCCAGCAGGCTCTGCCCGCCGCTGACGTTGACCACCTGGATGTGCAGGCCGTCGAGGGCCGCGCGCAGTTTTTGCTCGATGGCAAACTCCTGGCCGCCCGGGACGATCAGCAGCCACTCGTCGGGGCCCATCCACTGCAGCGACATGTCGCTGTTGGCGACCACGGTCAGGGCCACCGGCAGCTCCAGGCCCAGGGCCTTGTGCACGCCTGCGGCGAAGGCCGGGTCATGGCCGTCGCCACGCAGGGTCAGGTGGCCGAGGAATTTTTTCTCACGCAGGGTCACGCCTGCGTTCTTGCGGCCCTTGCCAACCAGGCTGGCCAGGTCGGCATGGTGCAGCGGCGACTGGGCCTTGGCGTCGGCGCCGGGGTTTTGCTGGAAGACGTTGATAGCGCTCATTTCTTACCTGCCTTGAATTCTGTAGTTCCGAGCAACGCCGAACCTGTGGGAGCGGGTTCACCCGCGAAGAGGCCAGTGAGGCCAACATCGCATTCGCGGGTAAACCCGCTCCCACAGGGTTCGACGCCACCATCCGGGGCCTTAAACGTTCTGCCGCTCACCCTTCGGATCGAAGAACACCGAAGACACGATTTCCGCCTCGATCACGCTGCCGTCAGCCTGCGGCGAGTACACCCGCTCGCCCATGCGCTTGAGGCCGCCTTTGACCACACCCATGGCGAACGAATACCCCAGGGAGTTGGCCGCGTAGCTGGAGGTGACGTGGCCAACCATGTCCATCGGGATCGGTTGCTTGGGGTCGAACACCAGTTGCGCGCCTTCTGGCAGCCATTGGGTCGGGTCCACCGGCTTGAGGCCGACCAGCTGCTTGCGGTTGTCGCGCAGGCAGTCTTCGCGGTTCATGCCACGCAGGCCGATCCACGAGAATGGCTTGTTGCGGCCGACGCACCAGCTCATGTTCAGGTCGTCTGGGTTCATCGAGCCGTCAGTGTCCTGGCCGACGATGATGAAGCCCTTCTCGGCACGCAGCACGTGCATGGTCTCGGTGCCATACGGGGTCAGGTTGTATTGCTTGCCCGCCTCGATGATCTTTTCCAGCACGCCCATGGCGTAGTTGGCCTGCACGTTCACTTCGTACGACAGCTCACCGGTGAACGAGATGCGGAACACACGGGCCGGTACGCCGGCGACGGTGCCTTCCTTCCAGGTCATGAACGGGAAGGCGTCCTTGTCCAGGTCGATGTCGTCGGTCAGCGCGCTCAGCAGCTTGCGGCTGTTGGGGCCGGACAGGGTCATGGTCGCCCAGTGGTCGGTGACCGAGGTGAAGTACACCTTCATCTCTGGCCATTCGGTCTGGTGGTACAGCTCCAGCCACTGCAGCACGCGTGCGGCGCCGCCGGTGGTGGTGGTCATGTAGAAGTGGTTGTCGCCAACGCAGGCGGTCACGCCGTCGTCGAAGACCATGCCGTCTTCTTTGCACATCAGGCCGTAGCGGGCCTTGCCCACGTCGAGCTTGGTCCAGGCGTTGCTGTAGATGCGGTTGAGGAACTCACGCGCGTCCGGGCCCTGGATGTCGATCTTGCCCAGGGTCGAGGCGTCGAGCAGGCCGACGCTGTCACGCACGGCCTTGCACTCGCGGGCCACGGCGGCGTGGATGTCTTCACCGGCTTTGGGGAAGTACCACGGGCGTTTCCACTGGCCGACGTCTTCGAACTCGGCGCCGTTCTTCACGTGCCAGCCATGCAGGGCGGTGAAGCGTACAGGTTCGAACAGGTGGCCACAGTGACGGCCCGCTACCGCACCGAAGGTGACCGGCGTGTAGTTGGGGCGGAACATGGTGGTACCCATTTCCGGGATGGTGATGCCGATCGAACGGGCGGCGATGGCCAGGCCGTTGATGTTGCCCAGTTTGCCCTGATCGGTACCGAAGCCCAGCGCGGTGTAGCGCTTGACGTGTTCGACCGACTCGAAGCCTTCGCGGGTGGCCAGCTCGATACCGGCAGCGGTCACGTCGTTCTGTTGGTCGACGAACTGCTTAGGCCCTTTGCTGCCCTTGTCGTGCGGCACCTGGAACAGCGCCACGGTGGCCTCTTCCTTGCGTGCCACGGTTTTCGGCAAGGTGCCGGTGGTGGCCTTGAAGCCGGCTTCGGTGGCTGCGCGAACGCCGCCTTCAAAGCCGTCGGCAATCACGTCGCCGAGGGCGTAGACACCATGGATACCGCCGACACAAACGCGTTTTTGCGGTGCATCGCCCGGCACGAAGCCGAGGATGTCATCGCGCCAGACCGGGCGACCGCCCAGGTGCGACGCCAGGTGGACGATCGGGCTGTAACCGCCGGAGCTGGCGATCAGGTCGCACTCAAGGGTTTCGCCTGGGCTGGTGACTTTGTGGGCTTGCACGTCGATGGCGGCCACGCGGGCGCCGGTCACGTGCTTGCTGCCTTTGGCCTCGACCACGGCGCTGGAAGTGAGGATACGGATGCCTTTTGCACGCGCTTCTTCAACCAGCGAGCCGCGTGGGTTGTGGCGGGCGTCGGCGATGGCGACCACTTGCAGGCCAGCGTCGTGCCAGTCCAGCGCGGCGCGGTAGGCGTGGTCGTTGTTGGTCGACAGCACCAGCTTGCGGCCAGGGGCGACACCGTAGCGGCGTACGTAGGTGGACACAGCGCCGGCCAGCATGTTGCCCGGGACGTCGTTGTTGCCGTACACCAGCGGGCGCTCGTGGGCGCCAGCGGCCAGTACCACACGGCCGGCACGCACACGGTGCACGCGGTGACGCACCTGGCCGATCGGGGCGCGGTCGCCGAGGTGGTCGGTGAGGCGCTCGTGGATGGTCAGGAAGTTGTGGTCGTGGTAGCCGTTGACCGTGGCGCGGGGCAGCAGGGTCACTTCCGGCAGGCTTTCCAGCTCTTTGACCACCGCATTGACCCAATCAGCGGCAGGCTTGCCGTCGAGGGTTTCGCGGGTGTCGAGCAGGCTGCCGCCGAACTCTTCCTGTTCATCGGCCAGGATCACGCGGGCGCCACTGCGGGCAGCAGCCAGGGCGGCGGCCAGGCCAGCAGGGCCGGCACCGACGATCAGCACGTCGCAGTGCTGGTTCATGTAGTCGTAGCTGTCCGGGTCGTTCTGCAGCGGTGCACGGCCAAGGCCGGCCGCTTTACGGATGTACTTCTCGTACGTCATCCAGAACGATTTCGGGTACATGAAGGTTTTGTAGTAGAAGCCCGGCGGCATCATGCTGCCGCCCACCTTGCCAAGGATGCCCATGACGTCGTTGTTGACGTTCGGCCAGCCGTTGGTGCTGGTGGCGACCAGGCCGGCGTACAGCGCCTGCTGGGTGGCACGCACGTTAGGGATCTGGGTGGCTTCGCTGGAGCCGATCTGCAGGATGGCGTTCGGCTCTTCGGTACCGGCGGCGATGATGCCGCGCGGGCGCGAGTACTTGAAGCTGCGGCCGACGATGTCGACGCCATTGGCCAGCAGCGCAGCGGCCAGGCTGTCACCGGCATAACCCTGGTAGGTCTTGCCGTTGAAGGTGAAGTTCAGGACCTTGCTGCGATCGATACGGCCGCCGCTGGCGAGGCGATAGGTCTGGCTCATACTTTTTCCCCTTGGCCTTTGACAGTCGACGGTGCGCTGTTTTGCTTGCCGTTGGCGGTCACCTGCGGCTTCTCGCCAATCTTGTAGGTTTCCAGAATCTCGTAGGTCACGGTGTCGCGGGTGACGTTGAAGTACTGACGGCAGCCGGCAACGTGGTCCCACAGTTCATGGTGAATACCGCGCGGGTTATCGCGGAAGAACATGTAGGTGCCCCACTCCTCGTCGGAGCAGGCGGCAGGGTCCAGCGGGCGGGCGATGTGCGCCTGGCCAGAGGCGTGGAACTCTTCTTCGGAGCGCAGCTCGCCGCAGTGGGGACAGAAAATATGCAACATGACGGTGTCTCCGGTTAGTGGGCGACGGCGGCGGCGCCGTGTTCGTCGATCAGTGCGCCGTTGTAGAAACGGTCCATGGAGAACGGCGCGGCCAGTGGGTGCATCTCGCCTTTGGCCAGGCTGGCAGCGAAGACGTTGCCCGAACCCGGGGTCGCCTTGAAGCCACCGGTACCCCAACCGCAGTTGAAGAACATGTTCTTGACCGGGGTTTTGGAGATGATCGGGCAGGCGTCCGGCGAGGTGTCGACGATGCCGCCCCATTGGCGGTTCATGCGCACGCGCGAGAGGTTGGGGAACATCTCGACGATCGCTTGCAGGGTGTGCTCGATCACCGGGTACGAACCGCGCTGGCCGTAGCCAACCCAACCGTCGATACCGGCGCCGATCACCAGGTCGCCCTTGTCGGACTGGCTGATGTAGCCGTGTACGGCGTTGGACATGATCACGCTGTCGATGATTGGCTTGATCGGCTCGGACACCAGGGCTTGCAGCGGGTGCGATTCCAGCGGCAGGCGGAAGCCGGCCAGTTTGGCCATGTGCCCGGAGTTACCCGCGGTGACCACGCCGACACGCTTGGCGCCGATGAAGCCTTTGTTGGTTTCGACACCGATGACCGCGCCGTTTTCCTTGCGGAAACCGATCACTTCGGTCTGCTGGATCAGGTCCACGCCCAGGGCGTCGGCGGCACGGGCGTAGCCCCAGGCCACGGCGTCGTGACGGGCAACACCACCACGGCGCTGAACGGTCGCGCCGAGGATCGGGTAACGGGTGTTCTTCGAGCAGTCCAGGTACGGGATTTCGGCTGCGACCTGGGCGGTGTTCAGCAGTTCGCCATCGACGCCGTTGAGGCGGTTGGCGCTGACGCGGCGCTCGGAGTCACGAATGTCCTGCAAGGTGTGGCACAGGTTGTAGACACCGCGCTGGGAGAACATCACGTTGTAGTTGATGTCCTGGGACAGGCCCTCCCACAGCTTCATGGCGTGCTCGTACAACTGCGCCGATTCGTCCCACAGGTAGTTGGAACGCACGATGGTGGTGTTACGGGCGGTGTTGCCGCCGCCCAGGTAACCCTTCTCGATCACTGCGACGTTGGTGATGCCGTGTTCCTTGGCCAGGTAGTAGGCCGTGGCCAGGCCATGGCCGCCACCGCCAACGATGACCACGTCGTAGACCTTTTTAGGGGTCGGCGTGCGCCACATGCGCTGCCAGTTTTCGTGGTGGCTGAGGGAGTGTTTGAAGAGGCCGAAGCCCGAGTAGCGTTGCATGGTCGTTTACTCCACTCAGCGGTAAACAGGGAAGTCTGCGCACAGCGCCGCGACGTTCTTCGCCACATCGGCTTCGACGTCAGCGTCACCGAGGTTGTCGAGGATGTCGCAGATCCAGCCGGCCAGGGCCACACACTGAGCGACCTTGAAGCCGCGGGTGGTGACGGCCGGGGTGCCGATGCGCAGGCCCGAGGTGACGAACGGCGACTGCGGGTCGTTCGGCACGGCGTTCTTGTTGACGGTGATGTGCGCGCGGCCCAGGGCGGCGTCGGCATCTTTACCGGTGAGGCCCTGGCGGATCAGGCTGACCAGGAACAGGTGGTTGTCAGTGCCGCCGGAAACCACGTCGTAGCCGCGGTCGATGAACACCTGGGCCATGGCCTGGGCGTTTTCGATCACTTGTTGCTGGTAGGCCTTGAAGCCTGGTTCCAACGCTTCCTTGAAGCACACGGCCTTGGCGGCGATGACGTGCATCAGCGGGCCGCCCTGGGCGCCGGGGAACACGGCAGCGTTGAGCTTCTTCTCGATCTCTTCGTTGGACTTGGCCAGGATCAGGCCGCCACGTGGGCCGCGCAGGGTCTTGTGGGTGGTGGTGGTGACCACGTCGGCGAACGGGATTGGGTTCGGGTACAGGCCCGCAGCAACCAGGCCGGCAACGTGGGCCATGTCGACGAACAGCAGCGCACCGACCTTGTCGGCGATGGCACGGAAGCGTGGGAAGTCGAGGGTCTTGGAGTAGGCCGAGAAGCCGGCGACGATCATTTTCGGCTTGTGCTCGACCGCCAGGCGCTCGACTTCGTCGTAGTCGATCAGGCCGGTCTTGGTGTCGATGCCGTATTGAACCGCGTTGTACAGCTTGCCCGAGGACGACACTTTGGCGCCGTGGGTCAGGTGGCCGCCGTGGGCCAGGCTCATGCCCAGGATGGTGTCACCGGCCTGCAGCAGGGCCAGGTACACCGCGCCGTTGGCGGAAGAGCCGGAGTGCGGCTGGACGTTGGCGTAGTCGGCACCGAACAGCTGCTTGGCGCGCTCGATGGCCAGTGCCTCGACCTTGTCCACGTGCTCGCAGCCACCGTAGTAGCGCTTGCCTGGGTAGCCTTCGGCGTATTTGTTGGTCAGGCCGCTGCCTTGGGCCTGCATGACGCGCTGGCTGGTGTAGTTCTCCGAGGCGATCAGCTCGATGTGATCTTCCTGGCGCTGTTCTTCGGCATTCATCGCCGCCAGCAGTGCGTCGTCGTAACCCTGGATCTGGTCTTGCTTGCTGAACATCTTGTTGTCTCCCGGCAGCGATCGTTTCTTGTCTGTAGAGCACTGTGGCCCTTTGTGGCGATGGTATGACTGGCCGGGGTGGGTCAGATGCCTGCGCACGCCTTGCAATGGCGCGTTTACGACATTCGCTTTTGTGTTGTGCATGCCGGCCTCTTCGCGGGGCAAGCCCGCTCCCACAATGGCCGCGTACGCAGGGCCATTGTGGGAGCGGGCTTGCCCCGCGAAGAGGCCCGTTCAGACAACCCTGAAATCAGCTTATGTCTGGGTTGTATAGGCAACTGCTGAATCGATGGTTTAGAGTGCTGTTCTGCGTCGTTCACAGGACCGTGTCATGACAGATAAGAGCCAACAATTCGCCAGCGACAACTATTCCGGCATCTGCCCCGAAGCCTGGGCCGCCATGGCCAAGGCCAACATGGGCCACGAACGCGCCTATGGCGACGACCAGTGGACCGAGCGCGCCGCCGAGTACTTCCGCAACTTGTTCGAAACCGACTGCGAGGTGTTTTTCGCCTTCAACGGCACCGCCGCCAACTCCCTGGCCCTGGCCTCGCTGTGCCAGAGCTACCACAGCGTGATCTGCTCCGAGACCGCCCACGTCGAAACCGACGAATGCGGCGCGCCGGAGTTTTTCTCCAACGGTTCCAAGCTGCTCACCGCGCCCAGCATCAACGGCAAGCTGACGCCTGAGTCGATCCGTGAAGTGGCGTTGAAGCGCCAGGACATCCACTACCCCAAGCCACGTGTGGTAACACTCACCCAGGCCACCGAAGTGGGCACCGTGTACCGCCCAGACGAGCTCAAGGCGATCAGCGCCACCTGCAAGGAACTGGGCCTTAACCTGCACATGGACGGGGCGCGTTTCACCAATGCCTGCGCGTTCCTCGGTTGCAGCCCGGCGGAGCTGACCTGGAAGGCCGGCGTCGATGTGCTGTGTTTTGGCGGTACCAAGAACGGCATGGCGGTGGGCGAGGCGATCCTGTTCTTCAATCGCCAGCTGGCCGAAGACTTCGACTACCGCTGCAAGCAGGCCGGGCAGTTGGCGTCGAAGATGCGCTTCTTGTCTGCGCCCTGGGTCGGGCTGTTGGAAGATGGCGCCTGGCTGCGCCACGGCACGCACGCCAACCACTGCGCGCAGCTGCTGGCGTCGCTGGTGAGCGACCTGCCGGGGGTGGAGCTGATGTTCCCGGTGGAGGCCAACGGGGTGTTTCTGCAAATGCCAGAGCACGCGATTGAAGCGCTGCGGGGCAAGGGCTGGCGGTTCTATACCTTTATTGGCAGTGGCGGGGCGCGGTTCATGTGCTCCTGGGATACTGATGAAGACCGGGTGCGTGAGCTGGCGGCGGATATCCGCTCGATCATCACTGCCTGATAGATCGCATTCGCGGGCAAGCCCGCTCCCACAGGGTCCTCACAGATGCTGAAACTGTGCACGACCTGTGGGAGCGGGCTTGCCCGCGAATGCGATGGCAGCAGCTCCAACAATCTAAAGCTTGAACCCACCCATCTGCCGCGCCAAATCATCAGCCAACCCACGCAACGCCTGGCACTCCGCCCGGCACCCCTGCACCTCCGCCGCTGTCTCCCTGGCTAGGTCGGAAATCCCCTGTACCGTCCGGTTGATCTCCTCCGTCACCGCTGACTGCTCTTCAGTCGCTGTCGCCACCTGATGGTTCATGTCGCTGATGTGCTCGACCTTGTCGGTAATCGCCCCCAACGAGGCACCGGTGCGCTGGCTCGATTCAACGCCGCTACCCGTCGCCTGCTGCCCTGCCTGCATCGACGTCACCGCCGAGCCTGCGCCCTGCTTCAAGCGCTGGATCATCTGCTGCACTTCATCGGTAGACAGCTGCGTGCGCCGCGCCAGGGTACGCACCTCATCGGCGACCACGGCAAAGCCACGCCCCATCTCCCCTGCCCGAGCCGCCTCGATCGCAGCGTTCAGCGCCAAGAGGTTGGTTTGTTCGGAAATACTGCGGATCACCGCCAATACTTCATCGATCGAGGCGACTTCGTCGGCCAACTGTGCGACCGCATCCGCCGCCTTGCCGATGTCGTCGGACATGCCTTCAATACCTTGGATCGAGCGCCGCACCACGTCACGCGCCTGCAAGGCTTCGTCGCGCGCCGATTGTGACGCGTCAGCGGCATTGCCGGCATTGCGGGCGATGTCCTGCACGGTCAGGCCCATCTCATGCACGGCGGTGGCGACCATTTCGGTCATTTCCTGCTGGCGACCGGAGCGCTCGGCTGTGTTGTCCACCACCTGGGTCACCTGTTCGACGGCCAGGTGCAGGCGTTCAGTGGTGCGCAGCACCTCGCCGATCAACCCGCGCTGGCTGTCGAGGAAGCGGTTGAAGCCACGGGCCAAGTCACCCAGTTCGTCCTGGCGCGAATCATCCAGGCGGTGGCTGAGGTCTCCCGCGCCGCTGCCGATCTGCACCAGTGCGGCCGTGACGCGGCGGATCGGCCGTACCAAGCCGCGCGCCAGCACCACCACCAGCAGCAACGACAACAGCGCCACGCCACCACCGATCAAGGTGGTGAGCCAGACTGCCTGATGCATCTGCGCGTAGATCTCGGCCTCAGGCACTTCGGCGACCAAGGTCCAGTTCAGGTCGCGCAGTGGCAAGCCTAATGCCAGGTAGCCTTCGCCATCACGCTGGAAGCGGCTGGTACGCAGGCCCTGGTCGCCACTCATCACCGCTTTCGCGGCCTGTGCGTCTAGCTGGTCGACAAGCTGGCGCTTGCCGCTGAAGGCGCTGTCCGGGTGCACCTGGATCAGCCCATCGTTGCGTACCAAAAATACCTTGCCGTGCTCGCCAAAGCTGAAATCGTGGATCAGCTTCGACAACTCGGTCATGCGCAAGCCCATACCCGCCACGCCGACCAGCTTGCCGTCTTTTTCCACGCGATAGTCGATGAACAGCGCCAACTCGCCTGTGGCACCGTCGATGTCGATGTTGATCAGGCGCTCGGCGCCGCTGTCGATGTACCCGTAGAACCACGTGTCCTTCGGGTTGGCCCGGCTGAGTGTGCGGTCCAACCCCTTCTCGTTGTAGTAGTGGCCGGTTTCGGTGGAGGCGAACAGCGTGGTAAAGGCTTTGTTGCGCTGCTTGGCAGCCTCGAGGTATTCGATAAAGCGTGAGGTTTGAGCGGGGTCTTGGCCCTCGGCAAGCCAATCGCGCAGCAGGGTATTGCCGGCTATGTCGGCGGCCGCCACCAGCGGCTGGCCGAGCATGCGCTCGATATCGTTGCGGATTGCTTCGACACTGGCTGGCAGCGCTGTGTCGACCAGGTAACGTTCGGTCAGGCGGTTGAGCGCCACCGTGAAAATGATCACCACCACCAGGATGCTCGCCAGCAGGGCTGCGCCCATGCTTGCGATCAATTGCCACTGGATACTTTGCCGCCAGATACGCATGCCCGTGCTCCCCGCCAATTATTGTTTTGGGGGAAGTGTATACACTTACGTATCCAGTTATTCCAGTGATCTGGGACATTGTAGGAGCAGCCTTGTGCTGCGAAGAGGCCGGTGACAGCAGCGGAAATCACTGCGTTTTCACCGGCCTCTTCGCAGCACAAGGCTGCTCCTACAAGGGATCGCGGAGTGCTTTATTGTTCGGCGATAGTCCGAACGATCGCGTCCACCGTGGCGTCGATCTGCGCCTGGGTACGCGCCAGCGTCTGCTGATGCTCTTTTTGCAGCTCAACCTGCTTGGAACACAGGTTCAGGGCCGCCAGCACCAGCAGCTTGTCACCGATCAGGGTCGGGTACGAACGCTTGGTCTCGGCCAGGGCGGTGTTCAGCATCCGCACCGCCTGGGCCAGGGTTTCTTCCTGGCCTTCGGGCGCCTTGATCGAATAGTCGCTGCCAAGGATCGACACGACATTGACCGGCTGCGCTTGCAGACTCATGCGTTGACGACACCCGCATTGGCGCGGTCAACCAGCGCCTGGATGCGCGCGGCGGTGGCGCCGTTCTTCTCTTCCTGCTCCATCAGCGACAGCTGCAGGGTCTCGTTTTCTTCTTTGGCCTGTGCCAATTGCTGACCCAGGGTAGTGTTCTGCTCGGTGAGTTGAGCGTTTTTCTGCATCAGGTCGCTGACCAGTTGCTCGATTTGATTCAGGGAGGCTTCCAGCATGGGGTCTATCTCAGGTTGTTGCAAAGGCCGCACACGATAAAGAAAAGCGTGAGTCCTCGCCATTAAATATCGGATTCTTAAGGTTTCTAACCCGCAGATTGACAGGGTAAGCGCCCGCTTGTTCCGACCTGGATCAACCGCCGGTCAGGAAAAGGTTAGCGCGCTCACAATTTTCACCGGTCTCGCTCAAGACTGACCAGTCACGACCGATAGCCAGGCAAGTCATATTTCGTCGCCATCCCCTGCGACCTCTTCCCCTTGCCTGGATTACGCCCCTCATGTCCCTACGCAACATGAATATCGCCCCGCGCGCGCTGCTCGGCTTCGCGCTGATCGGCCTGTTGATGCTCGGCCTCGGCATCTTCTCGCTGATGCAGATGGGCAACATCCGCCAGGCCGGCGTTGCCATCGAAAGCATCAGCGTGCCCAGCATCAAGACGCTGGACGAACTTACTGCGCTGAACCTGCGCATGCGCACCCTTTCCTATCGCCTGCTGCTCAACCGCGACCCAGAGACGCAGCGCGACACTCTCAACCTGTTGGACCAACGCAACACCCAGATCGACCAGGCGCGCCGTGCCTACGAGCCCATGATCGGCGCACGCGACGAGCAAGCGGCTTACGATCAATACAGCCAACTGCTCAATCAGTACCGCCAGCTGGAGGCGCGCATGCGCAGCCTGAGCCAGGCAGGCCGCACCGACGAACTGCGCGACCTGCTCAACCGCGACCTGCTGGCCAACTCCGAGCAGATCAACAAGGTCATGGACACCTTGGTGCGCATCAACACCGACCAGACCCGCGCCACCAATGAAACGGCTGCCAGCCAGTACGCCTCTGCCTTCGCCCTGGTGATTGGCCTGTTGATCGCAGCCACGGTGCTGACCCTGCTGTGCGCCTTCCTGCTGACCCGCAGTATCGTCAAACCGATTGAAGAGGCGCTTAAATGCGCCGAGCAGGTGGCCGACGGCGACCTCACCCACGTCATCCGTGCCGAAGGCACCGACGAAGCCGCGCGCCTGCTACGTGCCATGGCCCGCATGCAGGAGAAACTGCGCGACACCCTGCAATTGATTGCCGGTTCGGCGACCCAACTGGCATCGGCCGCGGAAGAGCTCAACAGCGTCACCGACGAAAGCGCCCGTGGCTTGCAGCAACAGAACAACGAAATCGAGCAGGCCGCCACCGCAGTCACCGAGATGACCAGCGCCGTGGAAGAAGTGGCGCGCAATGCGGTCAGCACCTCGGAGGCCTCTGGTGAAGCCAGCCGTTCGGCCGGCGACGGGCGCGACCTGGTACTGGAAACCGTCGGCGCCATCGAGCGCATGAGCGGTGATGTGCAGGCCACTGCCACGCTGATCACTCACCTGGCCGAGCAGTCGCGCGACATCGGCAAGGTGCTGGATGTGATTCGCGGCCTGGCCGACCAGACCAACCTGCTAGCGCTCAACGCCGCGATCGAAGCGGCCCGTGCCGGTGAAGCAGGCCGAGGCTTTGCCGTGGTGGCGGATGAGGTGCGGGCATTGGCCCATCGTACCCAGCAGTCGACCAGCGAAATCGAGCGGATGATCGGCAGCATCCAGGGCGGGACCGAAGAGGCGGTGGAGTCGATGCGCACCAGCACCGAACGTGCCGCGTCGACCTTGAATATCGCCCGGGGTGCGGGCATGGCGCTGGATACCATTGCGGGTGCGGTGGCGCAGATCAACGAGCGTAACCTGGTGATTGCCAGCGCGGCGGAAGAGCAGGCCCAGGTGGCCCGCGAGGTGGACCGCAACTTGGTGAATATCAATGACCTGTCGGTGCAGAGCGCGACCGGGGCGCATCAGACCAGCGCGGCGAGTGCCGAGTTGTCGCGGTTGGCGGTGGATTTGAATGGGCTGGTAGCGCGCTTCCGTACCTGACCTGCGGCCCCTTTCGCGGGGCAAGCCCGCTCCCACAGGTTATGCGCAAGCCTGAAGTACTCGGTGAACCTGTGGGAGCGGGCTTGCCCCGCGAAAGGGCCGGCACTGCCCTACCTCCAACATCCAGCAACCATTTTCAGTCTCTGGCCACTACCCGCTAACCTAGTGTTTCACCTGAATCTTATTTCAGGGAGCCTCACATGGACCGTGCCCAATCCCACCTACTGCGCCGTGGCCGTTTTTCTCAGCCGGGCGGGATATACCTGCTGACCACGGTCACTCTTGAACGCAAGCGGATCTTCACTCAACTGCAGTTTGCCCGAGGCGTGATCCAGCAACTGAGACAGGCCGAGCTCGATGGGCATTGTCAATCCTTGGCCTGGGTAGTAATGCCTGACCATGTGCATTGGCTGATCGAATTGCGAAGTGGCACGTTGTACTGCCTGATGCGCAGGTTCAAGTCACGCAGCAGTCATGCGCTTTATCAGCGGGGTATGCGGCGCGAAAAGATATGGCAGCCGGGCTATCAGGACCGGGCTTTGCGCCGGGAGGAGAGTGTGCTGCAAATGGCGAGGTACATCGTTGCCAACCCCATAAGAGCAGGGCTTGTAGACCGTGCTGGCGATTATCCACATTGGGATGCTGTGTGGATCTGATGGCCCCTTCGCGGGGCAAGCCCGCTCCCACAAGTTCACCGTAACCTTCAAGCCTGCAGTGAACCTGTGGGAGCGGCCT